>NZ_SRHZ01000028.1 GCF_004684085.1 Stenotrophomonas maltophilia
GGCTGGTGCCGCTGGCCGCAGCTGCAGTCATCAGCAGGCAGAGGGCGAGCAGCACCACGCCGGTGGCGTGCCACGGGCGGTATCTGGCCATGCAGGCCCTCCCTCAATAGGTGATCGTGGCGGTGACGGTGTCCAGGTAACTGCCGGCCGCTGCGTTGTTGGTGCTCAGATTCAGGATCTGGCCGTAGACGATGTAAGGAACCGCCAGGCCGGTACCGATGCCGGCCTGGGTATTGGTTCCGGACGTGGCGCCCCAGACCAGGGTGTGTGCGGCATCCTGGTACAGCTGGTAACCGACGAAATTGTTGGCGGTCACCGCTGCATTGGTGTTCTTCATGCGCCGGGTAGTGACGTCATTGGCGGTACCGGCGTTGGCGCCCGCATTCAGCGAGATCGTGTAGGGGGTGAGGGCCGAGCACTGCGCCGTCACCGTGCCCTGGCCCAGGGTGGGCGTGGCGGTGGTCGAGGCGGCGGTGCCGAAATCGACATTGGTCGCCGCCGCTGCCGTGATGGTGCAGGCCTTGGTCACCACCAGGGTGACATTGAACGTGGTGGTGTCGGCGGCGAGGGCCGGCCCGGCCAGCAGGATCCCGGCCAAGGCCCAGGCAAGCGCGGAACGATGCGGGAATCGCATGGACAACCTCCCTGACCCGAAGGTCTGTTGAACAAGGCGAAGGCGGCATGTTCGGCGCCGCTTTGACGACAGTGGCCCCAGCTTAGGTGCCGTAAGTGTCTGTAATCCGTGATAAATAGGGATCCGAAAGGGTGTGGTCGGTCACGCTTTCACTTTCCTTGCCGGAACCGTGCATGGCCCGGATCGCCAGTTGGGTGGCGTTCGTTCAGATTGCGGCCGGATCGGCGATAATGGGTGCCATGAGCGTGAATCTGAAAACCCCGCAGGAAATCGAGATGATGCGTGTCGCTGGCCGACTGGCCAGCGAAGTGCTCGACATCGTCACCCCCCACGTCAAGCCCGGTGTCACCACCGAGGAACTGGACCGCATCTGCCACGACCACATCGTGAACGTGCAGGGCACCATTCCGGCCAACGTCGGCTACCGCGGCTTCCCCAAGACCGTGTGCACCTCGGTCAACAACGTCATCTGCCATGGCATTCCCAGCGAAGGGAAGGTCCTGAAGGACGGCGACATCATCAACATCGACGTCACCGTCATCAAGGATGGCTGGCACGGTGACACCAGCCGCATGTTCTACGTGGGTACGCCCTCGGTCATGGCGCGGCGCCTGGTGGAAGCTACTTACGAAGCCATGTGGCGCGGCATCCGCGCGGTGCGTCCGGGCGCGACCCTGGGTGACATCGGCCATGCCATCCAGAGCTATGCCGAAGGTGAGCGTTTCAGCGTGGTACGCGAGTACTGCGGCCACGGCATCGGCAAGGTTTACCACGACGAACCGCAGGTGGTGCACTACGGCCGCCCGGGCCAGGGTCTTGTGCTGCAGCCGGGCATGACCTTCACCATCGAGCCGATGATCAACGAGGGCACCCGCTACAACAAGGTGCTGCCCGATGGCTGGACCGTGGTCACCAAGGACCGCAAGCTGTCGGCACAGTGGGAGCACATGATCGCGGTCACCGAGACCGGCGTTGACGTGCTGACCCTGTCGCCGGGCGAGTCGCAGGTCGCCTGAGGATGCTGCCGGCGAGTTCGCTGCTGGACACGCCGGCCGCGTCGCTCAATGACACGGACTGGGCTGCTGCTGCGCGCCAGGCGCTGCAGCAGGCCGATGCGCGCCTGTACCGACGCTTCGACCAGGGCGACAACATCGAGCGCCTGCTGGCGCTGCGCGCACGCGGCGCCGACCATCTGATCCGCCTTGCCTGGCAGCGATGCCTGCGCACCGACAGCGGCCTGTCGCTGTTCGCGGTGGGCGGCTACGGGCGCGGGGAACTGTTCCCCTGTTCGGACATCGACCTGCTGGTATTCGGTGAGCCGGCGGCGCAGCTGGCCCACGAGTCCGCGCTGGCGCGCCTGTTCGCGCTGTTGTGGGATTGCGGGCTGGCGGTCAGCCATGCCGTGCGCTCGGCCGCGCAGTGCCGTGAAGCCGCCGCCGACCAGACCGTGATGACCGCGCTGATCGAGGCACGCCCGATCCTCGCCGAAGATGCACCCCGTCGCGCGCTGCGCGAGGCCATCGATGATCGCGAACTGTGGCCGGCGCGTACGTTTTTCCTGGCCAAGCTGGAAGAACTGCGCAACCGCCACCAGCGTTTTGGCGACACCGCCGACAACCTGGAGCCCGACCTGAAAGATGGTCCCGGTGGTCTGCGCGATCTCAACACGCTGGGCTGGATGGCGCTGCGCGCATTCGGCGTGCGCGACCTGGAAGCGCTGGTCGGGTTGGGTCATCTGGGGGTCGATGAGGCGGCGGCCCTGAAGCGCGAGCGCGCAGTGCTGGCGCGTCTGCGCTTTGGCCTGCATCTGGTGGCACGACGCCCGGAAGAGCGCCTGCGTTTCGACTACCAGAAGACCCTGGCCGCGCGCCTGGGCTTCGAAGACGACGCCGAGAACCTCGGTGTCGAGAAAATGATGCAGGGCTTCTACCGCGCCGCGCTGGTGGTGCGCCGGATCAGCGATCGCCTGCTGCAGCGCTTCGAGGAACAGTTCGATGGCGAGGCGCAGCCGGAACCACTGACGGTCGGTTTTTCCCTGCGTCGTGGCTATCTGGCCGCCAACGAGGCCGAATGGCCGCGAGGCGACATCGGCCAGGTGTTTGCGCTGTTCGCCGGCTGGGCCAACAACCCGCAGGTGCGTGGCCTGCATTCATTGACCGCACGCGCATTGGCCGAATCGTTGCCGCTGCTGCCGGCCTACGACCAGGCCGACACCGATGCGCGCGAACATTTCCTGGCACTGCTGCGCGGCCAGCGTCCGGTCGACACGCTTTCGCGGATGGCGCGGCTGGGCGTGCTCGGACAGTGGATTCCCGCGTTCGCCCAGGTCAGCGGGCGCATGCAGTTCGACCTGTTCCATGTCTATACCGTCGACCAGCACACGCTGATGGTCCTGCGCAACATCGGCCTGTTCGCCAGCAGTCGTGCCGACGAGCGCTTCTCGATCGCGCACGAGGTGTGGCCGCGCCTGCGCAAACCGGAGCTGCTGTTGCTGGCCGGCCTGTTCCATGACATCGCCAAGGGCCGCGGCGGTGATCACTCGGAACTGGGCGCGGTCGATGCGCGTGCGTTCTGCCAGGCGCACGGACTGAGTGCCTCCGATACCGATCTGGTCGCTTGGCTGGTCGAACAGCACCTGCGCATGTCGATGACCGCGCAGAAGCAGGACATCGCCGACCCGGTGGTGATCCATCGCTTCGCCACGCTGGTCGGCAGCCGCGACCGTCTGGATTACCTGTACCTGCTGACCTGCGCCGACATCGCCGGCACCAGTCCGAAGCTGTGGAACGCCTGGAAGGACCGGTTGCTGGCCGACCTTTACTTCGCAACACGGCGTGCGCTGCGTGAGGGCCTGGAGCATCCAGTGCCAGCCGCCGAGCGCGTGGCCGAGGCGCGTGACAGCGTGCGTGCGCTGGTGCGCGAGCAGGGCTACGACGACGCCACCATCGATCGCCAGTTCGCGGTGATGCCCGACGAAGGGTTCATCCGCCTGCGCCCGGAGCAGCTGGCCTGGCAGGCCGCCGCCCTGGTGCCGGTGAAGCAGGGGCAGACGCTGGTCAAGGTGCGCCGGATCAGCGTCGACGATCCCGCACTGGAAGTGTTCGTGCACTCGCCCGACCGCGACGGCCTGTTCGCAGCGATCGTGATGACCCTGGACCGCAAGGGATACGGCATCCATCGCGCGCGCGTGCTGGATGGTCCGGCCGACACGATTTTCGATAATTTTGAAGTGAGCCCGGCCGATACCTTTGCCGATGGCAGCAGTGCCAATCTGGAGGCTGCCCTGCGTGAAGCGCTCAGCGGCGACCTGACCCGCCTGCGGCCATCACGCCGTGTGGTGCCACGGCAGCTGCGCCACTTCCGCTTCGCGCCGCGCATCGAGTTCCGCGATGAGCCCGGCGCAACCCGCTTTGCACTGGTCGCGCCCGACCGCCCCGGCCTGCTGGCCGATGTGGCGTTCG
Organism: Stenotrophomonas maltophilia; assembly: GCF_004684085.1. Lineage (GTDB taxonomy): Bacteria > Pseudomonadota > Gammaproteobacteria > Xanthomonadales > Xanthomonadaceae > Stenotrophomonas > Stenotrophomonas maltophilia_AS. Next base: position 4,096 of record NZ_SRHZ01000028.1, read on the forward strand.
TGCTGCGCAACCAGGGCCTGCGCGTGCAGGATGCGCGCATTGCCACCTTCGGCGAACGCGCCGAAGATACTTTCGTGATCAGTGACGAACACGACCTCCCCCTGACTGAACCCGCCCGGCAGCAGTTGCATGACGCGATGCTGGCCTGCCTGGACCCTGATCGAAACGCCGGAGACCCCGCCTGATGGCCACCAAGCCTGTTAAGAAGACTGCTGCCACCGCCAAGAGTGCAGCGGCCAAGAAAACTGCCGCCGTGCCGGCCGCGAAGAAGGCTTCCGCGCCGAAGAAAGCCGCGGCGGTGAAGGCCCCGGCAAAGAAGGTGGCGGCACCGAAGAAGGCCCCGGCCAAGAGTGCCGAAGCCACACGCGCTGAAACCATCGCCCGCAAATCGCTGCGCAAGCCGTCGGCACCGGGCGTGGAAGAACTGAAATTCGGCATCGAGAGCGCCTTCGAGCGCCGTGCCATGCTGACCCTGCACGAACTGGAAGGTTCGACCAAGCCGCTGGTCAACCGCGTGATCGACGGCCTGGAAAGTGGCGAGTTCCGCGTCGCCGAGCCGGATGGCCAGGGCGGCTGGAAGGTCAACGAGTGGCTGAAGAAGGCCGTGCTGTTGTATTTCCGCGTCAACGACATGGCCGTGGTCGACGCCCGTCCGGCGCCGTTCTGGGACAAGGTCGAATCGCGCTTCGCCGGCTATGACGAGGCGAAGTTCCGCCGTGGCGGCGTGCGCGTGGTGCCGGGTGCGATTGCCCGCCGCGGCACGTACTTCGGCAAGGACGTGGTGCTGATGCCGAGCTTCACCAACATCGGCGCTTACGTGGGCGAAGGCACCATGGTCGACACCTGGGCCACCGTCGGTTCCTGCGCGCAGATCGGCCAGCACTGCCACCTGTCCGGCGGCGCCGGCATCGGCGGCGTGCTTGAGCCGCTGCAGGCCAGCCCGACCATCATCGAGGACCACTGCTTCATCGGTGCGCGTTCGGAAGTGGTCGAGGGCGTGGTGGTCGGCCACCACAGCGTGATCGGCATGGGCGTGTTCCTCAGCCAGAGCACCCGCATCTACAACCGTGCCACCGGCGAGATCAGCTACGGCTACATCCCGCCGTACAGTGTGGTGGTGTCCGGCTCGCTGCCCAGCAAGGATGGTACGCATTCGCTGTACTGTGCGGTGATCGTCAAGCAGGTCGACGCCCGTACCCGCAGCAAGACCAGCCCGAACGATCTGCTGCGCGGCCTGGCCGACTGACGGAGCCGCACCGATGAGCACCACCGTCTACGGTCTGAAGAACTGCGATACCTGCAAGAAGGCGACCAAGTGGCTGGACCGCTTCGGCGTGCCGTACACCTTCGTCGACTACCGCGACAACAAACCCAGCCCGGAAACGTTGCTGGCGTGGGCGGCTCAGCTGGGTGGCCTTGCCGCCATGGTGAACAAGTCCTCCACCACCTGGCGGCAGCTGCCGGACAACCGCAAGGCCGCCGATTCGGAGGCGGAATGGAAACTGCTGCTGCGCGAGTATCCGCAGCTGATCAAACGCCCGGTGGTGGTCACTGCCGATGGCTCGGTCAGCCAGGGCTTCAGTGACAACGGCTTCAAGGCACGCTTCGGCGTGGGCGGCGCGTGAGCGCCGTCCTCGACCTGGCCTGCGATCTGATTGCACGGCCGTCGGTGACTCCCGATGATGCCGGCTGCCAGCGGCTGATCGGTGAACGTCTGCAGGCGGCCGGTTTCACCTGTGAGCACCTGCGGCTGGGCGAGGTCGACAACCTGTGGGCCACCCACGGCAGCGGCGCGCCGGTGCTTGTCCTGCTGGGCCACACCGACGTGGTGCCGCCGGGCCCGCGCGAGGCATGGCAGAGCGATCCGTTCGCGCCGCAGATCCGCGATGGCGTGCTGTACGGTCGTGGTACGGCGGACATGAAGGGCAGCGTGGCCGCGTTCGTGATCGCTGCCGAACAGTTCGTTGTGGCGCATCCGCAGCACGCCGGCACGCTGGCGGTGTTGTTGACCAGTGACGAAGAGGGCGATGCCATTGACGGCGTGCGCCATGTCGCGCGGCTGTTCGCCGAGCGCGGCCAGCGCATTGACTGGTGCATCACCGGTGAGCCGTCGTCCACCGCCACGCTCGGTGACCTGCTGCGCGTGGGACGGCGTGGCAGCCTGTCGGCCAAGCTGCGCGTGCAGGGCGTGCAGGGGCATGTGGCGTACCCGGAGAAAGCGCGCAACCCGATCCATCTGGCTGCGCCGCTGCTGGCCGAACTGAGTGCGCGGCGTTGGGACGAGGGCTACGAGAGCTTCCCCTCGACCAGCCTGCAGATCTCCAACATCCACGCCGGTACCGGTGCCAACAACGTGATTCCCGGCGAGCTGGAGGTGGATTTCAACATCCGCTACAACCCGCACTGGGATGCACCGAAGCTGGAAGCGGAGATCACCGCGCTGCTGGACCGGCATGGCCTGCAGTACACGCTGAAGTGGCATCGCAGCGGCGAGCCGTTCTACACCCCGGAAGGCACGCTGCGCGCCACCGCGCGTGCGGTGCTGGCCGAGCACATCGGTGGTGCCCCTGAGGAAAGTACCGGCGGCGGCACCTCCGATGCCCGCTTCATCGCGCCGCTGGGCGCGCAGTGCATTGAAGTGGGGCCGGTCAACGCCAGCATCCACCAGGTGGACGAGAACGTGCGCGTTGACGATCTGGAAGCACTGCCCGGGCTGTACCAGCGGCTGGTGGAACGGCTGCTGGTGTGAACCTGCGAAGGTGGGTGCCGACCGTTGGTCGGCACGCCTCCCGGCGGCACCGCTTTCCTGTAGAGCCGAGCCATGCTCGGCTGCTTCTGCAGGGAATGCCCAGCCGAGCATGGCTCGGCTCTACTCAGAAAAAATGAAGAATGGCGGCTCGACCGCTTTCTTCCAGTAATTCGGCGCTGCCATGTAGAAATGCTGCGCCTCGGCCTTCGCAAACCAGCGCGCGGCTGCGTCGGTGTCCTTCTCTACCCCCGGCGCACTGCGGCCCAGCAGCAGCCCGGCAAAGTACTGGCCGAACACATTGCCCTTCTCACCGGCGCGCTGGTACAGCTGCAGAGCGCGTGCGGGATCGTGTGGCAGACCAACACCTTTCTCCAGCAGCGCGCCCAGATCCACCTGCGCTTCGGCATCGCCGCGCTCAGCGCGACGCTGGATCTGCGCAACCAGCGGATGCACGGTGTCACCCTGTGCGGCCACCGCATCCGGTAGTCGTGACGATGAACTCGGGTAGCGTTCGTAGATCATTCCGCGCAGGTCCCAGCGCAGCGCCTGCTGCACGTCGCCACGCTGGCGATAGGCCTTGGCGAGTTCGTAGAAGGCATAGGGATTGCCGTGGTTGGCAGCGGCAAGAGACCAGCGTTCGCCACGCCGCCAGGACGCGCGCAGCACCGGTGCCGGGTTGATGTGTGGGCTGTCGGCATACCGCAGCGTGCCGGAGATCCAGATCCGGCCCAATGCTTCTTCCGCCTTGGTGTTGTGGAAGGTCCAGGGCGTGACTGCTGCGGCACGCTCGTAGTAGGCGATGGCGCGCGGATCATTGAAGCGCTCGAAGGTTTCCGCGGTATCAAAAGCACCCTCGAAGCTGCCGTCGCTTCCGCGTTGCTCCAGTGCCTGCTGCTGGGACTGCGGCAGCGTGGAGGGCGGGGGCAGGGTCTGGCAGGCGGCCAGGCCCAGGCAGAGCAGGGCGGCCAGCGCCCCGGTGCGTCCATTGCAGTGTTGCATTCCCGTTACACCGTTCAGGGCGGGCCATTATGCGCTTGGCGAGTGGTTGCCAACGCAACGGTTGCGCCGTGCCAGAAACCCGGGTAGGGTCGATGCCATGTCGATCCGCCTGGCCACCGCCGTCAATAACAACAACCGCAATAATCTGCGCGCGAATAATCGTGCGCGGCCGATGCGGGACTGCGCCCTGGGTAGATAGACAGCAACACACGCCCGGACACCAGAAAACCCGCATCAGCCGATGCGGGTTTTTTTGTGCCCGGGCGCAGTCTCACCCGGGCCTGGTGGCCGGTCGAACACCTTCCCCCCGTGAAATCCCCACAACAGGAGTTCTCCCATGTGTTCGATCTTCGGAATCTTCGGCCTGCAGGCCGGTGACGATCTTCCTTCCCTGCGCCGCCATGCACTGGAACTGTCGCAGCGCCAGCGTCACCGCGGCCCTGACTGGAGCGGTGTGTACCTCGATGAAGGCGCGTTGCTGGTCCACGAGCGGCTGGCCATTGTCGATCCGGCCGGTGGCTCGCAGCCGCTGCTGTCGGCCGATGGCCAGTTGGCGCTGGCGGTCAACGGTGAGATCTACAACCACCAGGCATTGAAGGCGGCGCTGACCACCGTCTACGACTTCCAGACCGGCTCGGACTGCGAGGTGATCAACGCGCTGTACCGCCAGGGCGGTTCGCCGGCGCAGTGGCTGGAACAGCTCAACGGTATCTTCGCTTTCGCGCTGTGGGACCGTGACAGCGGCCGGGTGCTGGTGGCGCGCGACCCGGTCGGTGTGGTGCCCTTGTACTGGGGCCACGATGCACAGGGCCGCCTGCGCGTGGCCTCGGAAATGAAAGCGTTGGTGGATACCTGCGCCGACGTCGCGCAGTTCCCGCCGGGCCATTACTTCGACAGCGCCAGTGGTGAACTGGTGCGCTACTACCAGCAGCCGTGGCGCGACTACGCCGACGTGCAGGGCCGCCAGGCCGATCTGGCCGAACTGCGCCAGGCCTTCGAGCATGCAGTGGAACGACAGTTGATGAGCGACGTGCCGTACGGTGTGTTGCTGTCCGGCGGCCTCGATTCGTCGCTGGTGGCCGCAGTGGCCGCACGCTATGCGCGCCGCCGTATCGAGGATGGTGGGCAGACCGAAGCCTGGTGGCCGCGCCTGCACTCGTTCGCGATCGGCTTGAAGGGCTCCCCCGATCTGGCTGCCGCTGCAATCGCTGCCGAAGCGCTGGGCACCGTGCATCACGGCTTCGAGTACACCTTCGAGGAAGGCCTCGATGCGCTGCCGGAAGTGATCCGCCACATCGAAACCTACGATGTCACCACCATCCGTGCCTCCACCCCGATGTTCCTGCTGGCACGGCGGATCAAGGCGATGGGCGTGAAGATGGTGCTGTCCGGCGAAGGCAGTGACGAGATCTTCGGCGGCTACCTGTACTTCCACAAAGCACCGGATGCGCGCGAATTCCACGATGAACTGGTGCGCAAGCTCGATGCCCTGCACAACTACGACTGCCTGCGCGCCAACAAGTCGATGATGGCCTGGGGCGTGGAGCCGCGCGTGCCGTTCCTGGACCGCGAGTTCCTGGACGTGGCGATGCGCTTCGATGCTGCGCACAAGATGGTTGGCGCCGGTTTCGGCGGCCGTCGCATCGAGAAGGCGGTGTTGCGCGAAGCGTTCGATGGCTACCTGCCCGACAGCATCCTGTGGCGGCAGAAAGAGCAGTTCAGCGATGGCGTCGGCTACGGCTGGATCGACGGTCTGAAGGCGCATGCCGAGGCGCAGGTCAGCGACCGCGTGCTGGCCGCTGCCGACAAGCGCTTCCCGCACAACCCGCCGCAGACCAAGGAGGCGTACTACTACCGCCACCTGTTCGAGCAGTTCTTCCCGAGCCGTGCGGCCGCCGAGACCGTGCCGGGCGGCAAGTCGATTGCCTGTTCGTCGCCGGCGGCCATTGCATGGGATGCCAGCTTCGCTGCGGCTGCAGATCCTTCTGGCCGCGCGATTGCCGGCGTGCATGAGCAGGCGCTGGCGTAGAACAGGGGGTAATGCCGTCCGCTGGCCGGCAGCGGCAGGGGGGCAGATCCCTTTTCCTCTGGAAAGGGGATCTGACCCCGGTCGTCAACGTGCAGGCACCAGCGTCATCACGTGCTGCGTCTTGCCGGGCAGGAACGGCGTCGGCCGGCCATGCACCCAGTCTTCGTGGCCGGCGCCCCAGTACGGGGAGAGCGGATGGCCGCTCTGGCCGCCGGGCATCTGTACGATGCCTTCGGCCTCGTGACCGGGCGAAACCACCATGCGCTCGGAGGCGCCGAAGTTCGGCGTCTGCACCCGGGGCATGTCACGGTCGCCGGGCAGGGCATCGGCGGGCATGCACAGCCAGCGCTTGGCGATCTCCGGCAACGCCCGGGCGATGGGATGGCAGATGGCAGCGGTGTTGCGCTCGCCCCAGCTGCGCTCGGCCAGCGGCCCCTGCTTGGACAGCTCACTCTCGGTACGGCGTGCCGCGTCGATCAGCAACGCATCCCAGCTGTCAAAGGCCGGTGGCAACAGGTTGGCCGGGCGCTGCTGCAGCATCGGCCAGGCCACACCTTCCAGCTGCGCCAGGCGTGGGTCCAGATAGTCATCGCCCAGCTGCGCGTTGGCCGGTGCCAGCAGCGCATCGGACAGGGTTTCCATCACGTGGGTGCGGAACTCGCGCACCACCCGGTAGCTGACCGAGCTGGTCGAGGCGCGGCCGCCCCATTGGTGGCTTACGGACTTCAACTGCTTCAGCGCAGGATCGTCACTGCGTTCGATGACGTCGTGCAGCAGGGCCCACCAGCGCTGCAGGAACACGGCGCGATCATCGAGCTGGATCGCCAGCAGGTCGTGTTCGTCGAAACGCTCCTGGATCGCCAGCAGGTCGCGGATCTGGCGTGCACGGGCACCGAGGTCGTAACCGCCATTGCCGACACTGGCCAGTGCCTCCCCATCGAGCACGCGGCCGTTGGCGGTCCACAGGCGATGGTTGGGGGGATCGATCAGCGCGGGTGACGCATCGCTGCGGATCGGCCAGGGCGCGCAGTCCTGGTTGCCGGCGGCGTTGAAGCCGGCCGGTGCACAGCCGGGACCACGGTCCGGGCGGGCGCCGATCAGGCGCCAGGCGATGCGTCCGCTGCGGTCGCCGACCACCAGGTTCTGTGCAGGAATGCCGGCGCGGTCGGCGAAGTGCAGGGCAGCGTCCAGATCACCGGCACGGGCCAGGTCGCCGAAGTCCAGGCGCACCGCGCCGGGCAGGTGGGCGACCCAGCGCAGCGCATCGCCGCTGCCATCGGCATGGCTGTGCAGGATCGGGCCCCAGGCGGTTTCGTGCACCGGGAACAGCACGTCGGCCTGGCCAGCCACGGCGATGCGTTCTTCATGCACGGTCACTGCGGCGTTGGCCGGTTCAGTGCGGTAATCGGCGGTGTCGATGTAGCTGTTGGTGAAGCCCCAGGCCACGTGCCCGTTGCTGCCGACGATCACCGCCGGCAGGCCGGGCAGCGAGAAGCCGGTGACGTCGACCTGGCCGCCCGCAGCCTGCGGGTCGGGATAACGCAGGCGCACACGGAACCACAGGCCGGGTGCGCGCAGGCCCAGGTGCATGTCGTCGGCGACGATCGCGCGGCCGTCGGCAGTGAGCGCGCCGGCCACCGCGAAGTTGTTGCTGCCGATGACGTCCGCCTCTTCCTGTTCGGTGCCCGGTTTTCCCTTCAACGTGCGCAGATCCAGCTGGCTGGCATCGGGCAGGGTGGCGTTGCCGGTGGGTTCGCCGAACAGCGGTGCATCCCATTCGGTACCGTCGTGGGCAATCAGCGCGTACAACGCCGGCGGCACCACCGCGCGGATACGGCTCAGTGCAAGCTCGGTCTGGTTGTTCGGGTCCTGCAGGTCGGCATACATGGCCAGGCCGGCCAGCACGCTGTCACTGGCCTGCCACGGCTGTGGCGATTGCCGCAGCAGCAGGTAGGCCCACGGGCGCACGGAGAGGTCAGTCAGACCCTCGTTGACGCCGTCCACATAGGCGCGCACGACCGCACCGTTGTCGCCCAGTGCGGCATCCAGATGCGCTTCGGTGCGTGCGCGCAGGCGATGCACGCGCATGCGCTTGTCGGCGTCGAGGGCCTTGGGTCCGAACAGCGCCGACAGCTCACCAGCGGCACTGCGGCGCATCAGGTCCATTTCGAAATAGCGTTCCTGCGCATGCACGTGGCCGAGTGCGCGCATCGCGTCGGCCTGACTGCCGGCGGTGATGGTGACCACGCCCAGTGCATCGCGCTCGACGGTAACCGGTTTGCCCAGCCCCGGCAGCGCATGTTCGCCGTCCAGGTCGGCCAGGCTGCCACGCAGCAGCAGCCACAGGACCAGCGCGGTGACCAGCACGATGGCGATCAACACGCCCAGCACCCAACGCCATGTACGTCGCATCGCACGTCCTTTCCGAACTCGTGGGCTGATTGTAGCCGCAGGCGCAACTGCGACTGATTCCGATTAGATCACCGTATTTTGAAATGCGGCACCCTATGCCACATCGATTCACAGGAGCCCCCCCATGAAAGGCAACCCGGACGTCATCGCCTGCCTGAAGGAACTGCTGCGCGGCGAGCTTGCTGCCCGTGACCAGTACTTCATCCATTCCCGCCGCTACGAGGACCAGGGCCTGTTCGCGCTGTACGAACGCCTGAACCACGAGATGGAAGAGGAAACCCAGCACGCCGATGCGCTGCTGCGCCGGATCCTGTTCCTCGGCGGCGACCCGGACATGCGCCCGCATGCCACCGAGCCGGGCAAGACCGTGGAAGAGATGCTGCAGAAGGACCTGGATACTGAATACGCGGTCCGGAACAATCTCGCCGCCGGCATGAAGCTGTGCGAAGAGAAGGGCGACTACGTGAGCCGCGACATGCTGCTTGCGCAGCTGAAGGACACCGAGGAAGACCATGCCTGGTGGCTGGAGCAGCAGCTGGGCCTGATCAAGCGCATCGGCCTGGAGCTGTACCAGCTGAGCAAGATCGACGGCAGCGGCGCCCCGGCGCACTGACCGCAGGTGGCGCCGGGCCATGCCCGGCGACTACCCGGTAGAGCCGACCGCTGGTCGGCTGCGGTACCTGATGTAGAGCCAAGCCATGCTTGGCTGCATTTCGCAGAACAGCCGACCAGCGGTCGGCTCCACCAGAAGCACAGCGTTCTGTCGCCCGCCAGCACCGGAGCACCGCCAGCCAGCTTTCGCCAGCCAGCCGCTCCACCGCCCGCCAGCCGACAACGAAAAAGCCGGGGAATGCCCCGGCCTTTTCGTGTCTGACGTCAGGCAAGGCGTGTCAACCAAGGTTGATACCTACCAGACGCTCAAGATGCGCTGCACGACGACGGAGATCCAAGTCAGGCGCGGGAATTCATATCTCCTCAGCACCGGAGAGATCCTGATAGCCCACAGGAGTCGTCCCATTGAAGTCGACCAGAACTCCGTAGGGGTGGCAGATTGTCAGTCGTCCCTCTGCAAAGAGAATCGACCACCTTTCCTGTTCCCAGAACGTAAGTTCTGGCTCGGATGCCAGCGGGCCTTCCCCCGAAGAGGCTTCGGTCGGGAAGTGAACGGCGAGATGTTCCAAGGCTTGTTGCTGCAGGGCTGGGAGCTTCGAGAGCTGTTCCATCACGAAGCCGACTCCAGCCATCAGCTGACCGTCTTCTGACATCTGGATCGAGAAGAAAGTGCCGTCCCCGGCAGGCAGGTGTCCTTGGGCGAACCAGCCTGTATCGCGATCCCCAACAATGTGCAGTTCGCCAAAGCCTTGAATCTGAATTGTTGAAGGGATCATTCGGCAGTTGGTCGTGGCATCAATTATTTGATTGTGATGCAGAAACGCAAATAGCCGGGATTTCCCCGGCTATTTGCGTTCAACTGGTCAACAATTGTCGCTTATACCTTGTTCGTCGATCGGCGCCAACCGAGGTTGGCGTCTACCGGGGCAAGGCGTGTCAACCAAGGTTGACACCCACCAGGGGCAGGGCCCCAGCCCTTATTCCACCGACAACCCTTCCACCTTCTGCCAGCCGCGCGGCAGCAGGTGGCCGCGGGTGGCGCGGGCGCCGAGGTAGGCATCCAGCTCGTTGAACTTCAGGCCCATGGTGCGCTGGCCGCTGCGCACCTGCAGGGTCTGCCCCGGGCTGATCGCCACGATGGCGACCACGCGTTCGGTGGCGAGCTTGGCCTTGGGGATCTCGATGATCTTGTTGCCCTTGCCCTTGTCCAGTTCCGGCAGGTCGTTGGCGGCGATCGCCAGCAGGTTGCCGGAACTGGTCACCGCCACGATGCGGTCGGTGGCGACGTTGGCCACCACCGACGGGGTCAGCACCGTAGAGCCGGCCGACAGGTTCAGCATCGCCTTGCCGGCCTTGTTGCGGCCGATCAGGTTCTCGAAGCGGGTGACGAAGCCGTAGCCGTGGGTGGAGGCCAGCACGAAGCGGGTGTCCGGCTCGGCGCTGGCCAGGGTCACGAAGCTGGTGCCCGCTGCCGGCGAGAAGCGGCCGGTCAGCGGTTCACCATTGCCGCGCGCGGAGGGCAGGGTGTGCACCGGTGTGGAGTAGGCACGGCCCTCGCTGTCGAGGAACGCGACCTGCTGCGTGCTGCGCGCACGCACCGCACCCTGCAGCGCGTCGCCATCGCGGTAGGACAGGGTGGAGGCATCGATGTCGTGGCCCTTGGCCGCGCGGATCCAGCCCTTTTCGGACATCACCACCGTCATCGGCTCGCTCGGCACCAGCTCGGTCTCGTCGATGGCCTGCGCGGCCTGGCGCTGCACCAGCGGCGAGCGGCGTGCGTCGCCGAACTTCTTGGCGTCGGCGGTCAGCTCATCGCGGATCAGCTTCTTCAGCTTGGCCTTGCTGTCGAGGATGCCGAGGATCTTCTCGCGCTCCTTGGCCAGCTCGTCCTGCTCGCCACGGATCTTCATCTCTTCCAGGCGGGCCAGCTGCTTCAGCTTGGTTTCCAGGATGTACTCGGCCTGGTCGTCGGACAGGCCGAAGCGCGCGATCAGCGCCGCCTTCGGTTCGTCCTCGGTACGGATGATGTGGATCACCTCGTCCAGGTTGAGGAAGGCCACCAGCAGGCCTTCCAACAGGTGCAGGCGGCGCTCGACCTTCTGCAGGCGGTGCTGCAGGCGGCGGGTGACGGTGTTGCTGCGGAAGGTCAGCCATTCGCTGAGCAGCATCTTCAGGTTCTTCACCTGCGGACGGCCGTCCAGCCCGATCACGTTGAGGTTGACGCGGTAGCTGCGCTCCATGTCCGTGGTCGCGAACAGGTGGCCCATCAGCTGCTCGGCGTCGACGCGGTTGGAACGCGGCACCAGCACCACGCGCACCGGGTTGGCGTGGTCGGACTCATCGCGGATGTCCTCCAGCCACGGCAGCTTCTTGGCGCGCATCTGTGCGGCGATCTGCTCGATCACCTTCGACGGCGACACCTGGAACGGCAGCGCGGTAACCACCACGTTGTGCGCTTCCTTGGTGAAGGTGGCACGCGCACGCACGCTGCCGTTGCCGGTCTCGTACATGTTCCGCAGGTCGTTGGCCGGGGTGATGATCTCGGCACTGGACGGGTAGTCCGGGCCCTGCACGTGCTCGCACAGGTCGCGCACGCTGGCGTCGGGGTTGTCCAGCAGGTGCAGCAGCGCGCTGACGATCTCGTTGAGATTGTGTGGCGGTACGTCGGTGGCCATGCCCACGGCGATGCCGGTGGTGCCGTTGAGCAGCAGATGTGGCAGCCGCGCCGGCATCCAGGTCGGTTCCTGCAGGGTGCCGTCGAAGTTCGGTGCCCAGTCGGTGGTGCCCTGGCCCAGTTCGCCCAGCAGCACTTCGGCGATCGGGGTCAGCTTGGATTCGGTGTAACGCATCGCCGCGAACGACTTCGGGTCGTCGCTGGAGCCGAAGTTGCCCTGGCCTTCGATCAGCGGATAACGGTACGAGAACGGCTGTGCCATCAGCACCAGCGCCTCGTAGCACGCGCTGTCGCCGTGGGGATGGTATTTACCGATGACGTCACCGACGGTGCGCGCGGACTTCTTCGGCTTGGACGCGGCATTCAGGCCCAGCTCGCTCATCGAATAGATGATGCGGCGCTGCACCGGCTTCAGGCCGTCGCCGATGAACGGCAGGGCGCGGTCCAGGACCACATACATCGAGTAGTCGAGGTAGGCGCGTTCGGCGTACTCACGCAGCGGCAGTTGTTCGAATCCGTGGAACACGGGGCGGGCAAGATCGGTCATGCGGCGTTGTTACCTATTGTCGGGAGGCGGCGACGGCGGTCGCCGCTCGCAATCCTGTGATTATCCGGATGCGGCCGGGGATGCCAAGCCGCGCGCAGGGTCCAGACCGGTTTCCAGGCCATGCCCGGCCCGCGCCAGGTAGCGCCCGGGCGGCAAACCGAAGTGACGGCGGAACACGGTAACGAAGGCGCTGGCGCTGCTGAAGCCCAGTGCATGGGCGATATCGGCCACGCTGCGGCCCTCGCTGAGCTGGCGCAGCGCCTCGGACAGGCGGGCCTGCTGCCGCCACTGGGCGAAGCTCAGCGTGGTCTCGTCGCGGAAGTGACGGGTCAGGCTGCGCGGCGACAGGCCGGCCCAGTGTGCCCATTCGGCCAGGCTGCGCTCGTCGGACGGGTCGGCCAGCAGCTGCGAGGCGATCTTCAGCAGGCGGCGGTCGTGCGGCATCGGCAGGTGCATGCGCTGGCGCGGGGCGGTGCGGATCTCGTCCAGCAGGACATCGATGATGTGCTGGCGCTCGGCGGTAGTGTCGTAGCCCAGCGGCCATTCGCAGATGCGATCGGCCAGCGCCTGGGCCAGCTTGGACAGGCCCAGCACGCACGGGTCGGCGGGCAGGGCAGAACAAGCCTGTGCGGCCACTGCCATGCCCCAGCCACGCAAAGGGCCGTCCAGGGTGACAGTGTGCGGTTCCAGCGGCGGCATCCAGCCGGCCGAACCCGGCGCCAGCGACCAGGTGCCATGCGAGGTGCGCGTGGTCAGCAGGCCGCGCTCGACGCAGATCAACTGCGCGCGCTGATGGTGGTGCCAGTCCACTTCACGGACCAGACCTTGCGGGCTATCAAAGCGGAAAGCGACCACCGGTGGGCCGTCGTTGCGCTCGAACCAGTCCAGCGCGTCCTCGCGGAGCAGGCGCTTGGGAGGGGGGATTTCTGCCTTGTTCATCATATCCGCTGGCTGAAATGTGTCATCCATTGGCTGAATTGTACTACCGGGCCAGCTGAGCGGGCCATTAAGGTGAGCGCCTTCACTGATCCAGCCCACTGCTGCAACACAGCATTCGATGCCAGATCGAATATTTCCATTGAGAAATATTATTTTTGGAAGAGAATGCTCCCCCATGATCTGTCCTGCAACCACTACCCCCAGCTTCGGCCTGCTGCTGCGCCAGGTGCGCGACGGCCTGGTCCGCCAGCTCGACGCGTCCATGGCCGAAGAAGACCTCGGCATCGGCTTCACCCATTACATCGGGCTGAAGGTGCTTTCGAACATGGCCCCGTGTACCGCCAACGAACTGGCCCAGGCCATCGACCAGGTTCCCAGCGCCGTCACCCGCTTGCTGGACAAGCTGGAAGCGCTGGGCTGCGTGCGCCGCGAGCAGCATGCCCAGGACCGGCGTGCGCTGCAGATCGTGCTGACCGATGAAGGCCGCGCGCTGTGGGCGCGGCTGAAGCTGCGCGGTGATGCGGTGATGGATTACGCACTGCGTGATCTTTCCGCCGACGAGCGCACGCTGCTGCTGTCCCTTCTCACCCGAATCCGCGATTCCCTGACGACCCCATGAACCCGATCCCGCATTCCACTCTCCGCCGGTCCGGGCGCGCGCTGCTGGTATCAGCGCTGGCTCTGGCCCTGGCCGCCTGCGCCAGCAGTCGTGGCCTCAACCCGCAGGGCCACGTGCTTGATGTGGACAGCCTGCACAGCGAACGTACCCTGGCCGACAGCGACCTGAGCGCCACCGGTTTCCCGGCACAGGACTGGTGGAAGGCACTGGGCGATGCGCAGCTGGACGCGCTGGTCGCCGAAGGCCTGGCCGGTCACCCGAGCCTGGACGCTGCCGATGCGCGACTGCGCCAGGCCCAGTCCCAGGTCGGTACCGCGCGTGCTGACCGACTGCCCAGCCTGTCCGTGTCCGGTGGCTACACCGGCCTGCGCCTGCCCGAATCGATGGCGGGCAGTGAGATGGGCGGGCATTACGCTGGCAGCAGCCAGGTCGCCTTCGACTTCAGCTATGGCGTGGACCTGTGGGGCGGCAAGCGCGCCGCCTGGGAAGCCGCCGTGGATGGCGCCCATGCCGCCACTGTTGAAGCCCAGGCCGCCCGCCTGAACCTGTCCACCGGCATCGCCCAGGCCTACGCCGACCTGGCCTATGCGTGGCAGCTCAACGATGTGGCCGAGGAAGAGCTGGGCCGCTCGCAGAAGTCGCTGCAGCTGACCCGCCAGCGCCGCAGCGCGGGCATCGACAGCGACCTGCAGGTGCGCCAGGCCGAGGCCCGCGTGCCCGCCGCACAGCAGCAGGTGCTGGCCGCGCAGCAGCGCATCGACGCCGCCCGCACCGCGCTGGCCGCGCTGGTCGGCAAGGGCCCGGACCGTGGACTGTCGATCCAGCGTCCGCAGGCATTGAATCCGATGGCACTGCAACTGCCGGGCGTGCTGCCCAGCGAACTGCTCGGCCGTCGTCCCGACATCGTGGCCGCGCGCTGGCGCGTGGAAGCGGCCGACAAGCAGATCAAGGTTGCCAGGACCAAGTTCTACCCGAGCTTCAACCTGACCGCATTGGCTGGCGTGGTCGCCCCGAACGTGGGTGACCTGCTGAAGAGCAGCTCCACCTTCGCCTATATCGGCCCGGCGCTGAGCCTGCCGATCTTCGAAGGCGGCAAGCTGCGCGCCAACCTGGCCAACACCGATGCGCAGTACGACCTGGCGGTGGCCAACTACAACCAGACCGTGCTTGATGCACTGCGCGACGTGGCCGACCAGGTCAACGCGGTGCGCTCGCTGGCACAGCAGTCGCACGCGCAGCAGCAAGCGGTGGACACCGCACGTTCCGCGTTCGACCTGGCCCAGCAGCGCTACCGCGCCGGCATCGGCAGCTACCTGGACGTGCTGACCGCGCAGTCCACCCTGTTGCAGTCGCAGCAGCAACTGGCTGGCCTGCAGTCGCAGCAGGTACAGACCTCGGTGCGCCTGAGCAAGGCGCTGGGCGGTGGTTTCCAGCCCAGTGACGCCGATCGCGCACCGATCGCCTCCCATTCCGATTCCTCGCATTCCTGAAGACCTCCGCCATGAGCCAGACCCAAAACACCGCGGCCCCGGCCGCCTCCAACCGCCGCGGCAACCTGCTGCGCGGCCTGTTCGTGATCGTCGTGCTGCTGCTTGCCGCACTGGCGCTGTGGTACTTCATGTTCGGTCGTTGGTTCGAAGAAACCGACGATGCCTACGTGCAGGGCAACCAGGTGCAGATCACCCCGCTGGTGGCCGGAACCGTGGTCGCCATCAACGCCGATGACGGCATGCGCGTGGAGCGCGGCCAGCTGCTGGTGCAGCTGGACCCGTCCGACACCTCGGTGGCGCTGCAGCAGGCAGAAGCCAACCTGGCCAAGACCGTGCGCCAGACTCGTGGTCTGTACCGCAGCGTGGAAGGCGCGCAGGCGGATTTGAACGCCCGCCAGGTGACCCTGAAGCGCGTGCGCGACGATTTCGCCCGGCGCAAGGATCTGGCTGTCACCGGCGCCATCTCCAACGAAGAACTGGCCCATGCTCGTGACGAGTTGGCCGCTGCCGAAGCCGCCGTGGCCGGTTCGCGCGAGACCGTCGAGCGCAACCGCGCGCTGGTCGACGACACCGTGATCGCCACCCAGCCGGACGTGCAGGCCGCTGCCGCGCAGCTGCGCCAGGCCTTCCTCAACAACGCCCGCGCCGGCATCGTCGCGCCGGTTACCGGCTACGTCGCCCGTCGTTCGGTGCAGGTCGGCCAGCGCGTGCAGCCGGGCAATGCGCTGATGGCCGTGGTGCCGACCGAACAGATGTGGGTCGAAGCCAACTTCAAGGAAACCCAGCTGCGCCACATGCGCCTGGGCCAGGAAGTGGAGCTGAAGTCGGACCTGTACGCCGGTGACGTGAAGTACAAGGGCCGCATCCAGAGCCTGGGCCTGGGCACTGGCTCGGCGTTCTCGCTGCTGCCGGCGCAGAATGCCAGCGGCAACTGGATCAAGATCGTGCAGCGCGTGCCGGTACGCATCGCCATCGATGCCAAGCAGCTGGCCGACCACCCGCTGCGCATCGGCCTGTCGATGAAGGCCGAAGTGAGCCTGCGCGACCAGAAGGGCGAAGTGCTGCCGAGCACCCCGGCCAAGGGCACGGTGTTCGACACCGACGTGTATGCCAAGCAGCTGCATGATGCCGATGAGGTGATCCACACGATCATCCAGGGCAACCTGCCGCAGCAGGCGAAGGTGGGCTGAGGTCGCCATGTCCGCACAAGCTCCAGCCGCGCCCGGCGCACCGGCGGCGCCGGGTGCGGCCTCCGGGTTCCTGCCGCCCAGCGTCGCCCTGTGCACGGTGGGCCTGGCGATGGCGTCGTTCATGCAGGTGCTCGACACCACCATCGCCAACGTCTCGCTGCCCACCATCGCCGGTAATCTCGGTGCCAGTTCGCAGCAGGCGACCTGGGTCATCACCTCGTTCGCGGTCAGCACGGCCATTGCGCTGCCGCTGACCGGCTGGCTCAGCCGTCGCTTCGGCGAACGCAAGCTGTTCGTCTGGGCCACGCTGGCCTTCGTCATCACCTCGCTGCTGTGCGGCCTGGCGCAGAGCATGGGCATGCTGGTGCTGTCGCGTGCGCTGCAGGGCTTCGTGGCCGGCCCTATGTACCCGATCACGCAGTCGCTGCTGGTGTCGATCTATCCCCGCGAGAAACGCGGGCAGGCGCTGGCGCTGCTGGCGATGATCACCGTGGTGGCGCCGATCTGCGGCCCCATCCTCGGTGGCTGGATCACCGACAACTACAGCTGGGAATGGATCTTCCTGATCAATGTTCCACTGGGCATCTTCGCCGCGCTGGTGGTGGGCAACCAGCTGAAGGGGCGCCCGGAGCACATCGAGAAGCCGAAGATGGACTACGTCGGCCTGGTCACCCTGGTGATCGGTGTCGGCGCGCTGCAGCTGGTGCTCGACCTGGGCAACGACGAAGACTGGTTCTCGTCGATGAAGATCGTGGTGCTGGCCTGCGTGGCGGTGGTAGCGCTGACGGTGTTCCTGATCTGGGAACTGACCGACAAGGATCCCATCGTGGACCTGCGGCTGTTCCGGCATCGCAACTTCCGCGCCGGCACGCTGGCGATGGTGGTGGCCTATGCGGCGTTCTTCAGCGTGGCGTTGCTGATCCCGCAGTGGCTGCAGCGCGACATGGGCTACACCGCGATCTGGGCCGGCCTGGCAACGGCGCCGATCGGCATCCTGCCGGTGATCATGACGCCGTTCGTCGGCAAGTACGCGTCGCGTTTCGACATGCGCATGCTGGCGACCATCGCCTTCGTGTTCCTGTCGATGACCAGCTTCCTGCGCTCCGGCTTCAACCTGCAGGTGGACTTCCAGCATGTGGCCGGCGTGCAGTTGATCATGGGCATCGGCGTGGCGCTGTTCTTCATGCCGGTGCTGCAGATCCTGCTGTCGGATCTGGATGGGCGCGAGATTGCGGCGGGCTCCGGCCTGGCCACGTTCCTGCGTACGCTGGGCGGCAGCTTTGCGGCCTCGCTGACGACGTGGCTGTGGGCGCGGCGTACCCAGGTGCACCATGCCGACCTGACCGAACACATCTCGGCCTATCAGCCGGGCATGCAGGACCAGGTCACGGCGATGGGGCAGGGCGACCTGCAGCACGGTGCAGCGGTACTGAACAACATGATCAACCACCAGGCATCGCAGATGGGTTTCAACGACATCTTCTTCCTGCTGGGCTGGATCTTCCTGGCGATCATCACCTTCCTGTGGCTGGCCAAGCCGCCGTTTGGTGCGGGCGCGGGTGCAGCCTCTGCGGGTGGTGGGCACTGATCGATCGGCCACTCGGTAGCGCCGGGCCATGCCCGGCGGATTTCCCGCAGAATGCATCCACGCATGGCGTGGATCTACTGGATGCAGAAACCCCGCCGCAAGGCGGGGTTCTTGTTTGTGCGTTGCTGGCAACGTCGCGCCTTGCCTGTCAGGTGGCGTACCGAAGTACATCCAGGCCAAGTGCATTGGCCAACGTCTAGCGGGTGCGATACACGCGCTTGAACACCACGCGATCGCGGAACAGCTGGGCCATCGCCCACATTCCTGCCACAAGTACGACGCCGCCGCTGATCCAGCCGGCAGTGGCCTGCAGGTGGCTGCCGACGAATGCGCCGCAGACAAGGGCGGCAATAAAGACAACCACGTGCGCTTCCCGGGATGCGCCATAGTGGACTTCGGCCTGGCATCCCACGCAGACGCTTACGCCGTGGTTGGAGGCGCTGTGGCAGTGGGGACAGATGATGCTGCGCTGCATGGAGCGTCCTTTACTGGAGGAAGGCGCGCAGGGGCAGGGCATGATGGAGTACCCGCCCCCGGCATCCGAGAATCTGCCTGCCGGGGGCGAGGAATCGCGAGTGGATTCCGTCCAGGAGAAGTACGAGTTCGAACGAAACGTGGAATGGATCCCGAAAAGGTTGTCGTTCAGAGTGTGATAGCGACGCGCCGGTGGGAGATCGCACGAGCAGGTGGCTGCCAAGGAGGAGCCGGATACGACACATTGAGCGGCAATCGCAATGCAACGTGCACCCAAATCCCGGACATGAAAAAACCCGCTTTCGCGGGTTTGATCATTTGCTGAGTCATGGTGCCCAGGAGAGGACTCGAACCTCCACGAAGTTGCCCCCGCTAGCACCTGAAGCTAGTGCGTCTACCAATTCCGCCACCTGGGCGACTCAGGAGACGAATTATGGGGAACGACAGAAGATGTGTCAACAACATTTCACACTTTTTTCTGCGGCTGCACGCCCAGGTGCTGCAGCAGGCTGCGCATCGCCGGTGACAGCTGCGTCCACTCGGCAAAACACGCACACAGTCGGCGTTGTGCCCAGGCATCGGAGAGCGCTATGCCAATCGTGTGCGTGCTGCGTCGATGCCGGCGCGCGATGGTCCGCGGCACGATGCCGACGCCGATGCCGTGGCCGACCATGATGCACACGCCTTCGAAGGTCTTCATGCGGATGCGCACATCCAGGCGTCGGCCGATGTCGCGCGCCTGGTCTTCAATGTAGGTCTGCAGGGCATTGCCGTCGGCCAGCGCGACGAAGGTTTCGCCGGCGACGTCGGCGAATGCCAGTGAGCGTTGCGCGACCAGGTGGTGATCGGCTGGCAGCAGCATCACCAGCGGGTCTTCGGCCACGACATGCTGCTGCAATCCATCGGCCTCGACCGCATCGCTGATGATGCCGGCTTCTGCCTGGCCGGCGCTGATCGCGCGTACGACTTCAGGGCTGGTGCGTTCCAGCAGTTCGACATGCAGTCGCGGCCGTTCGGCCAGCCAGGGGGCCAGCCGCGAGGGAAGGTAGTTGGTCAGTGCGGCAGTATTGGCATACAGGTGCAGGGTGCCGCGAGCGCCGTGGGCGAACGCGTGCATTTCGCCTCGCAGCTGCGCCTGTTGCTGCAGGATCAGGCGTGCGTGGTGGGCGAGGGCGGCACCAGCTTCGGTCAGGCTGACGCCGCGCGGATGCCGGTTCAACAGCGTGGTCCCGGCATCGGCTTCGATCGTGCGCAGGCGTTCGCTGGCCGAGCCGAGTGCCAGGTTCGCTTGCGCCGCGCCGGCAGTGATGCTGCCGGCCTCGGCAATCGCCAGGAACAGGCGCAGGTCGGCGATGTCCATCCGCATCCAAGTGCTCCAGTCGAGCCTGCCTTCGGTTGATCCGAAGGCATCGGCGGCAAGACCGCATTGTGCGCCTCTGCCGCGCCCGCTCCAATGGCGGGATGAACGAGACGATGTACTTCTACGGGTTGCTGGTGGTGGTGTTCGTGCTGGCCGGCGTGGTCAAGGGCGTGACCGGGATGGGCCTGCCGACGGTGGCGATGGGCCTGCTGGGTAGTGCGCTGTCGCCGGTGGCGGCGGCGTCGATGCTGTTCATTCCCACCTTCGTCACCAACGCGTGGCAGTTGTTGTCGGGTCCATCGCTGGGCCATACCGTACGGCGGCTGTGGCCGATGATGCTGGCGGTGGTGGTGGTGACGCTGGGCTCGGCTGCGCTGCTGGTGCGGGTGGATCGCACCTGGTCCCGTGTTGCGCTGGGCGTGGCGCTGGTGGTGTACGCGCTGTACGCGTTGGTCGCTCCGGTGTTCCGTGTGACGCAACGACGCGAGCGCTGGCTGGGGCCGCTGGTGGGTGCGGTATCCGGTGTGGTGACCGGGGCAACTGGCGTGTTCGTGATGCCGGCGGTGCCTTATCTGCAGTCGCTGGGCATGCAGCGCGAAGAGCTGGTCCAGGCGCTGGGCCTGGCGTTCACGGTGTCGACCATTTCATTGACCACCGGGCTGGTGCTGCAGGGAGCGTTCGGCATCCAGCAACTGGGCCTGAGCGCGTTGGCGGTGGTGCCAGCGTTGCTGGGCATGTGGCTGGGGCAGGTGATCCGGCAGCGGATCAGTGCGCGCGTGTTCCGCGCCTGTTTCCTCGGGTTCCTGCTGCTGCTCGGTCTGGAGCTGGTGCTGCGGCCGTTGTTCTGATGGCTGCCGCGCGCATGGCCGGCGCTGCCGGACCCCGGATATGAAAAAACCCGCTTTCGCGGGTGTTTTTCATTCTCGACATGGTGCCCAGGAGAGGACTCGAACCTCCACGAAGTTGCCCCCGCTAGCACCTGAAGCTAGTGCGTCTACCAATTCCGCCACCTGGGCGTCGAGAAGGAGAATTATGCGGTGCCGTGATGGAGGTGTCAACACCTTTTCTGGATCCGGGGTCGGATCCCGTTTCGCGTGCGGAACGGGCTCTGACCCCATCTCACTCGCTTGGGGTCAGAGCCCTTTCCTTTGGAAGGGGATCCGACCCTGCCGCCGGATTGCAGGCAAAAAAAATCCCCGCCGAAGCGAGGAGTTTTTTCGTTGGTGCCCAGGAGAGGACTCGAACCTCCACGGTTTTACCCGCTAGTACCTGAAACTAGTGCGTCTACCAATTCCGCCACCTGGGCGTTCCAGAGGCGCAATTGTGAAGATGAATTGGCAGGCTGTCAACGACTTCCATGAATTTCTTCACGCAGGATCTTCGAAAGACACGCTGACCCGTTCTGCACGCCATCAACGGCTACCATGTAGGGCGATGACTACCAAAAAACCAAGCAAGGGCGGGAGTACGTCCCGCAGCCAGGCCCCGAAGAAGGGCACCAAGCCGGGCGCCGCCCGCACCACCAAGCCGGGCAAGCCGTTGCCGGGCTGGCTTCCGGAACTGGCCGACGGTGGCGCTCCGCCTCGCGGCCGCAGAATCCACAGCGCTGACGCACCGGGCCCGGCCCCGGGCCGCAAGCTGCCGCCGACCGGCAAGGTGATCGAAGATCCCTATGCCGCCCGCGAAGCAGAGAAATACGAACAGCCCATCGCCAGTCGCGAGGCCATCCTGGCGCTGCTGGAGCGTTGCGAAGGTCCGCAGACCGCCGAGGAACTGGGTGCACGCCTGGGCCTGGGTGCCCCCGACCGTGCCGAGGCGCTGTCGCGCCGGCTCGGCGCCATGGTCCGCGACGGCCAGCTGGTGCAGAACCGCCGCGGCGGCTTCGCACCGATCCAGACCCTCAACCTGGTCACTGGCGTAGTGATCGCCAACCCGGAAGGGTTCGGCTTCCTGCGCCCGGTCGAGGGCGGCGACGACCTGTTCCTGCCGCCGTATGAAATGCGCAAGGTGATGCACGGCGACAAGGTGCTGGCCCGCGTGACCGGCATCGACCATCGTGGCCGTCGCGAGGGCAGCATTGCCCGCGTGCTGGAACGTGGCATGACCCGCCTGATCGGTCGCTTCAGCGTCGAAATGGGCATCAACTACGTGGTGCCCGATGACAAGCGCATCCAGCGCAATGTGCAGGTGCCGCCTGACCAGACCGGTGGCGCACGTGACGGCCAGCTGGTGGTCTGCGAACTGACCCAGGCGCCGGACAGCCGCCGCCCGCCGATCGGCCGCATCATCGCCGTGCTTGGCGACAAGCTGACCGCGTCGCTGGTGGTGGAAACCGCCATCCATGGCCACGAGCTGCCGTTCGAGTTCCCGCAGGAGGTGCTGGACGAAGCGGCCTCGGTGCCGCTGGTGGTCGAACCGGCGATGATCGGTGACCGCGTCGATCTGCGCAGCACGCCGCTGGTCACCATCGATGGCGAGGATGCCAAGGACTTCGACGACGCGGTTTATTGCGAGCCGAATGCCGATGGTTTCCGCCTGGTGGTGGCGATTGCCGATGTCTCCAATTACGTTCGCCCCGGTACGCCGCTGGACGATGAAGCGCAGAAGCGTGCGACTTCGGTCTACTTCCCGGGCTTCGTGGTACCGATGCTGCCGGAGACGCTGTCCAACGGCATCTGCTCGCTGATGCCCAAGGTCGACCGCATGTGTTTCGTCTGCGACATGCAGATTGATCGCGATGGCGTTGTCAGTCACTCACGCTTCTACGAAGCAGTGATGAATTCGCATGCGCGACTGACCTACACCCAGGTCTGGCAGGCGGTGGGCGAGGACGATGCTGGGGCAAAGGCCTTCATCGGCGACCTGCTGCCGCAGGTGCAGCGCTTGCACCAGTTGTACAAGGTGTTGGCCAAGGCACGCGCCAAGCGCGGTGCGATTGAATTTGAAAGCAGCGAAGTGCGCTTCGTGCTGGACAACCGTGGCGAAGTTACCCAGGCCGGCATGCTGGTGCGCAACGACGCGCACAAGCTGATCGAGGAATGCATGATCGCGGCCAATGTGGAGGCGGCGAAGTATCTGCTGTCGCGCCATGTGCCGGCCCCCTACCGCGTGCACGAGAAGCCGCCGGAGACCAAGTACGCCGATCTGCTGGAATTCCTCAAGGAGTTCAAGCTGAGCCTGCCGCCCTGGTCGAAGGTGCGTCCCGGTGATTACACCAAGCTGTTGAAGAAGATCCGCGACCGCCCCGATGCCACGCTGCTGGAATCGGTGCTGCTGCGCAGCCAGAGCCTGGCGGTGTACAGCCCGGACAACAACGGCCACTTTGGCCTGGCGCTGGAGGCGTACGCGCACTTCACCTCGCCGATCCGTCGTTACCCGGATCTGCTGGTGCATCGTGCGATCAAGCATGCGCTGTCGGGCAAGCCGCTGGACAAGTTCACCTACAACGCCCGCGAGATGGCCGCGCTGGCACTGCAGTGTTCCGAGCGTGAGCGTCGTGCCGACGAGGCCGAACGCGAAGTCGACGAGCGCTACCGCGCCGCGTGGATGGAAAAGCACGTGGGTGGCCAGTTCGACGGCGTGATCAGCGGCGTGACCAGCTTCGGCCTGTTCGTGGAGCTGGCCGATTCGAAGGTGCAGGGTCTGGTGCACGTGACCCAGTTGCCGCAGGACTATTACAAGTTCGATGCGACCCGCAAGACGCTGACCGGTGAGCGACGTGGCAGTAGTTACCGCTTGGGTGACCAGGTGCGCATCCTGGTACTGAAGGCCAGCATGGAAGAACGCAAGATCGACTTCCGCCTGGTCGAGCACAAGGGTGAGGAAGAGGTGGCAAGCCCGGCCCCGCTGCCCGAGCGTGGCAAGCCGGCCAAGCGCACCAAGAAGCAGTATTGATCTGTAGAGCCGAGCCATGCTCGGCTGCCGCACCCACGGTGTGCCGACCGACGGTCGGCACCTGCCTCACCCGGTAGGTGCCAACCTTGGTTGGCACGACGTTTCGGAGGAACGCACCATGCAGGGCCAACCCGAATACAGCGGCGGCTGCCAGTGCGGCGCGATCCGCTTCCAGGCGCGTGGCGAGCTGACCGACAGCTCGATCTGCCATTGCCGGATGTGCCAGAAGGCTTTCGGTGCCTACTACGCACCGCTGGTTTCGGTGCGCGGCGTACAGTTCAGCTGGACCCGTGGCCAGCCGCGCTATTTCCAGTCGTCCAACGTGGTGCGGCGTGGCTTCTGTGCCGACTGCGGCACGCCGTTGACCTATGAGGCGCCCGATGGCGTGGCCATCGCGGCCGGTGCATTCGATGAGCCCGAGCGCCTGCCGCCCACGATCCAGTACGGGGTCGAGCGCAAACTCCCCTTCGTCGATACCCTGGCCAGCCTGCCGGCGCGGCGCACCGAGGAAGACATCGCCGCGCTCGATTTCCTGGCCACGATCGTGTCCCACCAGCACCCCGACCACGACACCCCACACTGGCCGCCGCGCAGCCGTTCATCCGAAGGATGAACGGCGGGTAGCGCCGGGCCGTGCCCGGCGAGCGCGAAGCGCGGAAGACAGGTGAACGGCGGGTAGCGCCGGGCCATGCCCGGCGAGCGCGAAGCGCGGCCGCCCGCGATGCTCTACCATAGCCACCCCCTTTCCGGTCCCGCCCGCATGAGCAAGAACAGCCAGTGGATCGTCGGCGTCAACGCCGTCGCCTCCTCCATCGAGAACGACGCCGAGAACGTCCGCGAAGTGCTGGTCGAGGCCGGTGCGAAGAACCCGCGCCTGACCGAGATCGAGGAAAACGCCCGCCGCAAGGGCATCGACGTGCGCAAGGTCAACAGCCAGGCGCTGGATGGTGTGGGCGGTTCGGTGCGCCACCAGGGCGTGGCCGCGCGCTATGCCGCCGCCCGCACCTACAGCGAGAACGAGCTGGAAGGTCTGGTGACTGCCGCCGAAGGCAAGGCCCTGCTGCTGGTACTGGACGAGGTGCAGGACCCGCACAACCTGGGTGCCTGCCTGCGTTCGGCGGCTGCCGCCGGCGCCACCGCCGTGATCATCCCCAAGGACAAGTCGGCCACGGTGAACGCGACCGTGCGCAAGACCTCGGCCGGTGCCGCCGATCTGATCCCGGTGGTGGCGGTGACCAACCTGTCGCGCTGCCTGAAGGACCTGCAGAAGCAGGGCGTATGGATTTATGGCCTGGCCGGTGAAGCCACCGCCTCGCTGTACCAGCTGGACCTGAAGGGCAACATCGCCCTGGTGCTGGGCGGCGAAGCCGATGGACTGCGCCGCCTGACCCGCGAGAACTGCGATGGCCTGGTCAAGATCCCGATGCCGGGCGAGATCGAGAGCCTGAACGTTTCTGTCGCCGCCGGCGTCAGCCTGTTCGAGGCCGTGCGCCAGCGCGGTTGATTTCGGGGTCAGATCCCTTTTCCATGGAAAAGGGCTCTGACCTCTTCTCATGGGGTCAGAGCCCTCTCTGCGAGAGGGATCCGACCCCGTTACCCCGCGCTGCCGCCCAGCGCCTTGAACAGGGTCACGTCGTTGTTCAACTGGCCCTGGCGCACGCGCGCCAGCGACAGCTCGGCATCACGCCGTGTCTGCTGCGCTTCCAACCAGGTGCGCAGGTCGGTGGCACCCACGCGGTAGCGCACTTCCTGCGCGCGCTCCACTTCCACCGCTTCGTCGTACGAGGCCTGCGAGGCCGCCACCTGGCGCGCCAGCTGCTCGCGTGCCGACAACGCGTTGTCCACTTCCGAGAGCGCGGTATACAGCGTCTTGCGGAAGTTGGTCGCAGCAATCTGGTACGCGGTACCGGCGATGTCGGTATCCAGCTGCGCGCGCTGCAGGTTGAGGAACGGCAATGACAGGCCGGCGCCCAGCGTGGCCACCGGGTTGCGCAGTACATCGCCCAGCGAGGTTGCACTGGAGCCGAGACTGCCGGTCAGGCTCAGCGCCGGGTAGTACTGGGTGGCGGTGACCTTGATGGTCTTCAGGCTGTTGCGCAGGCGAAGCTCGGCCGCGCGCAGGTCGGGGCGGCGGCCGAGCAGGTCGGTTGGCAGGCCTTCGTTGATGCTGGGGCTGCGAGCGCCAAGCAGGTCCTGCGGCTCGTCCTGTTGCGGCCACGGCGTGCCGTCCAGCAACACGGTCAGTGCATTGCGCACTTCCACCCGCTGCTGTTCCAGGGCGCTCTGCGAGGACCGCTGCGACTGCAGGTTCTGCAGTGCCTGGCGCACTTCCAGGCGCGAAACCGCACCGGCATCGAAGCGCGCCTGCACCAGTTCGCGGGTGCGCTCCAAGCGCTCCAGGTTGGCCTGGCCGGTGGCGATCGACTGGTTGAGGTAGGCCAGCGTCCAGTACTGGGTGATGGTGTCGCCGATCACCAGCAACGCGGTGTTCTGCCGGTCTTCCTCGCTGGCCTCGGCTTCCCAGCGGGCGATGTCGCGCTGGGTGCGCAGGCGGCCCCACAGGTCGACCTCCCAGCCCAGCGACACGCCTGTGGAATAGCTGCGACGCCAATCATCAGACTGGTCGGTGGCGCGGCTGGCGCTGCTGCTCACGCCGGAAGACGAGGGTTGCGGCCACAGCGCATTGCTGGCCAGGCCCGCCTGCAGGCGGGAGCGCTGCACGGCCAGGCCGGCGGCGGCCAGATCGCTGTTGGCGGCCAGCGCCTGCGCCACCAGGCGGTCCAGGCGCTCATCGCCGAAGCCGGTCCACCAGCTGTCCTGGCGGATATCGCGGCCAGGTGTATCCAGACCGCTGCGTGGGTCGTCGGCGGGCGCATTGAGGGTGGCATCGCCACGGCCATAGGTGGCCGCCACGTCGGGGTCCTGCACCGGATAGCGGCCCACTGAGGCGCAGCCGGACAGCGCAAGCAGTACAGCGCCAGCCAACAGCAGGCGCGAGGGAGCAGGGAAGGACAGTCGGGTCATCATCTTCATTCGCGGGCCAGGGCCTCCACCGGATCAAGCTGCGCGGCGTTGCGCGCGGGCAGGAAGCCGAACGCCACGCCGATCAGGGTCGAGCAGGCGAAGGCCGCAACAATCGAGGCGGTGGAGAACAGCACCTGGAAGTCACTGGCGAAACGGCCGATCATCGAGCCCAGCAGCAGAGCCAGGCCAATGCCGAGCAGGCCGCCGAGCAGGCATACCAGCACCGCTTCGATCAGGAACTGCTGGCGGATGTCACTCTGCCGCGCACCAACGGCCATGCGCACGCCGATCTCGCGGGTACGCTCGGTGACCGACACCAGCATGATGTTCATCACGCCGATGCCGCCGACCAGCAGCGCGATGGCGGCGATGGCTCCAATCAGCAGCGTCATCGTGCGCGTGGTCTGTTCGATGGTCTGGCGGATCTCGGCGCTGTTGCTGAGGAAGAAGTCCTCGGTGCCATGGCGCATCGTCAACAGCCGGGTGATCGCTTCCTGCGCCGCATCCATCGGGGTGGCATCGTCCACGCGCACAGTGATGCTGGACACGTGGCTCTGGCCGAGCATGCGCGACATCACCG
The DNA here is from genome assembly GCF_004684085.1 of Stenotrophomonas maltophilia. Lineage (GTDB taxonomy): Bacteria > Pseudomonadota > Gammaproteobacteria > Xanthomonadales > Xanthomonadaceae > Stenotrophomonas > Stenotrophomonas maltophilia_AS. The sequence goes on from NZ_SRHZ01000028.1 coordinate 31,276, forward strand.
TGGTGTAGGGCAGCCACACGCTCAGGCTGGTGCTGCCACCGAAGCCGAAGCTCTGGCGCTTGGCCACGCCGACCACGCGCGCCGGCACGTTGCCGAGCAGGATCACCTGGCCGATCGGGTCGACGTCGGGGAAGAACTGGGTCTGGGTGTTCTCGTCGATCACCGCGACCTGGCCGAGGCTCTTCACCGCGTCACTGTCGAAGAAGCTGCCGCTCAGCAGGGTCACGCCCTTGACCCGGAAGAACTGTTCACCGACGCCGCTGACCTGGGCGGTGGAGGACTGGTTGCGGTAACGCGCGGTGACCGAGGTCGACACGCTGGGCGTGGCGCTGTCAACGTAACTCTGCCGGGCCAGTGCGTCGGCATCGCTGGCCTTGAGCGTCTGCACCCGCGCCGAGCGCATGTCGCCGAAACCACGGCCGGGATAGACGTCGATGGTGTTGGTGCCGAGCGCGCTGATGTTCTGCAGGATCTGCTGCTGCGAGCCATTGCCCAGCGCCACCACCGAGACCACCGAGGCGATGCCGATGATGATGCCGAGCATGGTCAGGAAGGTGCGCAGCCGATGTGCGTTCATCGCCAGCAGGGCCATGCGGAAGGCTTCGGTGAAGCGGTCGCGTGCAGCCCGCCAGCTGTTGCCACGGGCAACACCGGTGCTGGCCTCACGCTGCGCACGGTAGGTGGGCGCATTCGGGTTGGCGCGGTCGGCGATGATCTCGCCGTCGCGGATCTCGATGATGCGCTGCGCGTGTTCGGCCACGCTCATGTCGTGGGTGACGATGATGATGGTGTGGCCTTCGGCGTGCAGCTCGCCGAGGATCGCCATCACTTCCTCGCCGGATTTGGTGTCGAGCGCGCCGGTGGGTTCGTCAGCCAGGATCACCTCGCCACCGTTCATCAGCGCCCGCGCGATCGACACGCGCTGCTGCTGGCCGCCGGACAGCTGGCCGGGCTTGTGGTGCATGCGGTCACTCAGCCCCAGCCGCTGCAGCAGCTGCTCGGCACGCGCGTTGCGTACCGGCCCGGGGCTGCCGGCATATACCGCCGGTACTTCCACGTTGCCACGCGCATCCAGGTCGCCCAGCAGGTGATAGCGCTGGAAGATGAAACCGAAATGTTCGCGGCGCAGTTCGGCCAGCTCGTCCGGTTCCATTTTCCCGGTTTCGCGACCGGCCACCTGGTAGCTGCCACGGGTGGGACGATCAAGGCAGCCGAGGATGTTCATCAGCGTCGATTTGCCCGAACCGGACTGGCCGACGATGGCCACGATCTCGCCAGCATGGATGTCGAGATTGACGTCGCGTAGCACGGCGATCACATCGTCGCCGGCGGGGAACTCACGTCGCAGGTCGCGCAGGCGCAGCAGCGGCGCCGTCGTGCTCATCGGCGCCCCATGCCCGGGCCGCCGACCCGCATCTGCATGCCGCCGCGGTTGCCACCACCACCGGCTGCCGCAGCGCCGCCTTCGCCAACCACCACACGCTCGCCTTCCTCCAGTCCGGACAGGACCTCGACGTTGGCGCCATTGTTGATGCCGACCTTGACCTTGCGTGGCTGCGGCTGGCCGTTGTCATCGACCACCCGCACGATGCGCTCGCCATCACGCGACTTCGGCCCGAGTGCAACGGCCGGCACCATCAGCACGCCCTTGGCCTGCTTCAGCAGCACCGAAACCTGCGCGGTCATGTCGATGCGCAGCGTGCCATCCGGATTTTCCACATCAAACAGCGCGTTGTAGTAGACCGCGCTGCTGGAGCTGGAACTGGACGAGCTGCTGGAGCTGGACGAATTCTCGTTGGCGATCGAGGCCGGCGCCGGATTGATCTGGCGCAGCGTGGCGTGGTACTTGCGGTCAGGATCGCCCAGGGTGGTGAAGTACACCGGCATGCCGGCCTTGATCTTGACCACATCGGCCTCGGAGATCTCGGCATTGACGGTGACCACATCCAACCGTGCCAGCATGACGATGGTCGGTGCGGTCTGGTTGGCGTTCACGGTGCGGCCTTCCTCGGCCACCACCGCCACCACCGTGCCGTCCATCGGCGCCACGATGCGGGTGTAGGCCAGGTTGGCGCGGGCGGTGCCCAGTTCGGTTTCGCGCCCCTTGATCTGCGCCTCGTAGGACTGCAGCTGGGCGCGGGCGGTCTTCAGTTGTGCCTCGGCGGCATCGTATTCCTGGCGCGAGGTGGCCTCGGCGGACAGCATCTGCTGCTGGCGCGCGAATTCCAGCTCGGCCTGGCGCAGGCTGGCCTGCTGCACGGCGCGCTGGGCGGTGACCTGGTCCAGCGAGGCCTGTGCGTTGAGCACCTGGTTCTGCTGGGTGGTGGCGTCGATTTCGGCGATCAGGTCGCCTTCCTTCACCGTATCGCCCAGCTGCACCTTCAGCGACTTGATCTGGCCCGACGCCTGGGCGCCGACACTGACCAGCTTGTAGGCATCGATCACGCCGGTGGCGTCCACCGTCTGCTCGATGTCACCACGGCTGACCGGGGTGGTTGCCACTGCCGGGGCGGCGGGCTTGCGCATCAGCCACCAGGCAGCGGCGGTCACGGCAAGGGCAAGCAGGGCGATCAGTATCAGGCGACCCCGGCGGGTTGCAGGCAGCAGGCGGAACGTCACGTCGTGGCTTCACTCTCGGGGCCGCGGCGGCGGCGTTGGTGGGCATTGTGAAGACCGGGCGACGGGCGGCTCAATCCTCAGGGTATGTCTCTATGTAACACTGTCGGTGAATACGCGTAACCACAGGTATCCGGCCCATCGCTGGATACACTGGTACGCAATGCCCCGGATGCGGTTCAGCTGCCGACACGGGATGATCGCGATATGGAGACTGAAAACCCGATGCATCGACTGCTGATCGTCGACGACGACAACGACATCCGCACCCTGCTGGCCGAGCAGCTTGGCCGGGCCGGCTACCAGGTGAGCACGGCCGCCGACGGCACCGCCATGCGCCAGCTGCTGGACCGTGAGCACGTGGACCTGATCGTGCTCGACCTCAACCTGCCGCGCGAGGATGGCCTGACCCTGTGCCGCGACCTGCGCGCGCGCTCGAACACGCCGGTGATCATGCTGACCGCGCGTGCCGAGCCGATCGACCGCGTCCTGGGCCTGGAAATGGGCGCCGACGACTACCTGGCCAAGCCGTTCGAACCGCGCGAGCTGCTGGCGCGCATCCGCAACGTATTGCGCCGGACCGAGGCACTGCCGGCCAACCTGGAGCCGCTGGCAGTTCGCCGCGCGCGCTTCTCGCGCTGGGTATTCGACCTGGAGCATCGCCACCTGGTGGACCCGGATGACCGCGTGGTGGTGCTGTCCGGTGCCGAGTTCCGCCTGCTGCGGGTGTTCATCGCCCACGCCAACAAGGTGCTGTCACGCGAGCAGCTGGTCGCGCTCAGCAGTGGCCGCAACTACGAAGCGCAGGACCGTGCGATCGACCTGCAGGTCAGCCGCCTGCGCAACAAGCTCGGTGATGACGGCGGCCCGGACGGGCTGATCAAGACCGTGCGCAACGAAGGCTATGTACTGGCCTCGGCCGTCAACCTGGAATAAGCCGCGATGAAGCGCCTGCGCCACTTCATGTCCTCGATGGTCGGGCGCTTGTTCGTGATCCTGCTGCTGGGCATGAGCGTGGCTGCGATCGGTGCGACCATGCTGGCCACCTCCAAGCGCCAGCAGGAATTCGAGCGGCAGAACCTGAACCGTATTGCCGACCGCCTGCAGGGCTACGTGAACCTGCTCGATGGCAACCCCGAACTGCGTGAGCGCCTGCTCGAAATCGGTGGACCGAGTGTCCGCGCGCTGCAACCGGGCGCGCGCCTGGGGCGGGCCGATACGGCGTTGATGGAAGTGCTGGATGACCGGCCCGGCCCGGTCGCACGCGCACATGTGCACTTCGCTTCGTTCCGCTCCTGCATTCCCAAGCTGCAGGACCTGCTGCCTCCGCCGCCGCCCGGGCATCGCAAGCGCCCGCGCGAGCGTGATCCGGCGTTCATCCCGCCCAAGTGTCGCGCGGTGGATGTGACGCTCAACGATGGCACGCTGCTGAAGCTGGCGCTGGATTCGCCGGCAGTGGCGCACAACGGCATCCTCGCCGTTGACCCGTGGTTCCTGACCCTGCTGGTACTGGCGATCGCAGTACTGGCGTACATCGTCGCGCGCATGGCCAGCGCACCGCTGCAGGAACTGGCAGCGGCCGCGGAAGATCTCGGCGACGACCTGCAGCGTGATCCGCTTCCCCTGCGCGGCCCGCGTGAAGTGCAGCGCGCCGCTGAAGCCTTCAATGCCATGCAGCACCGCCTGCAGCGACACCTGGCTGAACGCACGCAGATGCTGGCGGCGATCACCCATGACCTGCAGACCCCGCTGACCCGCCTGCGCCTGCGCCTGGAGAACGTCAGCGACGAGACGCTGCGCGAACGCCTGATTGGTGATCTGGCCGCGATGCAGGCGCTGGTGCGCGAGGGCCTGGAGCTGGCCCGCAGTGCGGAAAGCGCCGAGCAGCGCGCCGCGCTGGATCTGGATTCACTGCTGGAAAGCATCGTCGAAGACACCGCAGAGGGCGGCGGCGACGTCGTCTTCGAAGGCGGAAGCGGGGCAGTGCTGATGCTGCGTCCACTGGCCATGCACCGCCTGTTTTCCAACCTGGTGGACAACGCTGTGATGTATGCCTACCGGGTGCGGGTACGGGTCGAGCGCAGTGGCGGCGCGATCACGGTGGTGGTGGCCGATGATGGCCCCGGCCTGGCCGAAGATCAGCTCGAGGCGGTGTTCGACCCGTTCGTGCGGGTGGAGACCTCGCGTTCGCGCGAGACCGGCGGCGCCGGACTGGGCCTGACCATCGCGCGCGCCCTGGCCGAAAAAGATGGTGCGCGCCTGTGGCTGCGCAACCGTGCGAAAGGGGGGCTGGAAGCAGTGGTGCAGTGGCCGGCCAGCGCACAGGTGACACCGCCGGGGCGCGGCGGCTGAGTTTCGCCGTCCAGCAGCGGTGACGCCGGGGGCGGGGTTTCGCCTATCATCTGCGCATCTCCCCAGTGCCCCTTCGATGAGCCAGCCCGTACCCGCCGGCATGCCGTTCCGCGCTGCCCGGCAGCTCCCGCACGCTGCCCGGCCCGGCAGCCCTGCCTGGCCGCCACCGCTGCGCTGATGGGCGGACAGGGGGACAGCAGGCGCTGGGTGGAGCGCTGCGGATCGGATTTCAGTCGAAGGCTGCGGCAGGGCCTGCTATGGCTGTTGCTGGCCCTTGCGTTGCCGCTGGCCGCACAGGAGGGCGCACCGCCGCTGCGCGACTACGCCATCGATGTATGGACGTCGCGCAATGGGCTGCCACACAACTCGCTGCGCGACATCGCACAGACGCCGGAAGGCCACCTGTGGTTCGCCACCTGGGAAGGCCTGGTGCGCTACAACGGTCTGGATTTCACCGTGTTCGACCGCAGTACGCGCCCCGGCCTGCGTGACAACGGCATCGGTGCGCTGCTGGTCGACCGCCAGGGTGGCCTGTGGATCAGCGATTCGCGCGGCAACGTCAGCCACCGGGGCAATGATGGCCAGTGGCGGGTCTGGGAGCATCAGGGCAATACGCCGCAGGTGCTGATCCAGTCGATGCAGATGGACAGCCAGGGCCGCCTGTGGCTGCTTTACGAGGGCAAGGGCATCGGCTATCTGACGCCGGACAAGGGCATCGTCTACCAGGCGCCGGCCGCTGACCTGCCGATGGCGATGAGCTTCACCAAGCTGGTGGTCGATGCGCAGGACCGGGTCTGGGCCGGCACCCTTGATGGACTGGTGCTGCGCGACAACGACGGCGTGCTCAAGCGCGCGCCCGCGGCCTGGGGGCTGGGCGCGGGCAGCGGCCTGTCGTGGCCCTACCGGGCGCCGGACGGTGCGTTGTGGATCGTCGCAGGCGAGCGCCTGTACCGGGTGGAGGATGACCAGCTGGTGTTGATGCACCGCCTGCCGGGCCAGCTGCACATGACCTCGATGCTGCAGGACCGCCACGGTGACCTGTGGCTGGGCACCGAGAACCAGGGCCTGCTGCGCATCTCCGCACATGGCCTTGAGCGGCTGCCGGCGGGCCTGAACCTGCCCGGTGGCCGCGTGGTCAGCCTGCGCGAGGATGCCGAGGGCAGCATATGGGTGGGCGCCAACGGCGGCCTGTACCGCCTGCGCGAAACGCTGTTCAGCAGTTACACCGAGCGCGACGGCCTCAGCGGTGACTATGTGCGCACCGTGTTCGAGGACCGCGACCGCCAGCTGTGGGTCGGCAGCGCCAGCGGCCTGGACCTGCAGACCCCCGATGGCCGCTTCCGCGCCGTGCCGTTGCACAACCGTGGCGGCAAGGCGCCTTCGGTGCTGAGCCTGGCGCAGGGGCCGGATGGTGACCTGTGGGTCGGCACCTTTGGTGATGGCGTTTACCGCCTCGGTCGCGACGGCAGCCTGCGCCACAACTATGCGGCGGCAGATGGCATGCCCGGTGGCAACATCCGCGCGATCAGCGTGGACCCGCAGGGCGTGGTCTGGGCTGGCACGCAGAAAGGCGTGGTCCGCATCGACGGTGACCGCGTGCAGGTATCAAGCGTGCCGGGCATGCCCGGCGGGCTGATCACCGCGCTCGAGCATGACCACCAGGGCAATCTGTGGATCGGCACCATCGAGGGCATCCGCGTACTGCGCGGCGACCGCGTGCAGTCGATCGACCTGGCACCGTTGGGGGGCGGCCGCAGCGTGTTCGGCTTCCATCAACTGGGCGATGCGATGTGGATCAGCAGTGATCGCGGCCTGTACCGCTGGCAGCACGGAACACTGGCGCGGGTTGGCCTGGAGCAGGGCATGCCGGTGGACGCGGTGTTCCAGCTGGTGCCGGACCGTCTGGGCAACGTCTGGATCAGCAGCAACCGCGGTGTGCTGCGCACCGATATGGCAACGCTCAATGCGGTTGCCGACGGGCACGTGCCGCGGGTGGTGGTGGAGCGCTACAACGAGATTGATGGCATGGCCAACGCGCAGGCCAACGGCAGCTCCAGCCCATCGGCGATCCTGCGCCAGGACGGCACGTTCTGGGTGGTCACTGCCGGTGGCCTGAGTACGGTGGATCCGCAGCGCCTGCAGCGGTTCCGTGAACGCCCCTCGCCACCGGCGGCGATTGAAAGCGTGCAGGTGGATGGCGCACCGGTGCACTGGGAAGGACCAGAGCGCAACTACATTCCCGGCGGCCGTCGGTTGGCAGTGAGCTATGTCGGCCTGAGCTACCTGATGTCCGATCGCATCCGTTACCGCACCCGGCTGGACGGACTGGATGCCGGTTGGGTCGAGCGTGGCCCGCAGCGCAGTGTCGAGTTCGTGGGCCTGCCACCGGGTGACTACACCCTGCACGTGGCGGCGGCCCATCCGGGCGGCAGCTGGGCGCAGCAGGAAGCGGTGTGGAGCTTCACCGTGGAGCCGTTCTGGTGGCAGCGGCGCAGCGTGCAGGCGCTGGCAGGGCTGTTGCTGCTGGCCGCGCTGGTGGCGCTGTACCGGTTGCTGCTGCAGCAGCTGAAGGCCAGCAACCTGCGCCTGGCGCGGCGGGTGGATGAAGCCACCTTCGACCTGCAGGCCAAGACCGTGCACCTGCAGGCGCTGAACCAGGAAAAGACCGAACTGGCCGAGCGCCTGGCGCGGCAGGCCGAGGCCTTCGAGCGTCAGGCACGGGAAGACGCCCTGACCGGGCTGGCGAACCGCCGTGCCTTCGATGAAACCCTGGCACGCGACTTCGCCCGCTCGCAACGCAGTGGCCATCCGCTGTGCCTGGTGGTGCTGGACATCGACCACTTCAAGGACGTCAACGATCGCCATAGCCACAGCATCGGTGATGCCGTGCTGGTACAGGTGGCAACGGTGATTGCTGCCGCGTGCCGCGCCTCGGATCTGCCGGCGCGTACCGGCGGCGAAGAGTTCGCATTGCTGCTCAACGACACCCGCCTGGAAGAAGCCGCACAACTGTGCGCGCGCCTACGCGGGCTGTTCCATGACCATCCCGACTGGGCCAGCGTGGCCGGCCTGCGCGTGACCTTCAGCGCAGGCCTGGTGGAACTGGATGCCGATGACCGCACCCCGGCGCTGCTGTACCAGCGCGCCGACCGCGCGCTGTACCGCGCCAAGAGCGACGGCCGGGATCGTACGAGCATTGGTTGATTGCATCCACGCATGGCGTGGATCTACCGCCCGATGGGTGGTGGGTGCGGCCCCGCCGTTGGCCGGTTTACCGCGGCCAGGCGTTGGCGATGGTGCAGAACAACCGCGCGGTCTGCTCGGTGTCGTATACCGCGCTATGCGCCTCGTTGGCATCCCAGCCCAGCCCTGCGGCGTTGGCCGCACGCGCCAGCACCGTCTGCCCGTAGGCAATGCCGGCCAGGGTCACCGTGTCGAATACGCTGAAGGGGTGGAACGGGTTGCGCTTGTGGCCGGTCCGCGCCACCGCTGCATTGACGAAACCGAGGTCGAAATGGGCGTTGTGGCCGACCAGGATCGCGCGCTGGCAGCCATATTTCTTCATGGCCGCCCGTACCGGGGTGAAGACGTGGTCCAGCGCGGCTTTTTCTTCCTTGGCCAGCCGGAACGGGTGGTCGAGGATGATGCCGGTCACTTCCAGCGACTTCGGGTCGATCTCCAGGCCTTCGGCCGGCACCACATGGGCACTGGCGGTCTGGCCGGGGTAGAGCAGGCCGTTCTCGTCCATCTCGATCGGCACTGCAGCGATTTCCAGCAGCGCGTTGCGCTGGCTGTCGAAGCCGCCGGTTTCCACGTCCACCACCACCGGCAGGAAGCCGCGGAAGCGTTGTGACATCGCGCGCTGCGCCTGGGGTACTGCGGATTCGGGGGCGGCGGCAGATGCGGGGGTGGGGTCATTCATGCGTGAATTCTAGCAGAGCGAGCCTGAGCGCCCGGCCAGTCCGTGGCGCACGGGTTCCCTGCGCAGGAGCGTGTCGACCAAGGTCGACACCCACCGGTGCACCGCGCGCTCAGGATTCCGGTAGGTGCCAACCTTGGTTGGCACGGTGCGCGCCGACCCAGGTCGGCATCTACCGGACTGCGGGACCTGCCGTCATGCCCAATGGCTGCCGCCGTGCCAGCCACGCATCCACGCTCAGCCTGCCGGCGCCGGTGAACAGCAGCGGCAGCAGCATGGCTATGAACAGCACCGGCAGCTTGAAGTTGCCGAAGCCCTGGTCACTGATCACATAGCCCATCGCGAGGTCACCCAGCGAGTTCCATTCCATCGGCCAGTGCACCGCATAGGTGGCGACCACGGTCAGCACCAGCAGGCTGGCGGCGGCAAAACGGGTGCCAAACCCGAACAGCAGGCAGGCCGCGCCGATCAGTTCGAACCACGTGGCGAGCTGCCAGTTCAGGGCGGCCGGCAGCTGGTCGAACGGGAACGGGAAGGCGTCCTGCAGGTCGGCGAACCAGTTCCGGCCGCGCAGTTTCTCGCGGCCGGATTCGAAGTATTCCCAGGCCAACAGCAGGCGCAGGCCGAGCGGGGCCAACCAGGGGGCGAGACGGTCCAGCTGGCCGCGCGCGGCGGCCAGGGTCGGGAGGTTCATCGGCGGTTCTCCGGGGGAAGGGGCGTCAGCTGGGGACTGCGAGTGGGCCGATCACACCGGCCTGCAGGAACTGCTGCAGCAATGCGGCACCGGGTCCAGCCAGCGCGTCTTCGGCCAGGCCATGCGCACGTGCCAGTTGCTGCAGATAGCTACGTCCATCGAGGCCAGGCTGTTCGCCGATGCTGGACAGCAGGTACACCGCCAGCGGGCTGAGCGTGGCAAAGCGCACCTCGCCATCGGCCTCGCGGCGCACCAGCAGGCCAGTCGGTTCGGGCGGGAGCTGCACCGGCGCATCCTCGGCACCGAGCCGATGCACCGGCCACTGGTACAGCAGCGGCCAGGCCAGCGGCGAACGCTGCAGCGGTACCCGCAGAGGGTCGATATCACCCCGCACCGGCAGTGGCTCGGCGGGAAGCTGGTACAGCGCGGTTTCCACCCACTCGTAATGGGCCAGCTCGGCCAGTGCCGGGTGCGGCAGCTGTGGCTGCGCCTGCAGCCATTGCACGAATTCGGCGGCCAGCTCGGTGAACAGCGGCGTCTGGCAGCGATGGGTGGCGAAGTACTGACGGACCAGCGTGCTCCAGGCCTGTTCGCCGAGCAGGCGCACGCAGACCGGGAAACCGTTGCCCAACAGGCCGAGCAGGTTGTTGAACAGCAGCCGCTGGTACACCGCCACCCGCCGGGGTTCCAGTCCCGCCGGTGCGGCCACCGCCTGCGGATCGCGCAGATGGGCAGTGAATGCGTGCTGCTGCGCGCGCAGGGTGTCGGGAGCATCAGCCATGTGCGCCCCCGGCGTGCGTCGCCTGCAGGCGGCGGATGGTCTGCAGCTCGCCCTGCAGTTCGGCGTAGGGCGGAAAGTTGAAATCGCGCTCGAGCAGGGTCGGGCGCGCGCCGACGCGTGCATAGGTTCGCGCCAGCAAGTCCCAGACCGGGTCGATCACCGCACTGCCATGGGTGTCGATCTTCAGGTCCGGTGCCTCGTCCATGTGCCCGGCCACGTGCAGGCAGACGATGCGCTCTGCGGGCAGCCCGGCAATGAAGGTGTCGGCGTCGTAGCCATGATTGCAGGCGTTGACGTAGACGTTGTTGACGTCCAGCAGCAGGTCGCAGTCGGCCTCGGCAAGCACGGCCTTGGTGAAGGCCAGTTCGTCCATCGCCGGTTCCGGTGCCAGGTAGTAGGACACGTTCTCCACTGCGATGCGGCGGCCGAGAATGTCCTGCACGCGCGCGATGCGCGCCGCGGTATGGCGCACCGCTTCATCGGTGAACGGAATCGGCAGCAGGTCGTACAGGTGACCGTTGTCGCTGCAGTAGCTCAGGTGTTCGCTGTACAGCGGTACGCGGTGTTTTTCGAGGAACCGGCCAACCTGCTCCAGCAGTTGCGTATCCAGCGGCGCGCTGCCGCCCAGCGACAACGACAGGCCATGGCAGCTCAGCGGATGGCGCTGCGACAGTTCCGCCAACGCGTCACCGGCGGGACCGCCGACATGGATCCAGTTCTCCGGCGCGCATTCGAGGAAATCGAAATCGCCCGCCGGTGCTTCGCGCAGATCCTGCAGCAGCGCCCTGCGCAGCCCCAACCCGGCGGCCGCCGCACGTAGCGGCGACCGCGGGTGGACGACGCTGGCGCGGACGTCAGTGCTTGGCACCGCACTTGCCTTCGCCGCACTTGCCTTCGGCCGACTTCTTGTCGCCGGCCTTGGCCTTGGCGCCAGCGGCGGTGCCGGTGGCAGCCTTGCCCTTGTCGGCGCCGCACTTGCCTTCAGCGCTCTTGCCGTCGGCACCACATTTGCCTTCGGCGTGCTTGGTCGCGTCAGCGGCCATTTTGGTATCTGCTGCCTTGGCATCGGTGCTGGCCTTGGCGGCCTGGCCGGCCACCAGATAGCCCTGGGCCAGGTCGCTCATGCTCAGCGCCGAGGCACTGGCGGTCATGCCCAGGCCGGCGGCCAGGGCGGTAGCAGTCAGCAGGGACAGGGTCTTGTTGGAACTGCTCATCGGTGGTGCTCCTGGGTGGTGTGGGCGGGTGCCCGGGTGGCCGGCAGGGGTGCCGGTGGAAACGATGGTGCAGCGATCCTACTCAACGAATCCTCGCCAAGACCTCAAATTTTCGTGAGGTTTGTTACAGAAGGGGAACACGGTTCCCAGGGAATCGCGTGGATCCATCTGCGACCGGCCAGTAGATCCACGCCATGCGTGGATGAACAGCCGGAACGCCCAGAAACAAAAAGGCCGCTGTCACCAGGACAGCGGCCACCTTGGAGTCAACTCCGGTGTTGCAGTGCAGCGTCAGAGTTGTTCGGTGCTGGAGGTCTCATCGCGCTTCTCGCGCGGCGGCAGCGGCTGCTCGCCGTGCACCAGGAACCACACGTTCTCGGCGATGTTGGTGGCGTGGTCACCCACGCGCTCCAGGTTCTTGGCCATGAACAGCAGATGCGTGCACGGGGTGATGTTGCGCGGATCTTCCATCATGTAGGTCAGCAGCTCGCGGAACAGCGCGGTGTACTGCGCGTCCAGGCGGGCGTCGTCCTCGCGCAGTGCCAGCGCGGCTTCGGCGTCGTTGTCGCGATAGGCGGCGATGGCGCGGCGCACCTGCTGTGCGGCCAGACGACCGAGGGCACGCAGGCCCTGGATCTGCGGCAGCGGCGGCACCTTGCCCAGCGCGATCGAGCGCTTGGCCACGTTGGCCGCGTAGTCGCCGATGCGTTCGATGTCGGCCGGGATGCGCAGGCCCGCCAGGATCTCGCGCAGGTCGCGCGCCATCGGGCCGCGCAGCGCCAGGCGCATCACGTCGTGGCTGATCTGCTGCTCAAGCGCATCAATTGCTTCGTCGTTGGCGATGATGCGATGGGCGGCGTTCTCGTCGCGCTTCTCGATCACGTCCATCGCCGCTTCGAGCTGGGCGACGGCCATCTCGCCCATGCGCACGATTTCGGCCACCAGGCGCTGCTGCTCTTCGTCGTAGCTCTTGACGATGTGGTCGTTGGGAAGGTTCATGGTCTGCAATCCGGGTAGAGCCAGGCCATGCCTGGCTGGAACATGTGGCGAAGGGACAGGCCGATCAGCCGAAGCGACCGGTGATGTAGTCCTCGGTCTGCCGCTGCGACGGCTGCGAGAAGATCACTTCGGTGCGGTCGTGCTCGATCAGGTCGCCCAGGTACATGAAGGCGGTGTAGTCGGACACGCGCGCGGCCTGCTGCATGTTGTGGGTGACGATCACGATCGTGTACTCGTGCTTGAGTTCTTCCACCAGCTGCTCGATGCGGCTGGTCGAGATCGGGTCCAGTGCCGAGGTCGGCTCGTCCAGCAGCAGTACCGACGGGCGCAGGGCCACGGCACGGGCAATGCACAGACGCTGCTGCTGGCCACCGGACAGGCCCAGCGCGCTCTGGCCCAGCTTGTCCTTCACTTCGTCCCACAGCGCGCCCTGGCGCAGGGCCTGCTCGACGCGGTCAGCCATGTCGGCCTTGCTCAGCTTCTCGTGGTGGCGGATGCCGTAGGCCACGTTCTCGAAGATGGTCATCGGGAACGGCACCGGCTTCTGGAACACCATGCCGACCTTGCTGCGCAGGCGGTTCATCGGGTACTTCGGCGACAGGATGTTCTCACCGTCCAGCAGCACTTCACCGCGCGCTTCCAGCTTCGGGTACAGCGCGTAGATGCGGTTGAAGATGCGCAGCAGCGTGGACTTGCCGCAACCGGAGGGACCGATCAGCGCGGTCACGCGCTTTTCCGGGATCTCCAGGTTGATGCCCTTCAGGGCGTGGAACTTGTCGTAGTAGAAGTCCAGTCCACGCGCAGCCAGCTTCACCGGCGACGGCGTGTGCAGGCTCTCGTGCGAGGACGGCACGGCGATGCGCTGCATCGGCACGGCGTTGGAAAGGTCGTTCATGGCGTTATCCACGGAAAGGTCAGTCATGGGAGATACGGTTGCGCAGCAGGATGCCGCGGGCGGCAAGGCTGACCAGCAACACGAAGACAGTCAGCACCAGGGCACCGGCCCAGGCCAGCACCTGCCAGGATTCATACGGGCTGCCGGCGAACTGGTTCATCACCACCGGCACCGAGGCCATCGGCTGGAAGATGTTGTTGTTCCAGTACTGGTTGCCGAAGGCGGTGAACAGCAGCGGCGCGGTCTCGCCCGAGATGCGGGCCAGCGCCAGCAGGATGCCGGTGATGATGCCGGCCGAGGCACTGCGGTACAGCACCTGCACGATCACCTTCCACTGCGGGATACCCAGCGACAGGGCCGCTTCGCGCATCTGCGAAGGCACCAGGCGCAGCATCTCGTCGGTGGTGCGCACCACCACCGGCAGCACGATGAAGGCCAGCGACAGGGCACCGGCGAAGGCCGAGAAGTTGCCGCCGGTCTGCATCACGTACAGGGTGTAGACGAACAGGCCGAGCACGATCGACGGCGCCGACAGCAGGATGTCGTTGACGAAGCGGACCACGGTGCCGGCCTTGCGGGCGTTGCCGTACTCGGCCAGCCAGGTGCCGGCCAGCACGCCCAGCGGCGTGCCGATGCCGATCGCCAGCGCACACATCACCGCGCTGCCGAAGAAGGCGTTGGCCAGACCGCCTTCCTGCATCGGCGGCGGCGTCATCTTGGTGAACAGATCCAGGTTGATGCCGGCCAGACCCTTGGAGGCCAGGGTGAACAGGATCCAGCCCAGGAAGAACAGACCGAACAGGGCGGTGGCGCAGGACGCGGCGATGGCGATGACATTGCCGATGCGGCGACGCAGGTACAGCGAATCAGCGGTGCTGGACATCAGTTGCCCTCCTTGCGGGACAGGCGCATCAGCATCAGGCGGGCGATGGCCAGCACCACGAAGGTGACGATGAAGAGGACGAAGCCGAGCAGCAGCAGGGCCGAGCGGTAGGTTTCAGTGGCTTCGCCGAAATCGTTGGCGATCAGCGCGGCGATGGTGGTGCCCGGTTCCAGCAGCGACGGCGACAGGCGCACGCTGTTGCCGATCACGAAGGCCACCGCCATCGTCTCGCCCAGCGCACGGCCGAGACCCAGGAAGACGCCGCCGATGACGGCCGAGCGGGTGTAGGGCAGGACAATGTCCCAGCTCACTTCCCACTTGGTGGAGCCCAGCGCGTAGGCCGATTCCTTCAGGCGGGTCGGCACGGTCAGGAACACTTCGCGCATCACCGAGGAGATGAAGGGGATGACCATGATGGCCAGCACGAAACCGGCGGTGAGCATGCCGATACCCAGCGGCGGGCCCTGGAACAGCGGGCCGATGATCGGCATCTCGCCGAGGGTTTCGTTGAGGAACGGGGTGACGTACTCGGTCATCACCGGCACCAGCACGAACAGGCCCCACATGCCGTAGATGATCGAGGGAATGCCGGCCAGCAGTTCGATGGCGGTGCCGACCGGGCCACGCAGCCAGCGCGGCGCGACTTCGGTGAGGAAGAAGGCGATGCCGAAGCTGACCGGCACCGCGATGACCATTGCGATGGCGGCAGTGACCAGGGTGCCGTAGATCGGCGCGAGGGCACCGAACTTGTTTTCGACCGGATTCCAGTCGGCGGAGAAGAAGAAGCTGAGGCCCTGCATCTGCAGGGCATGGCGGCCGCCCCACAGCATCGACAACGCGGCGCAGGCCAGCGCGATGAGGACGAAGATGACGGTGCCGACCAGCACCCATCGGAACAGTTTGTCGTTGCGGGCATCACGCGCATCGCGCGTGGACGGGGCGGCTACAGGCTGGGCGATGGCATTCATGGGGACGGCAGGGCCAGGAAGGGGCGGGGCGGCACGGCGTGGAAGAGACGGTGCCCGCGCGGGGCGGGCACCGTCATGTCCGTCACTTCAGGTCGGTCGCCCAGTAGGCTTCGATCTGCTTGACCAGCTCGGCCGGCAGCGGCACGTAGTGCAGCTCGTTGGCCTGGGTCTGGCCGTTCTCGAAGGCCCACTTGAAGAAGGCCAGGGTGTCCTGGTTGCGCTTGGCATCCTTCGGCGTCTTCTGCATCAGCATGAAGTTGGTGGCGGTGATCGGCCACGCCTGCTCGCCCGGGGCGTTGGTGATGACCAGGTTGAAGTCCTTGGCGCTGGCCCAGTCGGCGCTGGCGGCCGCGGCGGCGAAGGTTTCCGCGCTCGGCTCGACCCAGTTGCCGGCCGCGTTCTGCATGGCCGCGTACGGCATGCCGTTCTGCAGCGCATAGGCCAGTTCGACGTAGCCGATGGAGCCCTTGATCTGCTTCACATAGGACGCAACGCCTTCGTTGCCCTTGCCACCGACGCCGTCCGGCCACTGCACCGAGGTGCCTTCGCCGACCTTGGTCTTCCACTCCGGGCTGACCTTGGACAGGTAGTTGGAGAAGTTGAAGGTGGTGCCCGAACCGTCGGAGCGGTGGACCAGGGTGATCTTGCCTTCCGGCAGCTTCACGCCCGGGTTGGCGGCGACGATGGCCGGGTCGTTCCAGGTCTTGACCTTGCCCAGGAAGATGTCAGCCAGCAGGGCGCCGCTCAGGCGCAGCTTGCCGGTTTCCAGGCCTTCAATGTTGACCACCGGGACCACACCGCCGATGGCGGACGGGAACTGGGCCAGGCCGGCCTGGGCCAGCTCTTCGCTGCTCAGCGGCTTGTCGGACGAACCGAAGTCGACGGTGCCGGCCTTGATCTGGGCGATGCCGCCGCCGGAACCGATCGACTGGTAGTTGATCTTGGCGCCGGTGCTGGCGTTGTAGTCAGCCGACCACTTGGACACCAGCGGGAAGATGAAGGAAGCGCCGGCACCGGACACTTCTGCGCTCACCTTGGCACCAGCGGCCGGGGCAGCGGCACCGTCGGCAGCCGGCTGCTGCGCAGCCTGCTTGTCGCCACCGCAGGCAGACAGGCCCAGGGCGATGGCCAGGGAAAGGGCGGCAAGGCTGGCCGAGTGCAGTTTCATGGTCACTCCATAGCGGGGTAGAGCCGACGGCGTCGGCGGATGCGGCTATGAAATGATGTTTTTGTTACAGCCGTATTACGACCATGACAGAGGTGTCCTGGATCACGTTCTGACAAGGGTTTCACAGGGGTGGTCCGGATCCAGAAGGCCCCCGGAGACCCCGGATCTGCGCACCGATATGACGGTCGGTTGGCCCTTGCAGAGTCGAGCCATGCTCGACTGCCCCCCTCGGTAGCTGCGGACCGTTGGTCCGCACTCTCCAGCGCCAGCCGAGCGTGGGCTCGGCGCTACAGAGGCAGGTGTACCCCAAAAACAAGAAGAGCGCGAGATCTCGAGGATCTCGCGCCCTGGGCGGGATCGGCGGGGGAGAGAGGACCCGCCGAT
Source organism: Stenotrophomonas maltophilia (assembly GCF_004684085.1). Taxonomy (GTDB): domain Bacteria; phylum Pseudomonadota; class Gammaproteobacteria; order Xanthomonadales; family Xanthomonadaceae; genus Stenotrophomonas; species Stenotrophomonas maltophilia_AS. The sequence continues at coordinate 48,149 of NZ_SRHZ01000028.1, forward strand.
CCCGTTCCTGCGGGGGAACGCGCTTGCTTACTTCAGGTTCTGCGTCCAGTAGGTCTCGATCTGGCGGACCAGGCTGTCCGGCAGCGGCACGTAGTCCAGCTGGCGGGCCTGGGCATCGCCGCTCTTGTAGACCCAGCGGAAGAACTCCTGGGTCGCCTTGCCGTTGGCAGCGTTCTTCGGCTTCTTGTGCACCAGGATGAAGTTGGTGGCGGTGATCGGCCAGGACTCAGCGCCCGGGGCGTTGGTCATCACCAGGTAGAAGTCCTTGGCGCTGGCCCAGTCGGCGCTGGCGGCAGCGGCAGCGAACGAGGTGTCGCTCGGCTGCACGAAGCGGCCGGCAGCGTTCTTCATCGCGGTGTACGACAGCTTGTTCTGCAGCGCGTAGGACAGTTCGACGTAGCCGATACCGCCCTTGATCTGCTTCACGTAGGCAGCAACGCCTTCATTGCCCTTGCCACCGATGCCGGCCGGCCACTGGACCGAGGTGCCTTCGCCGACCGAGCTCTTCCACTCCGGGCTGACCTTGGACAGGTAGTTGACGAAGTTGAAGGTGGTGCCCGAACCATCCGAACGGTGCACGACGGTGATCTTGGCGCTCGGCAGGGTCACGCCCGGGTTCAGCGCGGCGATGGCCGGGTCGTTCCAGGTCTTGATCTTGCCCAGGAAGATGTTGGCCAGCACAGCACCGTCCAGCTTCAGCGCGCCCGGGGCGATGCCGGCCACGTTGACCACCGGCACCACGCCGCCGATCACCGACGGGAACTGGGCCAGGCCCGCAGCCGCCAGTTCTTCCGGCTTCAGCGGAGCATCGGAGGAGCCGAAATCAACGGTCTTGGCCTTGATCTGCGCAATGCCGCCGCCGGAACCGATCGACTGGTAGTTGACCTTGTTGCTGGTGGCGGCGTTGTAGTCGGCCGACCACTTCGACATCACCGGGTAGATGAACGAGGCGCCCGCGCCGGTGATTTCAGCGGCGTTGGCGGCGAACACGGACGACGCTGCGAAGACGGCAACGGCAACGCGCGACTTGAAGGCGTGGATCACGGGGTGGCTCCTGGGTTGATTGGAATGCGGGGTTACCCGCCCGGCGCACATTCCATAACGGTTCGATGACAGCGCAGGGACCGTTGTATGACGCAACCGTTACAGCGCGGCCCGGCGCCCACACAGCAGGGGTGTGAAGGTTCTGAGTGCGCCACGGGCAACGTGATGCCCAATGCGCCGGAGACGGATGTGAGCCGGTTGCGATCACGTTCTATATGTCGCTGATGACCTGTCCGCTGTGGTCGTCAATGCCGTCCGGGTCTGGCATTCCGCAGTGATGCCGTGTCATCCACACGAAACCAGCGATGCCGGTGACGGCCGAGCGGCGACCGGCCCGCGCCTGGACGCCGATACGGCACGCCCTATGCCGCAAGGGATCGACAGGGATGCAGCGGCAAATGAGTCGTACGCATGACCGCACGAAGAAATCTGTGGTTGGTGCTCAAGTTGTCATTCGGCTGTCATGGTTTTAACGGAATGTTCGCAAAACGCTTGACCGGCCTGCCGGCGTGGCGTTCTGCCCAAGCCATTCCAACCCTCTGGAGAAATCCAAAATGCGTTCCCATTTGCTCGCCGCCGCGGTCGTTGCAAGCCTCGGTCTGGTTTCCGCCGACGCCTTCGCAGCCCCCGCCAGCTCGGGCGTATCCCAGGCACAGCTGCAGCAGCTGCAGGCACAGATCGCTGCGCTGCAGGCCCAGGTCCAGCAGTTGCAGAACGATTCGCAGGCGCTGCAGGCGCAGTCCGATGCGCAGTCCGAAGTGAACATCACCCAGGCCCAGGCCCTGGAAGGTGCGCAGAAGACCCAGACCAGCGTCGACAAGCTGGCCAAGCTGGTCAATGACAACAAGATCGGCGGTCGCATGTTCTTCGACCTGACCAACATCGACAAGACCAGCAACGGCAAGGACACCGCCGCCAGCGGCAACGGTCTGGACGTCAAGCGCTTCTACCTGACCGTCGACCACAAGTTCAATGACATCTGGTCGGCGAACCTGACCACCGACTTCCAGTACAGCTCGGCCATCGGCAACACCGAACTGTTCGTCAAGAAGGCCTACGTGCAGGGCAGCTTCGACCCGGCCTTCAACCTGCGCGTCGGTGCTGCCGACATGCCGTGGATCCCGTACGTCGAGAAGTTCTACGGCATGCGCTACGTCGAGAACACCCTGACCGACCGCCTGAAGTACGGCAACTCGTCCGACTGGGGCCTGCATGGCTTCGGCAACCTGGGCAACAACTTCAACTACGCGGTCTCGGTCGTGTCCGGCGCCGGTTACAAGAACCCGACCCGCAGCAAGGGCATGGACGTGGAAGGCCGCGCGGCCTATACCCCGAACGAAAACTTCGTGGTTGCCGTCGGTGGCTACAGCGGCAAGCTGGGCAAGGAAACCGACATCCAGAGCGCCGAGAACACCTACACCCGCGCCAATGCGATGGTGGCCTACGCCAGCAGCGACTTCCGCGTCGGTGGCGAGTACTTCCAGGCCAAGAACCTCAACAACGTGATGACCGTTGCCACCGACAAGACCAGCGGCTGGTCGGTGTGGGGCAGCGTGCGCGTCACCGACGGCGGCATCAACGTGTTCGGTCGTTACGATGACACCGACGTCAGCAAGACGCTGGACCCGACCCTGAGCGACAAGTACTGGAACGTCGGCGTCGAGTTCCCGGTCATGAAGAACCTCAAGCTGTCGACCGTGTACAAGTACACGCACCTGGCCAACGCCGGCGACAAGAAGAACGACAAGACCAAGGAATTCGGCGTCTGGGGCGACCTGTCGTTCTGATGACCTGAAGCACCACGTGTTTGCGAACGAAGACGGCGGGCCTTGTGCCCGCCGTCTTTGTTTTGTCACACCACCAGCGCGGTCACGCCTCGGCCGTGGTTTTTTCCTTGAACCGGCACAGGTCGGCGATCACGCAGCCCGGGCAATCCGGTTTGCGCGCCTTGCATACATAACGTCCGTGCAGGATCAGCCAGTGATGCGCGTCGAGCAGGAACTCGGTCGGAATCACCTTCACCAGCTTGTCTTCCACTTCGCGCACGTTCTTGCCCGGGGCCAGGCCGGTGCGGTTGGATACGCGGAAGATGTGCGTGTCCACCGCCATCACCGGCTCACCGAAGGCGGTGTTGAGCACCACGTTGGCGGTCTTGCGGCCCACGCCCGGCAGCGCTTCCAGTTCATCGCGATCGCGTGGCACTTCACCGCCATGCTTCTCCAGCAGGATCGCGCAGGTGGCGATCACGTTCTTCGCCTTGGCGTTGAACAGGCCGATGGTGGCGATGTACTGCTTCAGCCCATCTTCGCCGAGTGCGAGGATCTTCGCCGGCGTGTTGGCCACCGGGAACAGGCGGCGGGTGGCCTTGTTGACGCCGACGTCGGTGGCCTGCGCGGACAGCGCCACCGCCACCAGCAGCTCGAACGGCGAGCTGTACTCCAGTTCGGTCTTGGGGTGCGGGTTGAGTTCGCGCAGGCGGGTGAACATTTCCACCACGTCGGCGCGGGGCATCACGCCGCCACGGCGCGCCGGCGCGCGCGCGGTTTTCTTCGCAGTGGCCATTACTGTTCCTTGCCGGTGGCGCGGGCCTTGGCCCGGGCGAGAATGGCGGCCGCTGCAGCGGGCAGGGCGGGTTTCACGTCCGGCGCCGGGGCCGGCGTGCGCCGCGCGTCGCGCTCGGCCTCGCGTCGCGCCAGCCGCACGGCACGGGTGCGGTAGCGTTCGCGTGCGGCCCAGGCCGTATGCAATTGCTGCTGCGCCTGCTGCAGGCGTTGCGGAAGGTCGGGGTGGCCGGGCAGCAGCTGTTCGTCGCCAGCGCGGGCGATGTAGTCCATCAGGCCCGCCTGCAGGGCGCCATCGAGATCGTCTGCCTGGACCCGGGCGAACAGCTGCGCGGGGTTGGGTCGGGAAGCCATGGCGTCAGCGGTTCTGGAAAGCCGGCGGGCGGCGCTGCAGGAATGCGCTGGTCCCTTCGCGCATGTCTTCAGTGGCAAACAGCAGGCCGAACTGCGCGCTTTCGTACTCCAGCCCTGCTTCCAGGCTGCACTCGCCGCCGACGTGCACGGCGTCGAGCAGGCCGCGCAGGGCCAGCGGTGCCGAGCGTGCCAGCTGGCGGGCAACGTCCTGCACGCGGTTGTCCAGTTCGGCGGCGGGCACCACCTCGTTGACGATGCCCAGTGCCAGTGCACGCGCGGCGTCGATCGGCGCCCCCAGCAGGCACAGCTCCAGAGTGGCGGCGCGGCCGCACAGGCGCAGCAGGCGCTGGCTGCCACCGAAGCCGGGAATCAGGCCGAGGTTGATTTCCGGCTGGCCGACCTTGGCGGTATCGGCGGCGATGCGCAGGTGGCAGGCCATCGCCAGCTCCAGGCCACCGCCCAGCGCAAATCCGTTCACGCGCGCGATCACCGGCTTGGGCATGCGCTCGATCTGGCGCATCAGGGCTTGGCCGAGCAGGGAGAAATCACGTCCCTGAACCGCGCTGAGTGTGTTCATTTCCGCGATGTCGGCGCCGGCCACGAAGGCCTTCGGGCCGGCGCCGGTCAGCACCACCACGCGCACCGCCGGGTCGGCTGCGGCTGCGCTGAACGCCTCGGCCAGGGCCTGCAGGGTCGCGGCATTCAAGGCGTTGAGCTTGTCCGGGCGCTGGACGGTCACGGTGCGGATGGCGCCGTCATCGGCGACAGCGATCAGGGCATCTGACACGGGGAAACTCCAGAAACGTTAAAAAATAGTGATATTGAACTCTGCAAACGCAGACGGGTCATAGCCTGCATCGTGAGTAGCGGTTACACGTTGCGCCCGTTATCCTAACCCGTCGCCTCAGGGCGGCGCAGAACGTCCCTGAGTTACCACCCCTGGAGATCTGTTTGATGAAGTTGCGTTCTATCGCGGTCGCCGTCGCGGCCCTGGCCCTGACGGGCAATGCCTTCGCCCAGGACATCGCGTCCGAGAAGGGCAAGCTGAGTTATTACTTCGGTTACGACTACGGCAACAACCTGGCGGAGCTGACCGGTCGCGGTGAGCAGCTGGACATCAACTCGGTGGTGAAGGGCCTGCAGGACGCCTACGCCAAGAAGCAGCCGGCCATTACCGCCGACCAGCTGAAGCCGGCCGTTGAAGCGTTCCAGAAGCGTGAGCAGGGCCGTGCCCAGGCTGCCAAGGCCGAGTACGAAAAGGCGGCTGCCGAAAACAAGACCAAGAGCGATCAGTTCATCGCGGCGAACAAGGCCAAGGCCGGCGTGCAGTCCCTGCCGAGCGGCGTCCAGTACCGCGTGGTCGAAGCCGGCAAGGGCGCCAAGCCGACCCAGGCCAGCACCGTGCAGCTGGAAGTGGCCGGTCCGTTCCCGTACGGCCAGCGCCCGACCGAAGCCCGCCCGGCCCAGCAGATTCCGTCGATCAAGGTCAGCGAAGTCGAAATGAAGGCCATGCGCGAGACCCTGCTGCAGATGCCGGCAGGCTCGAAGTGGGAAGTCACCCTGCCGCCGGACCAGGCCTACGGTGCCGACCCGCGTACCCCGTTCCCGCCGAACGTGGCTGTGCAGTTCGAGATCAAGCTGGTCAGCGTCAAGTAAATCGAAGCAGCAAACCAAACGCGCCGGTGACCCCACCGGCGCGTTTTTGTTTGCGCAGAACGCGACCTGTAGTGCCGGGCCATGCTCTGCGAACGCACGCAGCGCGATGCAACGTGACACGCGCCGCATCTTGACCGCGCGCAAATTCAGCCCGTTCGCGCTACTGTTGCCGAGTGCAAACAATGGAAGAAACGGCGCGTGTTGTCGCAAGTCCCTGCATCGGCGTGTGCAAGCTGGATCCAGACCGGCAGTGCACCGGCTGCGGGCGGCATCTCGATGAAATCGCACGGTGGTCGTCGATGAGCAACGACGAACGCAGTCGCATCCTGCATCGCGTGCAACCCTTGCGCGAACAGCTGCAGCACTCACTGCGCGGCTCACTGGCCGACCACGAACGTCTGATGCGCGCGCTGCATCCACTGGCCGATCCACCCGCCGGCGATGGCTGGAACCGCAGCGAGCTGATCGACCTGCTGCCGCCGGGACCGCCGGTGGAAGCCGCCGTACTGGCCGGCATCGTGCCCCGCGCCAACGGCGCACAGGTGATCCTGACCCGTCGCACCGAAACCCTGCGCACCCATGGTGGCCAGGTCGGGTTTCCCGGCGGGCGCACCGAACCCGACGACCGTGATGCACTGGCGGCGGCACTGCGCGAGAGCCAGGAAGAGATCGCGCTGGCGCCCGGCCAGGTGCAGGCGCTGGGCTATCTCGATCCGTTCGTGACCATCACCGGTTACCGGGTCACCCCGGTGGTGGCAGTGGTCGATCCGGATTTCGTGCCGGTGCCGCAACCCAGCGAAGTGGCCGAAGTGTTCGAAGTACCGCTGGACTACCTGATGGCCGCAGACAACCTGCGTCAGGTCGAAATCAATCATCGCGGCCGCGTCCGCCACGTCCTCGAGTACGGCTGGCCCGGCCAGCGTATCTGGGGCGCGACCGCCGCCATCCTCTACAACCTGCGTCGCCGCCTGGAGCAAGTGCAATGAAGCCGATCGATCCGCCGTGGACCACGCTCGTCGATGTCGCCAGCCTGGCCGCAGTTCTGGGCCAAGGTGTGCGTGTGGTCGATGCGCGTGCCACCGCCAGCACCGCCGTGCGTGTGGTTGATGCACGTTCCTCGCTGGCCGATCCGCAGGCGGGCAGCGGCCAGTATCTGGCAGGGCATGTTCCGGGCGCGGTGTATGCCGACCTCAATCGGGACCTGTCGGATCTGACCCGTAGCGGCCACGGCCGCCATCCGCTGCCGGACAGCGATGCCTTTGCAGAGACGCTGGGCCAGTGGGGCATCGGTCCCGACACCCAGGTGGTGGTGTACGACGGCAGCGACGGCAGCATGGCCGCCTCGCGGCTGTGGTGGCTGCTGCGCCTGATCGGGCACAGCAAGGTGGCCGTGCTTGATGGTGGCATCGCCGCCTGGCAGGCCGCAGGCCATCCGTTGGCGGCCGGGCAGAACATGGTTGTCCCGTTGCCGGCCTACCCGGGTCGTTTCGACACCAACCAGATTGCCAGTGCCGATGAACTCACCGCTCGCCTGAAGCACGCGCCGGGTTGGCTGGTTGACGCACGCGCCGGTGAACGCTTCCGTGGCGAAGTGGAACCGCTGGATCCGGTCGCCGGTCATGTACCCGGTGCGATCAACCGTCCATTCGCCCTGAACGTAGCCGACGGCCGCCTGCGCGATGCACAGGAACTGCGCGCCGAACTGCAGGGCGTGATCGGCAACCGTGATCCGCAGCAGGTGGTGTTGATGTGCGGCTCCGGCGTAACCGCCTGCCACCTGCTGCTGGCGATGGAAGCGGCCAGCCTGTCCGGCGCGCGCATCTACGCCGATTCCTGGAGCGGGTGGGTCAGCGATAGCAGCCGCCCAGTGGCGGTCGGCGCCTGAGAAGCGCGGGGGCGGATCCGTTTCCCGACGGGAAACGGCTCTGACCCCATCGTCAATAGCCCATTCCGATCGATTCGACGTTCATCCACGCATGGCGTGGATCTACCGTGTCGACCAACGGTCGGCACCCACCAACAGCAGCAGGGACCCACCCCGCCATTCCTCGGAATGCCAGCTCTTGACGTTGACGTTGCCTCTGCGGGTGCAGGGCGCAGCCCTGCCGACCCTTACTCAACTGACTGCAGCGGCACCTTCGCCAGGATCCGCGCCCAAGGGAACAACGGCCCCGGATCACGCTTGCGCGCCACCAGCAGCGCCGGGTCGTCACTGGCCGGTACCTGTTCCAGGTCAAGCTGGTCATGCCCGGCAATCCGCCGCAGCGCCGGGTAGTGCGCCACCAGCGCCAGCAGCAGCTGCTCCAAGGCCTGCAGCTGCGCCTCGGTGTACGGCTCGTCCATGCCCTGATGGAGGCTGTCGAGCCAGTGCGGATAGCGGCCGGTGTTGACCAGCTCGATGCCCAGCGTGTGGGCGTTCATGCCGCGCACGTGGTGGGCCACACGCTCCGGTGCCACGTACTGCACCACGGTGCCATCGCGGTCGATGTAGAAGTGGCCGCTGTTGCCCGCACCGCTGTCATACAGCACGCGTTCGCCGTACTCACGGGCCATCGCCAGATCGGGTAGCTCGGTGCAGTGGATCACCACCATCTCCAGCGTGGCCGGGTCGCGCAGCGGCAGGCGGTCTTGGTAGGGCAGGGGCTGCAGCTGCAGGCCGGGCAGGAGCGGGTTGGGCATCTGGCGATGCTAGCATTGCGGCATGAACCTGCCTCCTCTTTCGCCGCCGACCCGCTCCCACGGAGCGCGCGCATGAGCCGCGGCCACTGCATCCTGTCCCACGGTTTCGAGAGCGGCCCGGAGGCGACCAAGGTCACCGCGCTGGCCGACGTGGCGCAGCGCCTGGGCTGGACCCACGAGCGCCCGGACTACACCGACCTCGACGCGATGAGCGAGGTCAGCCGGGTGGGTGACGTGCGCACCCGGCTGCAGCGCCTGGTGGAACGCACCGCCATCGCCGCCCAACAGGGCCCGGTCGTGCTGGCCGGTTCCAGCCTGGGTGCCTACATCTCCGCCATCGCCTCGCTGCAGGTGCCGGTGGCCGGCCTGTTCCTGATGGTGCCACCGACCACCATGGGCCCGATGCCAGCACTGGATGCCGCGGCGGTGCCCACCACCGTGGTCCAGGCCTGGCATGACGACGTGGTGCCGGCCGCCGGGGTCATCGCCTGGGCACAGGCGCGCTCGGCACAGCTGCTGCTGGTGGACGATGGCCACCGCCTGGAACACCATGTGGAGGCCTCTGCGCAGGCCTTCGAGCGCCTGCTGCGCCAGCTGTGAAGCCCGGGCGTACAGCGCGCCCCCCCGCATTGACTACAATGGCAGTCCCGCCGCCCCCGGCGCGGGCCTGCCGGCCGTGTCCACGGCCCTCCCTTTGAATGGCCCGGCTCCCCGCCGTGCCTGACCACCTGTGAATCGATCCCGTGAAATTTTTTGTCTCCTGCGCCAAGGGCCTGGAATACCTGCTTGCCGATGAGCTGTCGGCCCTGGGCCTGGAAAAGGCCACTGCCACCATTGCCGGCGTCAACGCCGAGGGCGAACTGGAGCAGGCGCTGCGGATCGTCATGTGGTCGCGCCTGGCCAGCCGCGTGCTGTGGCCGATCGACGAATTCGAGTGCCCGGACGAGCAGGCCCTGTACGACGGCGTGCGTGCGCTGCCGTGGCACGAGCACATCAAGCCGGAAATGACCCTGGCGGTGGATGCGCACGTGTCCGGCGACAAGATCACCCATGCGCGCTTTGCCGCGCAGCGGATCAAGGACGCCATCGTCGATCGCATGCGCGATGAAGGCCTGGAACGCCCCTCGGTCAATACCGACCTGCCGGATGTGCGCGTCAACCTGTCGCTGCGCAAGGGCCGCGCCTCCTTGTCGATCGACCTCGGTGGTGGCCCGCTGCACCGACGTGGCTGGCGCGGGGCCGCCCATGAGGCGCCGCTGAAGGAAAATCTGGCCGCCGCATTGCTGCTGCGCGCACAGTGGCCGCGCCTGCACGCCGCCGGTGGTGGCCTGCTGGACCCGATGTGCGGCAGCGGTACGTTGTTGATCGAAGGCGCGCTGATGGCGGCCGACGTCGCCCCGGGTTTGATGCGCCATGGCAGTCTGCCGCCGAGCCGCTGGCTGGGCTTCGACAAGGTGGCCTGGAAGGCGATCCAGACCGAAGCACGTGACCGTGAGGCCGCTGGCCTGGCCGCGCTGAAGCCGGTCATCCACGGCAGCGACATCGACCCGACCGCGATCCAGGCGGCACGCGAGAATGCTGAAGTGGCCGGTGTCGCCCACGCGATCCGCTTCACCCGCGCCGATGTGGCCGACCTGGCCGCGCCGGAGCAGGAGATCGGTGCGGTGGTCTGCAATCCGCCGTACGACGAGCGCCTGGCCGCCGATCCGGCGCTGTACCGCGCGCTGGGCAAGGCCCTGCAGAAGGCCGTGCCGCAGTGGCGCGCCAGCCTGCTGTGCGGCGACGACGAGCTGGCGTTCGCCACTGGCCTTCGCGCCGGCAAGAAGTACCAGATGTTCAACGGTGCGCTGGAATGCGCGCTGATCGTCTGCGACCCGATCGCCGTGCCGGGCCGCGACCCGGCACAGCCGCGTGAGCTGAGCGAGGGTGCGCAGATGGTGGCCAACCGCCTGCGCAAGAACCTGAAGAAGTTCAAGAGCTGGCGTGCCCGCGAGGACATCACCTGCTTCCGTGCCTACGACGCCGACCTGCCGGAATACGCGGCCGCCATCGACGTCTACGAGGAAGATGGTGGCAAGCGCCGCACCTTCCTGCACGTGCAGGAATATGCCGCGCCGGCCGCGATTCCCGAGAACGATGTGCGCCGCCGCCGCAACGAACTGCTGGCCGCCGCACGTGAAGTGTTCGGCGTGCCGCCGGAGCAGGTGTCGATGAAGTCGCGCGAGCGCGGCAAGGGCGGCAGCAAATACGGCCGCTTCGAACAGCGTGACGAGTTCATCGTGGTGCGCGAGAACAATGCGCTGCTGCAGGTGAACCTGTTCGACTACCTCGATACCGGCCTGTTCCTGGACCACCGACCGCTGCGCCGGATGATGGCCGAGCAGGTGCGTGGCAAGCGCTTCCTCAACCTGTTCTGCTATACCGGCGTGGCCAGCGTGCAGGCTGCCGTGGCGGGTGCGGCCAGCACCACCAGCGTCGACCTGTCGGCGACCTACCTGCAGTGGTGCTACGACAACCTGGCGCTGAACGGGCAGGGTGGCAACCAGCATCTGCTGGTGCAGGCCGATGCGATGGCCTGGCTTGAAGGCGACCGTGGCCAGTACGACGTGATCTTCTGCGATCCGCCGACGTTCTCCAATTCGGCCCGCGCCGATGACTTCGACGTGCAGCGCGAGCAGCTCAAGCTGCTGCGTGCAGCCGTGGCGCGGCTGGCACCGGGCGGCGTGCTGTATTTCTCCAACAACTTCCGTCGCTTCAAGCTGGAAGAGAACGCCATCGCCGAATTCGCCCAGTGCCGCGAGATCACCGCGCGCACGATCGGCCCGGATTTCGAGCGCAACGCGCGCATCCACCGCGCGTGGGAATTGAAGCGGTTGGGGTAAGCCGACGACCGGGGTCGGATCCCCTGCGCGAAGCGCAGGGGCTCTGACCCCATCCGGATCTACGTACCAGGGGTCAGAGCCCTTGCGCTGCGCGCAAGGGATCCGACCCCGGTGGCTCTGCTACAGCATCGCTACCAGCAGCCCCAGCACCGGCAGCGCGACCGCCAGCGGCGCGATCCACCTCGGTCGGTACGGGTACAGCCCGAACGACAGCACCACGCCGCCCACGGTCATCACGCCCAGCCACAGCACCGGGCCCAGCGCCCAGCCGTGGTCGACCACGCACAACGCGAACGCCACCGTCAGCAGGGCCCAGCCCAGCACCCGCCATTGCGTGCGCCGTGCCGGCGCTGCCGCCGCCTTGCCGTGCAGGTCGTGCTGGTGCTTCTCCATCGCCAGCGACAACGCGGTGAACGCGGAGAATGACAGGGTCAATGCCAGCAGCATCATGCGCTGGCCTCCGCTTCGGTGGTTTCCGCCAGGGCCTTGGGGGCAGCTGCGGCCGCCGCACGCTTCTTCTTCTCGGCCGCAGACAGCGGTGGCGTCCAGCGCTGCATGCGCCATCCGCACAGTGCCAGCATCGCGCCGAAGGCGATCATCGATAGATCGAAGCCGGCCAGCACCCAGTCGCCGTTGCGCAGGGTGTTGCCCAGATGCGCATGCGTGGTCAGTGCATTGACCACCGGCACCAGTGCGAACGCGGCCGCGCCCAGGTACAGCTGCCATGCCCACATCATCCGTTTCGGCCAGATGAAGGCGGCCAGCAGCGCGCCGCCCCAGGCGTAGAAGAACACGTTGGCTTCCGCACTCGAGCGCTCGGCGATGTCCAGCGGCAGCAGACGGTTGCCCCAGAAGTAGGCGGCAAAGGCAATCGGCAGGCCAGCCACGGTGCCGATGTTCAGCGCATCGACCAGGCGCAGGCCGAAGCCGATGCGGCCACTCTTGGCATGCTTGGGGCGTTCCTTCACTGCCCACAGCACTACGCCGCTGGCGACCATCAGGCAGCCGACCAAGCCGGACAGGAAGAACAGGGCACGCAGGCCCCAGTCGGCAAAACGCGCCAGGTGCAGGCCGTACAGCACGCCACGGGTGGCGGTGGCACCGCCCGACGGCGGCGTCTCTTCCAGCAGCGTGCCGTTGACCATGTCGTAACGTACTGCCGGGGTGTCGGTGGACAGGCGCTTGCCGTCGCGTTGGCGGATGTCGATCACCGCATTGGCCGCGCCCGGGTTGGACACGGTGAAGCCGGCCACTTCCACGCCGTGCCAGTGCGCACGCGCGCTGTCCAGCAACTGCGCGATCGGCAGTGGCACCGCGCGACCTTCAGCGGGCGCAGTGACTTCAGGCATGCCACCGAAGGCCTCGCTGTAGAACGCATCCTCGTCCTGCGGGTAGGCCACCTTCACGCCCCAGGGCAGGTACATGATCATCAGGGTGACGATGCCGGTGTAGGTGATCATCGCGTGGTAGGGCAGGGCCATCACCGCGCTGACGTTGTGGAAATCGAGCCAGGAGCGCAGGCCCTTGTCCTTGCGGAAGGTGAAGAAGTCCTTGAAGATTTTCTTGTGGGTAATGACGCCGGTGATGATCGCCACCAGCATGAACATCGCGCAGAAGCCGACCAGATAGCGCGCCCACAGCACGGGGATGTAGTGCAGGTCGAAGTGCAGGCGGTAGAAGAAATCACCGCCGCGGGTCTCGCGGGCCTTCAGGGCCTGGCCGGTGTTGGGGTCAAGCGTGGCATCGCCGAAGCCACCCCGACGGCCACGGCTGGGGTCGGCCAGTTCCGGCGGCAGCCGCCAGAACATCTGCATGGCCGGGTTGCGCGGCTGCGGCAGGGTGACGAACCAGTTCTCGGCCTGCGCGGCGTTGGCCTGCAGGTAGCCCACCGCACGCTGCGCGGCAACGTCGATGCTGACGTTGCTGGACGGCAGTTCCGGACGCATCCAGCGGCTGATTTCCTCGCGGTAGTAGCTGGCCGTGCCGGCCATGAAGATCAGCAGCAGCAACCAGCCGACCAGCAGGCCGGTCCAGGTGTGCAGCCAGGCCATTGACTGGCGGAATCCGTTCTTCATGCCCAGGCCCCCAGCAGGCGCGCGATGGCTGCCATCAGCAGGGTGGGGGCGAGGATGCCGACCCAGGCGCGCAGTGCGCTGCGGGTGGCGAACGCCCACAGTGCCGCGCAGGCGGCCACCAGGATTGCCAGCAGCATGCCGGTCAGCACGGTCTGGCCACGCGCACCGGGCAGGGCTACTGCGCAGAACACGCTGGTCACCGCGGCCAGCGCGTAGCCGCCGAAGATCGCGGCCAGCGAGCGTGAGAGTACGCCCCAGCGCGGGTTGGAGAAGAAGGTGCGGGGGCTGGCGGTTGCGGGCGAGCGGTCCACGGCGTTCCTGCAGGTTTCAGTGAAAAGGGACCGGCGCACCGCAGCGCGCCGGGATTGGCCATCCGTGGCCGGGCGCTGGTCGCAGAACCAGCGCCATCCATCGGGTTCAGAGCTTCCAGCGCAGCGTCACGGTGACATTGCGTGGTTCGCCCCAGTACACGCCGTTGTAGAAACCGACGTTGTTGAAGTACTTCTTGTCCAGCAGGTTGTTGATGTTCAGCTGCGCGCTGAAGTTCTCGTTGAAGCGGTAGCCGCCGGCCAGGTTCAGCAGGTAGAACGCGTCCTGGGTGATGTTGGCCTTGCTGCGATCCGCCTTGGTGCTGGTGTTCCAGATGCGGCTCTGCCAGGTCACACCGCCGCCCAGCCAGAAGCGGCCATCGATACCGCCGGGGCGCCAGCTGGTGTTGAGGCGGAAGGTATCCTGCGGGGTCGTGGTCCGCTGCAGCACGCCATCCTTGTTGCGGATGACGGTGTGGGCGAAGCCTGCCGAGACGTTCCACTGCTCGCCGATACTGCCCTGGGTTTCGATTTCCCAGCCCTTGACCTTGTTGCCTTTGCCGGTGGAGCGGTAGGCCTGCTCACCGCCGGGCAGCGAGTTGGCCGGTACCGAATCATCCTTCTCGGCGACGTTGTCCTGCTTGCCCTCGAATATGGCGGCGGAGGCATTGAGCAGGCCGCCGAAGAACTCGGCTTTGACGCCAGCTTCGTACATGTTGCCGACGACCGGCTCCAGGTAGTTGCCGTTGCGGTCGCGGTTGCTCTGCGGCTTGAAGATATCGGTGTAGCTGACGTAGGCGCTGAAAATCGAGTTGAAGTCGTAGATCAGGCCGGCATACGGGGTGAGCGTATCGTCTGGCTTGTAGCCGTCGCGCTTGGTGCCAGTGCGGTTGCCGGTGGCGTCGTAGGAATAGTCCCACTTGCGGGTTTCCCAGCTGCCGTAGCGCGCGCCGACTACAGCCAGCAGCGGGTCGGCAAGTCGCAGGCGCGCGGCGAGGTAGGCGGCGCGCTGGCGCAGCTCATCCTGTGTTGACAGGCGGCCGAGACGGGTGACCGGCAATACCGGGACGTTGCCGGTCCAGTGCCGCCAGTCAGGCACCTCCGCATAGGCTGTGTCGTAGTTGAAATCCATTGCTTCCGATTCGCCCTTGCGAACCGATTGGCCCAGGCCGAACACAAGCTCATGCTCGCGACCGAACAGCTTGAACGGCCCCCCCACGTTGACGTCGAACACGTCCATCGTGCTGTGCTGGTTGAAGTGCGAGATGTAGGCCGTTATGCCGGTGCCGTCCGCGCGCGGATTGCCGGCCGCACCGTACCAGACGCTGCCGTCGGTATCGCGCACGGCATGGCTGACGTTGCCCTTCACCGACCAGCCGTTGCCCAGTTGCTGTTCCAGCCGCGCGAAGGTGGTCTTCTCCACGATCGGCCATGTGCTCCACGACGCGGACAGGTTGGTCGAGCGCGGCAGGTTGGCCGGCGTGCCGTCTTCCCCCCAATAGGGCACTACACCCCAGGTCACGCCGGTGGTGTGTGGTGACTGGTATTCATAGCCCACTTCGAACAGCGTGCTGTCGCTCAGGTCGGCCTGGACAATGCCGTAGAACACGTCCTTGTCCAGGGCGTAGACATCGCGGAACGAATCACTCTGCTGCTTGGCGGCCACGATGCGGGCACGGATGCGGCCGTCCCAGGCGACGGGACCGCCAAGATCGGCTTCCAGGCGTCGGTTGCTCCAGCGGCCGAGGATCAGGTTGGCACCCATCTGGAAGGTGTCGGTCGGACGCTTGCGGATCATGCTGATGGTGCCGGACGGATCACCCGCGCCGGTGGTCAGACCGGTGGCACCGCGGATCACTTCGATACGCTCGTAGATGACGTTGTCGGTGTTGGTCTTGACCGAGCCACCGAACGTGTTGAGCATGCCATCGACCTGGAAGTTTTCGATGGTGTAGCCACGCGAGACATAGTTGATGCGCTCGCTGTCGGTGACCGACACGCTGACGCCGGTGACTTGGCCCATCACGTCCGACAACGAGAACAGGCCCATGTCATCCAGGCGCTGTCGGGTCACCACCGTCACCGACTGCGGCGTCTCGCGCAGTGACAGGTCCAGCTTGGTCGCACTGCGCGCACTCTTCGCCGTGTAGCTGTTGGGAATCTCGCCATCGGCGGTCACCTTCACGGTGTCCAGCGTGCGCGCGGAAGGATCGGCAGTGCCGTCGGCGTGGGCCAGCGGGGCGATCATCAGTGCGGTCACGGCCAAGGCCAGCAGAGTGGGATGAGGGTGGTTCAACGGCATTGCCATCGGTGCGATTCCATGCAGGACGAAACAGGCGATGGAATGCGCAGACACAGCAGCCATGCGCTTCGCGCACGTCGCCCAGCGAGTCCCATCGACGGTGCGCCACCCGCGTAGTGCGGGCGACCCGGTAGTCGGGGGATGTACACGGGCGAAGGGGCGGGTGGGTACGTGCTTCCGTGCCCCGCTTGGCTAAGCGTACAACCGATCGGCAAATGATAGGCATTCGCATTTCGTTAATCAAGCGTGATGAATTCCGCGATCCACGCAGGGTGTGGATCGGTTGCCGGATGTGCTCCTAGAACCTGAACACTACCGTCGCCGCGTGCAGCAGCAAGCCGATCAGGCCGCCCACCAGGGTGCCGTTGAAGCGGATGAACTGCAGGTCGCGACCCACGCTCAGTTCCAGCTGCTCCACCAGATGCCGCTCGTCCCAACTCTTCACGGTCTGGGCGATATGCGTGGTCACGCCTTCGCGCAGGCGGCCAGTCAGACGCTGCGCGCCCTCCAGCAGGTGCTGGTTGAGCGCATCGCGCAGGGCCGGGTCGGCCTGCAGGCTGCTACCCAGCGAGGCCAGGCTGCGCTGCAGATGGCCGACCAGCGCCGAATCCTCACGCTGCAGGTCGCTGCGCAGGCTGGCGTGGATGCGCGCCCACAGACCCTGCACGTAGTCCTGCAGGGCCGGGTGGTCGATCATTTCCTGCTTGAGCTGTTCAATGCGTTCGGCCAGCGCCGGATCCTCGCGCAGGCGCTGCACATAGTTCTGCAGCCAGCTTTCGTAGTCCTGGCGCAGCGGATGCTGCGGCTCGGCCAGCACCTGCTGCAGTTCTTCCAGCACCGCCCGCGCCAGGCGCTCGGCCAGGCTGTCGCCGATCTCGTCGATCGGCTTGACCCAGTTCACCGTGCTCGACAACGTCGGCCATTCGCGCTGGATGTAACGCACGATCAGCTGCGAGGCGCGCTCCTTCACTTCCGGCTGCTCCAGCCAGCGCCCCAGCCGCTGCAGGCCCTCGTCCAGCACGCGCTGGTGGCGCCCATCGGCGGTCAGCAGGGCCAGCAGCTCACCTGCAGTGGAGGCGGCATTCCACTGCCGCAGCTGCTGTACCACGAAGGCATGCAGCTGTCGCCGCACGGCGGTTTCGTCGAAGAAATCCAGCGCCTGCAGGGCCCAGCCGCGCGCCATGTCGGCCAGCATCCGTGAACGTGCCGGGTCGGCCAGCCAGCTGCCGAGACGGCTGGCGGGGTCGAATACCTGCAGCTTGGCCAGCAGCACCTGCGGCTCCAGGAACTGGTCGCGCACGAACTGGGCCAGGCTGTCGCCGATACGCTCTTTGCTGCGCGGGATGATCGCGGTGTGCGGGATCGGCAGGCCCATCGGCCGCCGGAACAGGGCAACGACTGCGAACCAGTCGGCCAGTGCGCCCACGGCTGCTGCTTCGCAGAAGGCCGAGACCCAGGCCCAGATGCCGCGCTCGCCCTGCCAGTGGCTGACCGCGAATCCGGCCAGCATCAGCAGCAGCAGGCCCAACGCGAGGGCTTTCAGGCGCCGCAGCTGAGCGCGGCGCGGATCGATGGCAGGCGTCATTGCTGGAAGTCTACCTGCCAGCGGATGATACCGACGCATCGGTAGCGCCGGGCCATGCCCGGCGGCTTCTCATGGCCCGCTGCGCTCGCCGGGCACGGCCCGGCGCTACCCACGCGTTACAGGGCTTCCAGCTGCTTGCGCAGCGCGGCCAGCTGCGCGCGCAGGGTGTCGTTCTCGCGGGTCAGCGCGACCACGCGGCGGCGCAGTGCCGGTGCGTCCTCGCCCAGCTGCTCCAGTGCCGACAGCACTTCGGCGTCGCGGCTGGCGATCTCGTCCTCATCCGGTTCCTCGAAGTCCATCTCGGCCGCTTCCGGCTTCGGTGCGCGCGGCTTGCGCTTGGAATCACGCACGCGCTTGGCGGCCTGCTTCAGCTCGTCCTTGCCGCCGGCGGCGGCGGCGCGCTGCTCGTCTTCCGGCAGGTCGGCCACGGCCGCAGCGGCGCTGATCGAGATCACGCCGGCCTTCACCGCTTCCACCACCTCGGCCGCAGCCTGGGCGTGGATGCGCTCGATCATGCCGACCTGGCTGGTGCTCAGCTTGGCTTCGCGGGCCAGCTCAGCGCGGCTGATCTTCGGCGCCGCTTCCCACGGCGGGCTGTCCTCACCGGCGTCCTCGGCGACGTCGGCGGTGCCATCGCTCTCGCGCTGCAGCTGCGCCTGCTCCACCTGCTTGCGGGCCGCCAGGATGTCGCGCTTGCGCAGTGCCAGCACGCCGCGCTGGAAATCGGACACGCTGCGGCGGCCCAGGTGCTGCTCGATCATCCACAGGTGCACGTCTTCCATGCTCTGGAAGCGGGTGTTCTGCACCGTGTTGAACGTCAGGCCGTGCTTCTGGCAGATGCCGAAGCGGTTGTGGCCATCGACCAGTACATCGCCCCACAGCACCAGCGCATCGCGGCACCCTTCGGCCAGGATGCTGCGCTCCAGCGCGTCGTGTTCGTCCGCAGTCAGCGGGTCGATGTAGGCCTTGAGTTCTTCTTTGACGACGATATCCATGGGCACGGCAACGAGCAGGAGCGGAACCGACCATTGTACCCGCTCGACGCCGCCGGTCCGGGCTCAGGCGGTGGCCCGGATCATCTCGCCCAGGGTGCCGGTGATCTGGTCGATCTGTGCCTTGTCCACGATCAGCGGCGGCGACAGCGCGATGATGTCGCCGGTACAGCGCACCAGCAGCTGGCCGTCGTGGAAGCAGCGCCGGAACACCTCGTAGCCACGGCTGCCGGGGGCATCGCGGCGCGGCGCCAGCTCGACCGCACCGACCAACCCGAAGTTGCGGATGTCGATCACGTTGGGCAGGCCCTGCAGCGCATGCAGCCGTTCCTGCCAGTAGTCGCCCAGCTCGATGGCACGCTCGAACAGGCGTTCCTCGGCGTAGACGTCCAGCGTCGCCAACGCTGCGGCGCAGGCCAGCGGATGGCCGGAATGGGTGTAGCCATGGAACAGCTCGATGGCCTGCGGCGGCGCCTGCATCAGGCCCGCATGCACGGCATCGGCCACCAGCACGCCGCCCAGTGGCACCGCGCCGTTGCTGACCGCCTTGGCGAAGGTCAGCAGGTCCGGGGTGACCCCGAAACGTTGCGCGGCGAACGGCATGCCGACCCGGCCAAAGCCGGTGATGACCTCGTCGAACACCAACAGGATGCCGTGCTGGTCGCACAGCTCGCGCAGGCGCTGCAGGTAGCCGGGCGCGGGCAGGATCACCCCGGCGGAACCGGCAATGGGTTCGACGAACACCGCTGCGATGGTGGAGGCGTCGTGCAGCGCGATCAGCCGTTCCAGGTCGTCGGCCAGTTCCGCGCCCTGGCGTGGCAGGCCCTTGCTGAACGCATTGCGTTGCAGGTCCAGGGTGTGCCGCAGGTAGTCCACGCCGCCCAGCTGCAGACCGAACGGCTTGCGGTTGTTGGGCAGCCCACCCAGCGCCATGCCGCCGAAGCCGACCCCGTGGTACGCCTTCTCGCGGCTGATGAAACGGGTGCGCTGGCCCTCGCCGCGCTGGCGGTGGTAGGCCAGCACGATCTTCATCGCGGTATCCACCGCCTCGGAACCGGAGCTGGTGAAGAACACATGGTTCAGCGGGCCCGGCGCCAGCGCGGCCAGTCGCTGCGCCAGTGCGAAGGCCGGCGGTGAGCCCATCTGGAAGGCCGGCGAATAGTCGAGCGTGCGTGCCTGCTCGACGATGGCCTCGACGATGCGCGGGCGGGCGTGGCCGGCGTTGCAGCACCACAGGCCGGCGGTGCCGTCGAGGATCTGGCGGCCATCGACGTCCTCGTAGTGCATGCCTTCAGCGCGTACCAGCATGCGCGGCGCGGCCTTGTACTGGCGGTTGGCGGTGAACGGCATCCAATACGCGTCCAGTGACTCGGGGCGCTGGGTGGCCAGGTCGTGCAGGTCGCTTTCGGGACGCTTCATGCCAGCTCCATCGGGTCCGATGCGATGAATGTAGCGCAGCCGCGTCACGGCGGAGTCGCGGCGGCTATCCGCCGGGCATGATCCGGTGCCGCCAGAGCACGGTAGCGCCGGGCCATGCCCGGCGGGCACGTCGCATCGCTGATCACGGTCGGGTCGCGGCCGCATCGGTATAACCAAGGCTCGTTGATCGTAGGAGCTTCCCATGGCCGATTTCCCCCACCGCAGCCACTGGCAGGCGCTGGCCCTCCAGCTGTCGATGCCCGGCCAGGCCTTCATCGATGGCCGCTATGTCGATGCCGCCAGCGGCGCCCGCTTCGACTGCATCAGCCCGATCGATGGTCGCGTGCTGGGGGCGGTCGCCGACTGCGACGCGCAGGACGTCGAGCGCGCGGTGCGGGCGGCGCGGCGTGCCTTCGAGGCCGGCCGCTGGTCGCAGGTCAGTCCGGCCCATCGCAAACGCGTGCTGCTGGCGCTGGCGGCATTGGTCGAAGCGCACGCCGATGAGCTGGCCCTGCTGGAAACCCTGGACATGGGCAAGCCGGTGCGTGACGCGCGGCGCATCGACCTGCCCGGCGTGGTGCGCTGCCTGACCTGGACCGCGGAAGCCGTGGACAAGCTGTACGGTGAGATCGCACCGACTGGCCCGCATGAGCTGGGGTTGGTCACGCGCGAGGCCGCTGGCGTGGTGGCCGCCATCGTGCCGTGGAATTTCCCGCTGCTGATGGCCTGCTGGAAGATCGCACCGGCGCTAGCGATGGGCAATTCGGTGGTGCTCAAGCCCTCCGAGCGATCGCCCTTGAGCGCGCTGCGGCTGGCAGCACTCGCTGCCGAAGCGGGGTTGCCGGACGGCGTTCTGAACGTGCTGCCGGGTCACGGTGCACGCGTTGGCGAACCGCTGGCCCTGCACATGGACGTGGACGTGCTGGCCTTCACCGGTTCCACCGCCACCGGCGCGAAGCTGCTGGAGTATTCCGGGCGATCCAACCTTAAGCGGGTCTGGCTGGAATGCGGTGGCAAGAGCCCGCATGTGGTGTTCGCCGATGCGCCCGACCTCGACGCGGCCGCGAAGGCCGTGGCACAGGGCATCTTCTTCAATCAGGGCGAAGTCTGTACCGCTGGCTCGCGACTGCTGGTACAGCGTTCGATCCGCGAGGACTTCGTGCACCAGGTAATCGCCTACGGCCAGCGCATGCAACCGCAGCACCCGCTGGAGGCGGATGCGCCGATGGGCGCACTGGTGGATGCCGCGCACGTGGACAAGGTGCTGGCCGATATCGCGCGGGCCGAAGGCGAGGGTGCCCGCCTGTTGCTGGGTGGTCGTCGCGCCGAGGTGGAGGCAGGTGGTTGCTACGTGCAACCCACCGTGTTCGACCAGGTGCGGCCCGATCACGCACTGGCACGTGAGGAGGTGTTTGGGCCGGTGCTGGCCGTACTTGGTTTCGACGACGAAGCCGAAGCGGTGCGCCTGGCCAATGACAGCCGCTACGGCCTGGCCGCGGGTCTGTGGACGCGCGATCTCGGCCGCGCCCACCGTGTCGCGCGCCAGCTGCGTGCTGGCAGCGTATGGGTGAACGGCTGGGATGGTGGCGACATGACCGCACCGTTTGGTGGTTACAAGCAGTCCGGCAATGGGCGGGATAAATCCTTGCATGCGTTCGACAAGTACAGCGAGATCAAGGCCACCTGGATCCAGTTGTAACCACGCGCCTGCCAGACGACTTCGCGCTGTACCGTAGAGCCGAGCATAGGCTCGGCTCCACAAAGGCGCGGCCACTAACGGCAGCGGGCACTCACCTGCAGCACTGCTGCACGCAGCACGTCGCGATCGGCTTCTTCGACCGCGTTCTGGAAATAGTCCATGTCCTGCCGACCCAGCTCGCACGGGTCGACCATGTACCCGGGCGGCCACAAGCCCAGCAGCTGCGCCACCCCATGCACGATCTGCTCGGGGCTCATCTGCCGGCGGATGCGGAAGTAATTGCGGCGCGGCGCGAATGCAGGGTGCACCTCGCGGCGACCGATCAGACGGGGCGCGACGCCCGCTGCACTGATGCCGTCGCCGCCGTCGATGCTGCCCGCGGGCAGATCCAGAACCAGTGGCACCGTTGCAGGCGGCTCCTCCGCGCTGGGCCTGCTGGCATGGGTAGGCGAAAGCGGGGTCGGGCGTGGCGCTGTCGATGCGGCTGGACGCGCCACCGATGCGGAGGGCGGCGCCGGGTGTGGTTGAACCGCCACGGGTTGCTACGGCTGCAACCAACGCAATGAAATCCTGGCACCGTCGTCGCTGCGCAGCGTGATCCTGCCACTGCCCAGCAGCCACAGTGCCATCCACCCATGCACCAGCAGCACCACCAGCCACGCCGCCATGCGCGGCAGTTTCGACGAATCGGACCACGACAACGTGACTGCAGCCATCGGCAAAGCATCCATGCAGGGACCGGTGGCGCAGCCTAGCGGGTGGCCGGAAAAATTCCGTTGGCAACGGTGTCGGCTGAAACCATCGCCCCGTGCGGCCACCGGCCCGTGGCAGAATCGGGCGATCCGCCGTTACCCGTGTTGCCGATGTCGACGATCACCGCTGCTGCGTCGCCCGTGAATTCCCCCCGTCGTGTGCTGCTGGCCAGCCTGATCGGCACCACCATCGAGTTCTTCGATTTCTACATCTACGCCACGGCCGCAGTGCTGGTGTTCCCGCACCTGTTCTTCCCGGACAGCAGCGAACAGGCGGCGCTGCTGCAGTCACTGGCGACCTTCGCGGTAGCGTTCATCGCACGCCCGGTCGGCTCGGCGGTGTTCGGTCACTTCGGTGATCGCATCGGCCGCAAGGCCACCCTGGTGGCCGCATTGTTGACCATGGGCCTGTCCACCGTGCTGATCGGCCTGCTGCCCACCCATGCCCAGATCGGGCTGTGGGCCCCCGCGCTGCTGGCGCTGTGCCGCTTCGGCCAGGGCCTGGGGCTGGGCGGTGAGTGGGGCGGGGCGGTGCTGCTGGCCACCGAGAATGCACCGCCGGGCAAGCGCGCCTGGTACGGCATGTTCCCGCAGCTGGGCGCACCGCTGGGCTTTCTGCTGTCGGCCGGCATCTTCCTCGTGCTCGGCCGCTGCCTGAGCCAGAACGACTTCCTGCAGTGGGGCTGGCGCATTCCGTTCGTGGCCAGTGCGCTGCTGGTCGGCCTTGGCCTGTGGGTGCGCCTGAACATCCACGAGACGCCCGATTTCAAGAAGGCGCTGGAGCGCAAGGCGCCGGTGCGGCTGCCGATCTGGACGGTGCTGCGTGACCACCCGGTGCCGATGCTGCTGGGCACACTGGGCGCGTTCGCCACCTTCGTGCTGTTCTACCTGATGACAGTATTCAGCCTTGGCCACGGTACCGCCGTGCTGGGCTACAGCCGCGAGCAGTTCCTGTTGATGCAGATGGCCGGTATGCTGTTCTTCGCGCTGGGCATCCCGCTGTCGGCGCGCTATGGCGACCGTTGGGGCACGCGGCGCACGATGATCGTTGCCAGCGTGCTGATCATTGGCTTCGGCGTGCTGTTCGCACCGCTGTTCCAACCGCACAGCCCGTGGCTGGTCACGGGCTTCCTGTGCCTGGGCCTGTTCCTGATGGGCCTGACCTACGGCCCCTGCGGCACCTTTCTGGCCGAGATCTACCCGGTGGAGGTGCGCTACACCGGCGCCTCGCTGTCATTCAACCTGGCCGGCATCCTCGGCGCGGCACCGGCGCCGTACCTGGCCACCTGGCTGGCCGAACGCTTCGGCCTGGTCGCGGTGGGCTACTACCTGTGCCTGACCGCGGTGGCGACCCTGTGCGCGCTGGTGGCACTGCACCGGCGCGCGCTGAGGCTCAACCAAAGAAGCGCTTGAGCGTGCGCCCCAGCCAACCGCCGCCCTGGTGTTCGCGGGCGAACTGGTTCAGGTGCGCCTTGACCTGTTCGGCATAGGCCTGGTCATCACCACGGATGTGGTTGAACAGCCAGCGCGAGAGCATGGTGCGCAGTTCGTCGCTGATGTCCTCGCCAGCCTGAAAGCGCATGCGGTATTCCGATACCCGCTTGATGAAGACCTCATGCACGCGCTTGTGCGCGGCACAGAACGGATAGCCCGCTTCTTCCATCAGCTCCTCTTCGAACGCGAAGTGCGACATGGTGTAGTCCACCACCTCGTCGATCACTTCACCCACCGCCGCACGCTGCATGCTGGTCTGTGCCACGTGCAGGTGGTTGAGCATCTCGATGATGCGGCGGTGTTGTTGGTCGATCACATCGATGCCGATGTTCAGATCGTCCTGCCAGACCAGTAGTGCCATCCCCGGCTCCCCTTCATGCCTATGTCGGGGCCGACTGTAGAACTGCCGCGCGCGTGCGGCGTTGATCTGGATCAAAGCAGGCCGGTCAGGGCAGGGCAGGCTCGCGCGGGCGCAGCGGGCTGGCCACCGTGGTGCAGCTGACCCGGTTGCGGCCACCGGCCTTGGCCAGGTACAGCTGGCGGTCGGCTTCGGAAATCAGCCGGTGCAGTGCGTCGCGCTGCGGGCGCAGGCAGCACAGGCCGATGCTCACGGTCATGCGCAGGGTGGCGGTACCGATGTCCACTTCCAATGCGGCAATGCGCTGGCGCAGCTCCTCGAAGTACAGCAGCGCCTCGTCCTGTTCCATGTCCGGTACCAGCAGGCAGAATTCCTCGCCGCCGAAGCGTGCGATCAGGTCCTGGCTGCGTGCATGTGCGGCCACCGCGCCGGCCACTGCCCGCAGTGCATCGTCGCCGGCTTCATGGCCATGGGTGTCATTGATGTGTTTGAAGTGGTCGATGTCGATCATCGCCACCGCCACGCACTGGCCATGCAGCTGCAGCTGCGGCAGCTGGCGCTGGCTCTGCTCCAGGAAGCAGCGGCGGTTGGGCAGGCCGGTCAGGAAGTCGCGGGTGGCCAGATCCTGCAGGGTGCCGATCAGTTCCAGCTGGTCCACGTTCTGCGAGACGCGGCAGAAGAATTCCTCGCGCGAGAACGGCTTGCGCAGGAAATCGTTGGCGCCGTTCTTCAGGAAGCGTGGGATCAGCGAGGCATCGGTATTGCCGGAGATGCCGATCACCGCCACCTTGTCGCGCGAGCGCAGGGTACGCAGGCGGCGGGTGAACTCCACGCCCTGCATGCCGGGCATTTCCTGGTCGACCACCGCCAGGCGGATCGCCGGATGTGCCTCGATCGCGGCAAGGCCCTCGTTGCCGTCGGCCGCTTCATACACCTCATGGCCGTACATGCGCAGCAAGGCCGCGGCATAGCCACGCGCGGACGGCGAATCGTCCACCACCAGCGCGGCGATGCGACGGTTGCGTTCCAGCCGCTGCACCAGCCACACCAGGTAGTCGATGCTGCCGGGGGTGTTCTTTAACACATAATCGATGATCTGCTGCTGCAGCACGCGCTTGCGCAGGTCCTCGTCGTACACGCCGCTGACCACCACCGTTGGCAGATCACGCTTGAGGAAGAACTCAACCACCGCATCGCGGTCGCCATCGGCCAGCACCAGCCCGGTCAGCACCAGGAACCAGCCGCCTCCTTCGTTGAGCAGGCGGTCGGCCTCGGCCAGGGTGGAGGCAATCACCACCGGCAATTCCAGGCGCTGCTCGATGGCCTCGCGCAGCATGCTGGTGAAGGCACGGGAGTTCTCGACCAGCAGAATCCGTTGTGGCAGGGGATCAGCCAGGTCTCCATCGACGGCGACCTGCGGCAGGACGGGCATGAGGCGGTGGCTCACGAAGGAGGGCTCGGCACGGATAGCGGCGGTTTCGGGCGTAACTTTAGCCGGAGCCCTCGCTTGTGGACATATCTGCCCTGCGTGGTTCGAAGCAGTGCATTGGGTATCTTTGGGACAATTGGGCCAGGTTCGAAGGCACTCCCTTCATGGCGCTCACGGTGCGGCATGGTTATGCTGGGGCGCGTCACCCCTACTGGTGCATTGGACACGGCTGCGTCGAACGAAGGAACCCTTCAAGCGAGGTCGCGCGCCATCCAGTCGTGGGGTGGCGAAACGGAATTGCCTGGAGCTGTCTTTCCAACCATCCATGGGGGTGAGCGTGAGATTTTCTGAACTGCGAGTGTTGCTTCCTGCTGCTGTCCTGCTTTCTGTGTCCGCTTTCAGCGCATCAGCGTGTTGCCCCAGTGGCGACAACGGAATCCATATGGCTCGGAGCGGTCTGGGAGAATCTCTGCCGACAGCCACGAATCTGAGTTTGAACCCAAACTGGCTTGTCTATGGGTTCGAGCGTGATGGGATCAGTTACTACCAAGTGAATGATCTCTCGGGTCAGGTCGTGCTGATCGTGGGAAATGTCGACGCCACGTTCTGGACGCTGCCGGCTGGTAAGAGTGCTGCAAAGGTGTCTTTGCCTTCGCATCGACTGAGTTTGCCCGAGAAGGTTGTCCGACGCGTGGTGTTCCAGAGTGCTCAGTTCTCGTTGGTTGTCTATGGAGAAGGTGCGAGCGCTGTATGGGTCGTCGAGTCTGTGGATACCGCAGGCTGAGAACACTCTCGTTGGCGCCTCGATTGCGCATATCTACGAAGCAGGAGCCGGGGAGCGGCTCCTGTCATGATCTGATCATCCGAGCCTTCGGTTCTAGTGGCTGGCGACAGTCAGGCTATGTCCGCTCGGCTTGTCCAGGCAGCCTGCATGCTGCTTTGCGCGCTGCCGGCTGCTGTCTCCAGGAGCAGCACACGTACGCAGTTCCCTTCGCAGTGCACTTTCCCTCCATAGGCTTGTGCGCGGGAGCTCAGACGTTCAATAGCCAGCCTTGTTGTGTCGACGAGCAGATCGCGATCAGGGTCCAGCAGTGCGATTCTGAGCAGAATTCCTTGTTGCCCCTTCAGTTTCCCGCAACGAGCACGTATCTGGATCTGTCCTTGTTCCTGCTTGAGCAGCAATGAGACGGCCTCGGTGAGAGTGCGGTAGGCCGCCAGCTGCAACGCAATACTCAGTCTGCAGGGATCCCCGGTCAGGAAGGGAGAAGTGACCCTGTGTGTCTGATTCCAGCTTTCACGAATGCCGCTGACCTGCAGGGCCAGGTAGAGGCCAACGTGCTCGACCTCGGTCGGATAGACCATGCTGGTCAATTCGCGGAACTGGCGGGAATGTGCGGTGGATGTGAGAAGTAGATCCAGAGCCGGCGAGTGATGGCCATGTGTCTTCAACAGGTCGGCTGTCCTGCTCAAGGAGGCTTCAATGCCATCCGCGATTCTCCTGAGATCCAGGGCACGCTCCCGTAGATCCATTTCGCTCGCCATATGAGCGGACCTTGATAGTCGAGCGGCCTGGTGCCCGTCTACGTCTCTACGCCCCCGCTGATGATAGTGCCGGCTGATACGTGAGCCGAGTGCCAGTAGCCCGGTGCCTGCAATGGCAATCAGCTGCTGTGTTGTGAAGGTTCGTTCATCGTATGAGCCAAGGAGGCCGGATGTAGGAGTAACCACTGCAATGAGAATGTTCAACAGGGGAACGCCAATGGCTGCTCCCTGCCAGCCATGAATACATGTCAACACGATCACTGGCAGCGCCATGGTCAACTGCAGACTTGTCTTGCTTGCATCCGACAAGCCTGGCGCCATTGCGGTAATCAGACCCAGCCCCAGCATTACTGCAAGAGCGGCGACTGTTGGAGGAGAGCGCCAGCGTCCCCATTCGTCCATTGCATGGCGCCTGCTCCAGAGAACTGCCAGTGGCGCAACCGTCAGGATGGCGATGTAGTCACCAAGGACGAAGCGTACGGCCCTTGTCGCAACCGGCACGCTTGAAGGGTTCTCTGAGAGCAGGTGAGCCAGTCCAAGTTTCAGGGCAGTGGCAATCACGGCGGCTGACACTGCGAGCGAAAGCAGCCATCCATCTGCCCTGGCAGTCATGAATTTTCGATGCGCATACACAACCAGAGCAACGGCTGGCAGCAGGAATGCCGAACCCAGGATTACCCATGCCAGCCCATACTCATCTATCAACGGGTAGCGCAATTGTGCGAAGTACGCGTATTCGCCAATTAGCAGGTAGGGCCAGAGGCGAGGTGGACACACAAGCAAAGCTGCTACACGAATGCCGGCAGGCAGGTAAAACTGGTCCAGCGAGACCCGCCAAGCGGCCCAACACGTAATCGCGTACATCACGGCAATCGCCAGCCCCAAGGGCCGCACGCGGAACGTCAGTTCAATTCCCCTCTTCCACCAATTCAACCCAAGCCTCCATTGCTCGTGACATGGCGGCGGCCCCATTGCTTGTTTGAACGCGCCATTGGGTGACAGTATCCATAGAAGCACGGGGGCGCAATCACACGAGCTGGACCGCCTTGGCGGGGGCAGGAGGGGGGGGCGAACAAAGATCACCCTTGAGTAGTGATCTGCATCCCGTTTCTATGGGGGGTGTCAGGTTGAGGCCCGCGGAGCACCTGGATCGATGGAGCGTGTAAGTCCCCCCAAAGCTTCGGTAGCGCTCGCTTGGCCGGAATCTCCCGGCGCTTCCGTCAACACGATCCTGAGTCTGTTGCCACTCATGTCCATATGGCCACCATGCACAAGAATTCGGCCCAGCAACTGCTCATTTGCCAGCTCCGTGGTCCGGATTCCCAACGATTCGTTCCGACCCACGAGGGCTACGCAGATGAATACACCAGGCTTTCGGGCGAAATATCCGCAGCGGATACTGACCGAAATCTGTCCGGATTCGCATCTCAGTAGAAGTGATACCGCGTCAACCACGAGCCGGTAGGCCGCAAGCTGCAGGCCAACCCCGAGCGCGCAGGGATCACCCATCAACCTGGGTTGCCCGATGCGATGCGTGGCGTTCCATGCCTCACGCACCCCGCCGGCCTGCAAGGCCACATACAAGC
The DNA here is from genome assembly GCF_004684085.1 of Stenotrophomonas maltophilia. Classification (GTDB taxonomy): domain Bacteria; phylum Pseudomonadota; class Gammaproteobacteria; order Xanthomonadales; family Xanthomonadaceae; genus Stenotrophomonas; species Stenotrophomonas maltophilia_AS. The sequence goes on from NZ_SRHZ01000028.1 coordinate 76,866, forward strand.
CCAGCCGTTCCAGAGCGGCGGGATAGATCATGCTGGCCTGGGCCCGGAACAGGCGCGAATGTACCTCCGTGGTATGCCGCAGGCTGTCGGCTACTGCGTGATGGCCCTGCGCATGCAGCCAGTTCACCATTTCGTTCAGCGACAGGTCCATGCCGTCGCCCAGCTGGCGCAGATGGGCCGCGCGCTCACGCAGGTCCATCTCGCTGACCAGATGTGAATTCCGTGCAAGCTGCAGGGCCGCTCTTCCATCTTCCTCGCGTAACCGGTGCTGGCTCTGGAAGTGGGTGATGCGCGCGCCCAGCAGCAGCAGGGCGATGCTGGCGATGGCCATGGCCTGCTGGGTGGCGAAGGTGGCCGGATCGAATGCCGTCGGGTGGTCGGCAGGCGCGCTCAGGCCAAGAATCATGTTCACGGCGGCGACACCGATGGCCGCACCGCGCCATCCCAGCAGGCAGGTCAGGGCGATTGCGGGAATAGGCAGGATCAACAACAACTGCAGCGAACCAGGGGCCGTGATCGAGGCGGGTACCGGCGTCGCCTGCAGGCCAATGACCAGCATGGCGCCCAGTGCCCCGACTGTGGCCGCAACAGACCGGATCGTCCATTTTTCCTCGGCGCGGCGGATCCATAGCAATGCCAGAGGCGCGAGGATCAGGATGCCGGTGAAGTCGCCAAGCGCATAGCGCAATACATTTGTGAGAAATGTCTCTTCATGCAAGGGGGCCCAGAGCAGGTACGAGATTCCCAGGTTGAGCAGACTGATGACCGTCGCGGCGCATGCCGCGATGGAGATCACGCCCACGATCGTGGTGCGTGCCAGCAGCTTTCGGTGCAGGCGCACGATCAGCATCACAGCAGGCATCAGGAATACCGAGGCGAGGATCACCCAGGTCAGGTTGTATTTGCTGATCAGGGGGATGCGCAGATGCGCGAAGTAGGCGTATTCACCAATCAGCAGGTAGGGCCACAATCGAGGCGGGCACAACAGCAATGCGGCCACCCGTACGCCAGCAGGCAGGAAGAACTGATCCAGCGACAGCTTGCGCGCCCCCCAGCAGGCGAGGGCATAGACCAGCGCCAGCGCCAGCCCCTGGGGGCTGACCCGTATCCTCACCAACAGACCGTCCTTCCACCACTGCATCCACGTGCTCCCCCCAGCTCCTGCCCTGATTATGTGGCTGGGAAGGGTCCCGCTACCACAACGCATCCCGCAGCTTGTACCACGACATCGCCGCCACCAGCAGTGGCGTGCGCAGCAGCCGGCCGCCGGGGAAGGGGGCATGTCGCAGGCGCTGGAACACGTCCAGGCGCTCGCTCTGGCCTGCAATGGCGGCGGCGATCACCTCGCCGGCCAGCCCGGCGGCGGCCACCCCATGGCCGGAGAACCCTTGTGCGAAGTACAGGCTGCCGTCCAGCCGGCCCCAATGCGGGGCGCGGTTACGGGTGATGTCCACATAACCGCCCCAGACCTGCTCCAGGGCCACGTCGGCCAGCTGCGGGAACACTTGGTGCATGCGCCGTTGCATCACGCCGCGCAGGCCGGGTGGTGGCAGCGCCGAATAGCTGGCGCGGCCACCAAACAGCAGGCGGTGGTCGTGGCTGAGACGGAAGTAGTCCAGTGCCCAGGCGGTGTCGGCCACGGCCATGTTGTTGCCGATCAGGGCGCGGGCGCGCTCGGCACCCAAAGACGCGCTGGCGCCGATATAGGTGCCGACCGGCATGATCCGCCGTTCCAGCTCGGGCAGCAGGCCCTGCAGCCAGGCGTTGCCGGCCACCACCAGATGCGCGGCGCGCACGCTTCCCTGCGCGGTATGCAGGGTGGGCTGCGGTCCGCGTTGCACGCGGGTCACTGCGGAGTTCTCGTGGATCACCACGCCGGCCGCGCGCGCCGCATCGGCCAGTCCGCGGGCATAGGCCAGGGGCTGCAGGTGCGCGCTGAGCGGATCGAACATCGCGGCGCGGTAGCGCGGGCTGTCCAGCTGTGCGCGCAGGGCATCACGGTCCCACCACTGCATGGGGTAGTCGTAGTGGCGTTGCAGATGCTCACAGTTGGCCCGCAGGTCGCGCTCATGGCGTTCGCGGATCGCGACGCTGGCGTGGCCCTCCACCCAATGGCAGTCGATGCCATGACGATCGATGCGCGTGCGCATCGCCTGCACCGCGTCGCGCGACCAGTCGAACAGGTGGCGCGCATCATCACGACCGAGCTGACGCTCCAGTTCGTCCACCTCGCAGCCATAGCCGACCAGCGCCTGGCCGCCGTTGCGACCGGACGCGCCCCAGCCGATCCGCTGCGCCTCCAGCACCACCACGCGCTGGCCACGCGTAGCCAGTTCCAACGCTGCGGTCAGGCCGGTATAACCTGCGCCAAGCACTGCGACATCGGCCTGCACATCACCCTGCAGCGGGGGCAGCGCGGGCGGTTCGGGCAGGCTGGCGGCATACCAGCTGGGCGGGAAGGCACCGCTCACCGCGCGCCTCGCGGGCGCAGTGCGGGAGAGGACGGCGGGGGAGGACGATCAGCATTCACCCGCATAGTTTCGCCGATGCGTGACTGCCATGGCGTGATGGCTAGGACTTGCCGCCTTCGTTGGCCGGCGGGTAACGTGTTCGCACGCCAAGGAGTTGTCCCATGCGCCGCCTGCCCTGGGTGGGCCTGCCCACCGACAGTACCGTGCTCGGCCATCACCGTTTCGCGGTGGCCGGCGAGAAGTACGTGCGCGCGCTGGCCGATGCCGCCGAAGTGACCCCGTTGGTGTTGCCGAGCCTGCAGCCTCCTTTGCCGGCTGGTGACTGGCTGCAGGGGCTCGACGGACTGTTGTTGACCGGCAAGGTCAGCAACATCGAACCGCAACACTACGGGGGCGGCCGCAGCTGGCCGGGCAATCCGCATGACCCGGCCCGTGATGCCAATGCCTTCGCGTTGCTGCACGAGGCTTTGGCGCTGGACCTTCCGGTACTGGCGATCTGTCGCGGCTTCCAGGAATTGAATGTGGCGCTCGGTGGCAGCTTGCACCCGCAGGTGCACGCGGTGCCTGGCTTGGCCGACCATCGCGAAGACCCGCAGGCGCCGGTGGAAGTGCAGTACGGGCCGGCCCACGCGGTCACCCTGGCCGCCGATGGCTGGTTGGCGCAGTGGCACGGCTGTGACCGGGCGCAGGTCAATTCGGTGCACGGGCAGGGCATTGCCCGCCTCGCGCAGGGCCTGCAGGTCGAGGCCGTGGCCGATGATGGACTGGTCGAGGCGGCGCGCAGCCTGCACCATGGTTTCGTGCTCGGCGTACAGTGGCACCCGGAGTGGCGTGTCATGCAGGCGCCGTTCTATCACGCTATTTTCCGTGCGTTCGGCCAAGCTTGCCGGCAGCACCAACAGAACCGACTGGATTCCCGATGAGTTCCCGAACGCGCCCGCGCAAGACGGCCACGCCCCCCGCACCGCAGGAAAGCAGCCTGCTGCGCTGGCTGAAGGAGCGGCGCATTACCGAGGTTGAATGCCTGGTGCCGGACATCACCGGCAATGCGCGCGGCAAGATCATTCCGGCCGACAAGTTCTCGCATGACTACGGTACACGGTTGCCGGAAGGCATCTTCGCCACCACGGTTACCGGCGAGTTCCCGGACGACTACTACGACCTGACCTCGCCATCGGATTCGGACATGATCCTGCGCCCGGACCCGGATACCGTGCGCATGGTGCCGTGGGCCACCGATCCGACCGCGCAGATCATCCACGATTGCTACACCAAGACCGGTGAGCCGCATGAACTGGCGCCACGCAATGTGCTGCGACGGGTGCTGGATGCCTACACCGCGCTGGGCCTGCGGCCGGTGGTGGCGCCGGAGCTGGAGTTCTTCCTGGTGCAGAAGAACACCGATCCCGACTTCCCGCTGCTGCCGCCGGCCGGTCGTTCCGGACGGCCGGAAACGGCGCGCCAGTCCTACTCGATCGATGCGGTCAATGAGTTCGACCCGATTCTCGACCTGATGTACGACTACTGCGATGCGATGAAGCTGGACGTGGACACGTTGATCCACGAGTCCGGCGCAGCGCAGCTGGAAGTCAACTTCACCCATGCCAACGCGATGGACCTGGCAGACCAGGTGTTCCTGTTCAAGCGCACCATGCGCGAATCGGCGATGCGTCACGGGGTGTATGCCACCTTCCTGGCCAAGCCGATGGAGAACGAGCCGGGCAGTGCCATGCATATCCACCAGAGCCTGGTGCGGATCAGCGATGGGCAGAACGTGTTCACTGGCGAGCACGGCGGTGAGGATTTCAGCCCGCTGTTCGCCCATTACCTGGCTGGCCTGCAGAAGTACGTGCCGATGGCCATGGCGTTCTTCGCGCCGAACGTGAATTCCTACCGCCGGCTGGTGTTCGGCGAAGTCTCGCCAAGCAACGTGCACTGGGGCTTTGACAACCGCACCTGCGGCCTGCGTGTGCCGTTGGATACGCCGGAGAACATGCGCGTGGAAAGCCGCTTCGCCGGTTCCGACGCCAACCCCTACCTGGCGATGGCCGCGACCCTGGCCTGCGGCCTGTTGGGCATCCGCGAGCAGCTGGCACCGGATGCGCCGGTGACCGGCAGCGCCAAGGAACTGGGCTACAACCTGCCGCGCTCGCTGGGCGAAGCGCTGGACGGGCTGGAGCAGTGCAGCGAGCTGCAGGCGCTGCTGGGCGAGCGCTTCTGCCGCGCCTACATCTCGGTCAAGCGCAAGGAATACGAGACCTTCTTCCGTGTCATCAGCTCGTGGGAGCGCGAGTTCCTGCTGCTGAACGTCTGAGCATCTGGAATAGAAAAATCCGCCGCCGGGGGGTAGGCTGGCACCCGTCGCCGGCCCCGCCGGCCTCCCTTTCCCGCATTACTGGAGCACCCGATGAAGCTGCGTATCCTCACGCTCGGCCTGGCCTCGGCCATGCTTGCCGCCTGCAGCGGTGGCAACGGTGGCGCTCAGGACAGCCAGGTCCTGAACGTCTACAACTACAGCGACTACATCGCCGAAGACACCATTCCGACCTTCGAAAAGGAGAGCGGAATCAAGGTGACCTACGATGTGTTCGACAGCGATGAGATGGTCGAGACCAAGCTGCTGGCCGGCAACAGTGGCTACGACGTGGTGGTGCCGACCCTGAACTTCTTCGGTCGCCAGATCCAGGCCGGCGTGTTCCTGCCGCTGGACAAGAGCAAGATCCCGAACCTGGCCAACCTCGATCCGGCGGTGATGAAGCGCATCGCCACGCAGGACGAAGGCAACCAGTACGGCGTGCCGTACATGATCGGTACCACCGGCATCGGCTACAACGTGGAGATGCTGAAGCAGCGCTTTGGCGGCAGCGCCGACATCGCCAACAGCTGGGATCTGGTGTTCAAGCCGGAAAACATCAGCAAGATGAAGGACTGCGGCGTGACCATTCTGGACACGCCGGCCGACATGATTCCGATTGCGCTGCATTACCTCGGCCTGGACCCGCACAGTGGCGACCCGGCCGAGCTGCAGAAGGCGGCGGACCTGCTGAAGTCGATCCGCCCGTACGTGCAGAACTTCCACTCCTCGCAGTACGTGGGTTCGCTGGCCAACGGCGGCACCTGCCTGGTGGTGGGCTGGTCGGGTGACATCATCCAGGCCCGCGACCGCGCCGAGGAAGCCAGCAATGGCGTGCACGTGGCCTATTCGATCCCGAAGGAAGGTGCCCCGCAGTGGTTCGACATGCTGGCGATCCCGAAGGATGCCAAGCACCCGGAAGCGGCCTACGCGTTCATCAACTACCTGCTGCAGCCGAAGGTCGCCGCGGCCAACACCAACTTCATCCATTACGCCAACCCGGTGCCGACCGCGACCCCGCTGGTGGATGAGGCGATCCGTACCGACCCGACCATCTACCCGCCGGCCGACGTGGCCGAGAAGATGTTCACCTATTCGATCAACACGCCGGAGACTGACAAGCTCTACACCCGGCTGTGGACCGAGGTGAAGACCGGTCGTTAAGCAGCTCCGATAGCGCCGGGCCACGCCCGGCGGCTCCCTTATCCTGCGCCGGAGCCGGTACTCCCGCTCCGGCCCAGGTGCTGCAGGATGGCCGGCAGCAGGTCGCGTGCATCGCGGCCGCCGTTGCACAGGAACGACGAGCTCATCCGCTGCAGGTTGTGCATGCCGATGAAGAACAGCCCCGGCTGCGGGGAAACACCAAACTCGCCGAGCGGATAGCCGTGCGCATCCAACGCGTCCTGCACGTCGAGCCAGGGCCATTCGGCGACGAAACCGGTGGCCAGCACCACCGAGCGGATGCCTGTGGCCTGCAGATCCAGCTCGCCCGGGGACGGTTGCGGCTCCCAGTGCAGATAGACCTCTTCGGGAATGTAGCGGGCATCGTCGGTGCGCGGTTCGGGCCGTGTGGCGTAGTACGCGCTGGCCAGCGAATCGAGATAGGCGTATTCGGCTCGCGTCGCATCAATTGCGGTGCGCAACTGCGGGCGGACATCAGCGAAGCGGGCGATGTTTCCATTGAATTCCTGCAACCGGCCCAGCAGCCTGATGCCAGCTCGGTGCATCGCCAGCAGGCTGATCGAGCTGCCCAGGCCGGCGCTTCCCTTGCCGGAGATCAGCGGGAACTCCGCGGTGCGGGCCTTGCGCAGCGCATCCGGTTGTCCGGCCAGTACGGCGGCCGCTTCACTCACATGCTGGTGGATGCGCCCGGCCATGTCCCACCAGGTCATCGAGTCCTTGCCGCGCAGCCGGCGGGTATGCGAATGACGCTGGGCCAGTGACCAGTACACGTTGCGACCGCTGTCGCGCAGGTCCTGGGCGATCTGCGCGCCGGACTGCCCACCCCCGATGACCAGTACGGCGCCATCGGGCAGCTGGCGGGCGCTGCGGTAGTCGCCGGAGTGCAGCGCCGTAAGGCCTGGCTCGGGTGCGAACGGGACCCGGGGCATCCGCGCGCGGCGGTATTCACCGGTGGCGACCACTACAGCGCGGGCGTGGACCAGCCCCTGGCTGCTGTCGATGGCATAACCGCCGGACTCAGGCCTGACCCGCTGTACCACGCATCCCTCGCTGATCGGCAACGCGCGCTCGTCGGCATAGTCGCGCAGCCGCCGGATCACCTCCGGGGCACCCATGAAGCCGTCCGGGTCATCGCCGGCATAGGCATGACCGTGCAGGGCCATCGTCGCGTTGGCGGTGTTGGTCTGGAACGACTCCCAGCGCCGCTGCCAGCTGGCGCCCACGGTTTCGGCCTCCAGCACGCGATGCTCGACGCCGGCCTCCTGCAGGAGCGCGCTGAGAGACAACCCAGCCTGGCCGGCGCCGACGATGACCAACGGGAGCCTCGCAGGCAGCGAGTCCGGCAGGCGGGACGGGAAAGGGGAGGGGCTGTCCGGGGAAATCACCAGGGTGGGTCCATGCAAGGCCTTGATCCGGGCCATTGCGCGGGGAATGCCCCGGGCCTTCAACAGATCCCGTTCTGAAAAACGTTGCAGATCGGGCCAACGCCCGTGGCGCCTGGCCGGGACGGCCACAGGATGGTCCAGGGGAGCCGGGGCCTTTGAGCGGACAGGCCACCATGGCGGGGGAAAACCGACACGCCTCGGGCCCCCGGGGCCGGCCAGCGGCCGCTTCCACACACAGCGGGTGCAGCCGTCTTTCCCCAGCCGAGAATTCCCTGGAGCAGGGTACAGTGCCAAAAATGCTGGAAAATGGCGAGTGGATCAGTATTCGCTCGTCGATTTCTTGCATTTTCATTCTCATGTCACGGATGCTTGTTGTCCATGCACATCAAGGAAGTGAACAATGAAAGCCATATCCTGGATCGGTTCGGCAATCATATTTCTGGCCGGGGCTGCTTCCGCAAATGCGCAGTTGTCCGTGCAGATGAAGCAGGCAGCTGGAGCCGCCAAGGCTGACGTCGTGGTCCACGTCACCTACATCAATTCCGGCGCAGTGGCGCTCAGCATTCCCGAGAGGGGGCTGCCCAGAGTCCTGCAGGATGGAAGGCTGTGGAATGATGCGTTTCTTGTCGTTTCGCAGGATGGAGATGCAGCCGCATATCGTGGAATCATCGCCCACCTGAGTACCGCAGCTCGGGAGAAAACGCTGACGCTGGAGCCTGGGCAGCGGCTTGCTCGACAGGTCAATCTTTCCCTGAACTATGAGCTTCGTCCGGGTCAGACATACAAGATTTCCGCTCCGATTCTTAGATACCGGATTCTTGACGGTACGGAGGCCGCAGGAGCGACTGCGATCGACAAGGAGGCTTCCACCTCTCCCGTCTCGATGCTGATCGTCGCTCCGCTGCCTCGTGCAGGCCAGAGCGCCGAAACTGTGCTGCAGGAGGCATCCCGAGTGACATCCTGCCCGCCAGCCCGATTGAAGGAGGTAACGGCGGGGATTGCCGCCGCGGCGGGTATTGCCCGCAGTTCGAAGAACTATCTGGAGTCGCTTTATGGGTATGAGGTCGGAGAATCATCCATTCTCGTGACTTTCAAAGAGACTGCTCGCTACAGGTCGTGGTTCGGTGAGCATGGTGATCCCAACATCGCAAATCCGGTGAATGACCGGATCAGAAAGACAGTCTCGGGAGTCGCTACCCGGTTCGCATTGCTCAAGCCACCTTCTTGCGATTGCCCGGAAGAGATGGTTGGAGACACCAATGCCTGGATCTCCACTGCAGTTCCTTATGTTGTGAATTACTGCCCGCGTTTTTTCGATCTCCCGGTAGGTCCCAATGTGCCCTCTGGGTCAAAGGCGGCGACCATCTACCATGAGGCAACTCATTTTTCCGATACCTACGCACTTGGAACGACCGATTTGGACGAGCAGTTTCCAAGCCCGGAAGACGCGCGCTACGTCGCTAGGACGGCACGTGATCTGGCATCTGAGCACTCATACGGATACGAGTACTTTGCTGACAATCATGGCAATGAGAACTGATTGGCGGCGCGTGAAGGGTGGTGTTACTTTGTAACACTCGTATTGGTGCGTAGGTAGGGGCGGGAATGGCGGGGCCGCGGGCCAATGCCTCAGCGTCCTCTTGCCAGCTCCCGTCATATCCCCAGCGGCCCCCGGCCGTTAGAATGGCGGCCGCTGTCCACCGCCCGCTCCCGGAGCCCCCATGCCCGTTGAAGCCCAGCCGGTAGCCACCGTCGTCGACACGACCGGTGCGCCCGGCTATCTCTCCATTCGTGACCTGCGCAAGGAATTCGACGGTTTCGTCGCCGTCGACGACGTCAATCTGGACGTGCGCAAGGGCGAGATCTTTGCCCTGCTCGGTGGCTCCGGCAGTGGCAAGTCGACCCTGCTGCGCTGCCTGGGTGGCTTCGAGACGCCCACCAAGGGCAGCATCACCCTCGATGGCCAGCGCCTGGACGCGCTGCCGCCGTACCAGCGGCCGGTCAACATGATGTTCCAGTCCTATGCGCTGTTCCCGCACATGACGGTCGAGCAGAACATCGCCTTCGGCCTGAAGCAGGACGGCCTGGGCAAGGATGCGATCAGCAAGCGCGTCGGCGAGATGCTCGACCTGGTGCAGATGGGCCACCTGGGCAAGCGCAAGCCGCACCAGCTGTCCGGCGGCCAGCAGCAGCGCGTGGCGCTGGCGCGGTCGCTGGCCAAGGGGCCCAAGCTGTTGCTGCTGGACGAACCGATGGGCGCGCTGGACAAGAAGCTGCGCTCGCAGATGCAGCTGGAACTGGTCAGCATCATCGAGTCGTCGGGCGTGACCTGCGTGATGGTCACCCACGACCAGGAAGAAGCGATGACCATGGCCACCCGCATCGCGGTGATGGATGCCGGCTGGATCCAGCAGGTCGGCAAGCCCGATGAGGTCTATGAGCAGCCGGCCAACCGCTTCGTCGCCGAGTTCATCGGTTCGGTCAACCTGTTCGACGGGGTGATCGACGAGGATCTGCCCGAGTACGTGACCGTGCGTTCGCCGCTGTTCCCGGCACCGGTCTACATCGCCCACGGCATCACCGGTTATGAAGGGCAGCCGGTCGCGTTCGCGCTGCGCCCGGAGAAGGTGATGATCGGCAAGGATGAGCCGGAAGGGCATACCAACAAGGCGCAGGGCGTGATCGAAGACATCGCCTACTTCGGCAGCCACTCGGTCTACCACGTACGCCTGCCCAGCGGCGCCAAAGTGCTGGCCAACTTCGCCAACTCGCAGCGCTGGGCCAGCGATGGCCTGACCTGGGGCGACGAGGTGTGGGTGCACTGGCGTGACAACGACGGCGTGGTGCTGACCTCATGAGCACGGCGGGCCTGAAGCGCTGGCTGCCGGGCACGCGTGCCACGGTCATCGGCATTCCGTACCTGTGGCTGCTGCTGTTCTTCGCGGTGCCGTTCCTGATCGTGCTGATGATCAGCTTCTCGCACAGCCGGGTTGGTTCGCCGCCGTACACCTGGCTGCTGCAGTACGTGGACGGCGCGTTCTCGCTGAAGCTCAACCTCGAGAATTATCTCGCGCTGTTCCGTGATTCGATCTACGCGCAGGCGTTCCTGAGTTCGATCAAGATCGCGGCCATCTCTACCTTCTTCACGCTGCTGATCGGCTACCCGATGGCCTATGCCATTGCCCGACTGTCGCCGGCCGCGCGCAACGTGGCGATGATGCTGGTGGTGCTGCCGTCGTGGACCTCGTTCCTGATCCGTGTGTATGCGTGGAAGGCGATCCTGGACCGCAACGGCCTGCTCGACCAGTTCCTGCAGTACACCGGCCTGCAGTCGCTGATGACGTCGATGGGCCTGCCCAAGCTGCAGCTGATCGATACGCCAACTGCCGCCTACATCGGCATCGTGTACTGCTACCTGCCGTTCATGGTGCTGCCGCTGTATGCCAACCTGGTCAAGCACGATCATCGTCTGCTGGAAGCGGCCTACGACCTCGGCGCCAAGCCGTGGCAGGCGTTCCTGCGCATCACCCTGCCGCTGTCGAAGGCGGGCATCATCGCCGGCTGCATGCTGGTGATGATTCCGGCCATCGGCGAATTCGTGATCCCCGAGATGCTGGGTGGGTCGGAGACGCTGATGGTCGGCCGCCAGCTGTGGAATGAGTTCTTCAACAACCGCAACTGGCCGGGTGCCTCGGCGATGGCGGTGGCGATGATCCTGTTGCTGCTGGTGCCGATCCTGCTGTTCAACCGTTCCCAGCAGCGCCTGCTGGAAGGGAAGCAGGCATGAGCCCGCGTAGTGCAAAGGGCCTCGGGCTGGGGGTGCTGCTGCTGGGCTTCGCCTTCCTGTACCTGCCGATCCTGCTGTTGATGTTCTATTCGTTCAACAGCTCGCGGCTGGCGATGGTCTGGGCGGGGTTCTCTACCCGCGCCTACAGCGACCTGTTTGCCGACCGCGCGCTGATGGATGCGATGTGGACCAGCCTGGTGATCGCGTTCTGGACCGCCTGCACGGCCACCGTGCTCGGCACGCTGGCGGCGATGGTGATGACCCGCTTCAAGCGCTTCCGTGGCAAACCGCTGTTCGGTGCGCTGGTGACCGCGCCGCTGGTGATGCCCGATGTGATCCTGGGCTTCTCGTTGATGGCGCTGCTGGCCTCGATGGGGGCGATTCCCGGCTTCCCGGCGCGCGGCCTGACCACCATCTGGATCGCCCACGTCACCTTCACCCTGTGCTTCGTCACCGTGGTGGTGTCTTCGCGGCTGCAGGAAATGGACCTGTCGCTGGAAGAAGCGGCGATGGATCTGGGTGCCAGCCGGTTGACCGTGTTCGGCCGCATCACCCTGCCGATCATCGCGCCGGCGCTGGTGGCGGGCTGGCTGCTCGCGTTCACCCTGTCGCTGGATGACGTGGTGGTAGCCAGCTTCGTCGCCACGCCGGGCTCGACCACGCTGCCGATGAAGGTGTTCGCCTCGGTGCGCATGGGCATCAGCCCGAAGATCAATGCGTTGGCCACGCTGCTGGTGTCGGCGGTGTCGATCGCCGCGGTGATCGGCTGGTACATCAACGCGCGCGCGGAGAAGCGACGCCAGCGCGACCTGCAGCTGGCACGGCAGGACAACGGCTGATCCGGCAACATCCGGCTCACGGCCGGCGGCGCACAATGGGGGTCTTCCAGATGGAGATCCCCCATGACCGTCGAGATCATCAACCCGGCCACCGGTCAGGTGACCTACCACCATGAACTGATGGGCGCAGCCGATATCGAGCAGCGCCTGCAGGCCGCTGCCGTTGCCTTCCCCGGCTGGGCCGATCACTCGCTGCAGGAACGCGGCGCCATCCTGCGCCAGATCGCCGCGCAGCTGCGCGCCCGTCGTGATGACCTGCAGCAGGCCATGACCCACGAGATGGGCAAGCTCAAGGCCGAGGCGCTGGCCGAAGTCGACAAGTGCGCTGCCGCCTGCGAGTACTACGCCGACCACGCGGCCGACTACCTGAAGCCGCAGCTGATCGATACCGAGGCCCAGCGCAGCTATGTGCGCTACGAGCCGATCGGCTGCGTGTTCGCGGTGATGCCGTGGAACTTCCCGATCTGGCAGGTGTTTCGTTTCCTGGCTCCGGCCTTCATGGCCGGCAACGTGGCCCTGCTGAAGCACGCCAGCAACGTGCCGCAGTGCGCCGACCTGATCCTGGCAGTGTGCCGTGACGGCGGCCTGCCGGATGGCGTGTTCGACGTCCTGCACATCGACAACGACCAGGCCGCCGACGTGCTGCGCGATGCTCGCGTGAAGGCGGTGACCTTGACCGGCAGCGAGCGGGCAGGGCGCTCGATCGCCTCCAACGCTGGCAGCCAGTTGAAGAAGTCGGTGATGGAACTGGGCGGCAGCGACGCCTTCGTGGTGCTCGACGATGCCGACCTGGACAAGACCGTGGCGGCCGCGGTGAAGTCGCGCTTCGACAACAGCGGGCAGACCTGCATCGCGGCCAAGCGCTTTATCGTGGTCGAGGCGGTGGCTGATGAATTCACCCGACGATTCGTTGAAGCCGCGGGCGAGCGCCAGTACGGCGACCCCAACGAGCGTGGCACCACGCTGGCACCGATGGCACGTGCCGACCTGCGCGACGAACTGCACAAGCAGGTGCAGGCCAGCGTGGCCAAAGGCGCGCGGGTGCTGGTCGGTGGTGAGCCGGTTGCGGGCACGCACGCCGGTTACCCGGCCACTGTGCTCGATCAGGTCGGCCCGGGCATGCCGGCGTACGACGAGGAACTGTTCGGTCCGGTGGCTGCGGTGATCCGGGTTGCTGACGAGGCCGAGGCACTGCGCGTGGCCAATGACACCCGTTTCGGACTGGGCGGCAGTGTGTGGACGGGCGACCCGGTGCGCGGCGAACGTTTCGCCCAGCGCATGGAATGCGGCGCGGCTTTCGTCAATGCCATCGTCAAGAGCGATGCGCGGTTGCCGTTCGGCGGCAGCAAGCAGTCCGGCTTCGGCCGCGAACTGGCCGACCATGGCATCCATGAGTTCATGAACATCAAGACCGTCTACGTAGCTTGATGCCGAACGGTAGTGCCGGCCGCTGGCCGGCATTGCCTGGTTG
>NZ_SRHZ01000029.1 GCF_004684085.1 Stenotrophomonas maltophilia
AGCGGCCGGCACTACCAGAAGCGGGTCACAACCACTTCGCGCGCTTGAACAACCGGTACAACCCCACGCACACACCACCCACGCCGACAATCATCAGCGGGTAGGACCAGGGCTGGCTCAGCTCCGGCATGTGGCTGAAGTTCATGCCGTACCAGCTGGTGATCAGCGTCGGCGCCGCCAGCAGCGCGGCCCATGCACCGAGGCGCTTGACGGTCTCGCCCTGCGCAAGCGTCACCAGCGACAGGTTCACGCTCAGTGCCGTGCCCAGCATCTCGCGCAGGGTGTCGATCACATCGCTGATGCGTACCGCATGGTCGTGCACGTCTCGGATGTACAGCTTCACTTCGTCCGGAATCAGTTCGCCCTGGTAGCGGCGCAGCTGCGCCAACACGTCCTGCAGTGGCGCCACCGCCATCCGCATCTTGTTCAATTCGCGCTTGAGCTCGTATAGCCGTACCACCGTGCTGCGCTTGTAGGTGTCGGCGAAGATGTCCTTTTCCAACAGGTCCAGGGTGTCGCGGAAGCGGTGCACGATCGGCAGATAGTTGTCGACCACGAAGTCGGTTACCGCGTACAGGCAGTACGACGGGCCCATCTTCAGTAGCTGCGGCTCGCGTTCCACCCGCGCACGCACCGGCGCGTAGGACAGCGACGCACCATGGCGCACCGTCACCAGGAAGCGCGGCCCGAGGAAGGCGTGGGTTTCGCCGTACTGGATGCGCTCGTCGACCATCTGCGCGGTGGTCACCACCACGAACATCGAGTTGCCGTAGGTTTCCATCTTGGGCCGCTGGTGCGCGTTGCGCGCATCCTCGATGGCCAGGTCGTGCAGGCAGAATTCTTCCTGCAGTTTCAGCAGCACATCCTCGTTGGGATCGTACAGGCCGACCCAGACAAAGCCATTGCCACTGGCAATGACATCGCTGATGGTATCCAGGCTGATGTCGTGGCGTTTGCCCTCGTCATCGTAGTGGACGCAGTTGATGACGCAGGCGGGGTTGGCCGAGGCGGGAGCGGCAGCAGAGGCGGGCAATGACATGCCCGCCATCGTGCGTCAGGGCTGTGTTTTGGACAAGTGAGGACGGCGCCCCAGCACCCACGCCAGTGCGACGTGGACAGGCAGCAGCAGCACGATCCACTGCACGTTGTACTGCGCCTGCAGGCTCAGCCAGTGCAGCACCAGCGCGGCCACGGCCTGCACTGCCAGCAGCCACAGCACGACCCTGAACATGCGCCCGGGCACGCGTCGGCGCAGCAGGGCGATGGCCCCTGGCAGCAGCAGAACAGCCAGCGGCGAAAGCAGCAGCAGGTTGCGGTTTGCCCAGGCGGCGTAGTGGGTACTGAAGCCCCAAAGGAATACCAGCAGGCCGCCAGCGACGGCACACAGCAGCCAGAACGGCAGCGCCAGCCCGGCCAGCAGGCGCGGGCGGCGGCGCAGCGCCAGCACGCCGCCGGCGACGATCAGCCCGAGCAGCAGCCACGGCCACCAGCGGCGCGCGAATTCCTTCGGCTCCGCATCGATGCGATGTGGCAGCAGCTCCTGTTCGGACTGCACCAACGGACGCCCATCGCTGTTGCGTGCCTGGCGCAGTGCATCGGCCAGCCGCATCGGCACGAAGGCTTCCTGCCAGCGCGACAGCGGCTGGTCGGCGAACGGCCCGAGGCCGACGTCGAAGCCCAGCCACATCCACGGTGCCGGCGAGGCCAGGCGCACCGATTCACTGCGGTAAGTATTGCCACGCGAGCGCCCCGACAGCTGCGACTGCAGGCGGCCATCGAGCGCCTTGTCCAGCGTGTCGCGCACCATCGTCGCGCAGTTGGCGGTGTAGTAGTCGTAGTGGTAGCGCGCGTTTTCCGGCTTGGCCCGCTCGGCCAGGTCGGCGGCCAGCGCCCTTGCCTGGTCCGGGCGCAGATCCAGCCACTGCACGCTGGCACCGCGGCCGGTCTCGTCGTAGTACGACAGGTCCTGCTGCAGCGGCAGCGCCACCAGGTAATACATCATGTCGCCGCGCACGAAGCGGCCGATGAAATCATCCTCGGACGGATCGAAGTAGCCGAAGTTGTACGACGTCGCCTCGCCGCTGACCGGATCGATCACGACGATGGCATCGTGACCGAAGCGCTCGAAGAACACCGTGCCCGGTTGCATGGTGACCACGCCGATGCGCGGGGCAGGGGCTTCGATGCTGGCCGGCGCTGGCGTGGCCGGCGAGGGCTGGGCAAACGCAGCCAGCGGAACGGCCATGGCCAGCACACACAGTGCCAGCCACACGGTCAGGATCAGTCCGCGGCGCTTCAAGCGTCGTCCTGCGCGTCCGGCGGCAGCACGGTCACGTGGAAGGCCTGCACCCGGCGCGCATCGGCGCGGGCCACGCGGAACAGGAAGCGGTCCAGCGCCAGCTCGTCACCGACTTCCGGCAGGTGCCCAACCGCCTCGGTGACCAGGCCGCCGATGGTGTCGTAGTCCTCGTCGGAGAAGGTGGCACCGAAGCGCTCGTTGAAGTCGCCGATCGCGGTCAGCGCATCGACCACGTACTGGCCATCGGACTGGATGGCGATCTGCGCCGACTGGTCCTCGGCCTCGTCGTGCTCGTCGTCGATGTCGCCGACGATCTGCTCCAGCACGTCCTCGATGGTGACCAGGCCGGCGACACCGCCGTACTCGTCCACCACGATGGCCATGTGGTTGCGCGACAGGCGGAATTCCTTCAACAGCACGTTGAGCTTCTTTGCCTCGGGGATCAGCACCGCCGGGCGCAGCAGCTCGCGCACGTTGGCCGGGCCATTGTCGGCGACGACGCCGCGCAGCAGGTCCTTGGCCAGCAGGATGCCAAGGATGTCGTCCTTGTTCTCGCCGTGCACCGGGAAGCGCGAATGGCCGGATTCGACCACCTGCTTCATCAGTTCCAGGAAGGGCGCTTCGACCGGCAGCGAGACCATCTGCGAGCGCGAGATCATCACGTCGCCCACGGTCAGCTCGGCCACCGAAATGGCGCCTTCCATCATCTTCAGGGTATCGGCGGCGATCAGACCCTCTTCCTGCGCGGTGTGCAGGACAGCGACCAGCTCGTCGCGGGTATGGGGTTCGCCGGAGAAGGCGGAAGTCAGGCGTTCAAGCCAGCCGCGCTTCTTTTCACTGTGCTCCGCGGGGGAGCTACTACTGTCGTCTTCTGACATCTCTGGAAAAAAGGCACCCGGCAGGCCGGGCGTTGGCCCAAGTCTAGCAGGATGTGGCGGCCTGTCAGTGGCCGTCGCTGCCCGGCCCGGTGATCGGCGCCGGTGCCAGTTCAGGCCGGGGGGCTTCCTCTTCGGGCAGGTCCAGACTGTAGGTGCACCCGGCCAAGGTTTTGCCGGGGTGGGAGGCCACGGTGGAGACGCTGAGGATGACCGACTCGATCTGGGCCTCGCCGGTCTTCGGGTCGGTGACGTCGCGGCTGACCAGCTCGCGGCCGGCCATGAACTTGCCGTCCTGGTCGTACCCGGTCTCCAGCGCCAGCCGCTTGGCCAGTGGCCGTGGATCGGCCTGGTCGAGGATCGCCATGACGCTGGCCCCGGCCACCGCCACCCGCTCGGTGGTCGTGCCAAACACGCTGATCGGCTGGGCCAGGCGGTACTCGCTCATGAACTGGTTGCCCTGCGGCAGCGGCTGCAGGCCCTGGGCCACGGCCTTCAGCGGGTCGGCCAGCAGCGGCGCCAGCGCGGCCTGCTCGGCCACGCCCTGGCGGCATTCGATCAGGGCCGGAAGGTCAAGGCTTGAGGCGAGGGCCGAAGGCACCGCAAAGGCACACAGCAGAGGCAGGCAGCAACGCAGGGACACGGGCAGGTTCCGCAGGCGGGCTGGACATCATAACGGTGACGGGCGCGGGTTCTCAGCCTTGCTGCTGCGGCGGCCGCGGGTCAGCAGGGCGCGTAGCCCCATCACCGGCAGGGTGAGCAGCACCGCCTTCATCGAAGCGTGGAGGATAGTGAGCAGCCCGCCGGCCGCCAACTGCAGCAGGCCCGGCTGTTCGAACCAGGGCATCAGCGCGGGTTCGGCGGCCCTTGCCAGTGTCATGTACATCGCGCAGAGCGCGTACAACAGCCAGAGTGAGGCGGTTGACGCATGGAAGAACGGCAACGTAGCCGCCGAGCGTCGCAGGCGCTGCTGGACCACCACACGCCAGGCCACCGGCGCGGTGAGCGCGCCAATCAGCATCAGCAGCAGCGCGCTCGTCACCAGGCCCATTGTGGTGCTCATCCCGTGCCGCTGTTGCTGCAGGTGAGGCCCGATCACGCCGACCGCCAGGCTGGCAATGACGCACGCCGGTGACAGCAGTGCCAGCGTGCGCAGCAGCCAGTGCTGCCCGCTGGGGTCGCGCGCGCTGACGCGGCGCACGGCATGCGCGCCCAGCACCAGCAGAATGGCGAAAAGGCCGGCAGCCATCATAATCGTCATGAAGCCGTTCCCTGGGTTCATCCTTTTTCCTTCCGCGTCCTGGCCGGTGTTGAACAATAGCGCAGCGCATGGGGTGGCACTCCAGCCCGGGCGCAGTCAGGGCGAATTCCAGCGCGTGGTCGCCGGGTACCAGCGCAGCCTGACCGGGTAGCCCAGCTGCACCTGCAGGTGGTCACGCACGGCCGCTGCCGTCGCGCGGTTGGCTGGGGTATCCCGCAGCTCAACCTCCAGCTCCCCGGTCTTGACATCCAGGCTATAGCCGAACAGGTCGGGCAGCTGGGCCCGCAGCCAGTCCCGCTGTGCGTGCAGGCGGCGCTTCATCTCCGCTTCGGTCATCGCGGCGCCGGTGATGTAGTGCACACGTTGCGGGCCATCCGCCCCTGGATGTGCCTCATCGGCCTCGGGTGCGGTGCCTGTCAGTCGCACCACAACGTTCCAGCCCCTCGCATTGTCCACCCAGATGCCGGCCAGACGTGCCGCGTGCCGCGCTTCCAGGCGCTCGATCAGCGCCCGTTGCTGGGCAGTGGCGACGATGTTGCGAGTGTCGCGCTCGCTGCTGCCGAAGAACGCCCGTAGTTCGACGATCTTTGCGGCGATGTCGGCCTCGCTGTCGCTGGTGGGGAGCGGTGAGGGACGGTCAGGATCGGGCATCAGGCCTGCCCCGGACTGCAGTAGCGCGGCAAGCACAAGTGCGGGCAGGGTCATGCTGCGCTCCTCTTCCGTGAGTGCGTGGGCTCGGAACAGAGCCCGGTGTCAGCGCTCGCCGGCGTACGGATCGGCGATGCCGAGCTCGGCCAGGATGTCGCGCTCCAGCTGCTCCATCGCCTCGGCTTCCTTGTCGTCCTCGTGGTCCCAGCCGAGCAGGTGCAGTACGCCGTGCACGGTCAGGTGCGCGTAATGGGCGTTGAGCGCCTTGCCCTGTTCGTCGGCCTCCCGCGCCACCACCGGTGCACAGATCACCAGGTCGCCCAGCAGCGGGAACTTGACGCCCTTGGGCAGGCCTTCGGGGACGTCAGCGGGGAAGCTGAGGACGTTGGTCGCGTAGTCCTTGCCGCGGTAGTGGCGGTTCAGCGACTGGCCTTCCTTGGCGTCGACCACGCGGATGGCCAGGTCGGCCTCGCGGATGCGGCCCTTCAGTGCGGCGGCCACCCACTTGCGGAAGCTCACGGCCGCCGGCAGGCCGGCACGCGGCAATGCATAACTGACGGCGACGTCCAGTCGCACGGGACCACGGGTCATGGAGTCGCTCCAGGTTGGATCTGATGCAGGTCGCGGCGGTCGTAGGCGCTGACGATACGTGCCACCAGCGGATGGCGGACCACGTCGCGGGATTCGAAGAAGGTGAAGCTGACGCCCTCGACCTCGCGCAGCACGTCGATGGCATCGCGCAGCCCCGACTTCAGGTGCTTGGGCAGGTCGGTCTGGGTCAGGTCACCGGTAACCACTGCGGTGGAGCCATAGCCCAGGCGGGTCAGGAACATCTTCATCTGTTCGATGGTGGTGTTCTGCGCTTCGTCCAGGATCACGAACGCATCGTTGAGCGTGCGGCCGCGCATATAGGCCAGCGGCGCAATCTCGATGACGTTGCGCTCGAGCAGCTTGACCACCTTCTCCACGCCCATCATTTCGTACAGGGCGTCGTACAGCGGTCGCAGGTAGGGGTCGACTTTCTGGCTCAGGTCTCCGGGCAGGAAGCCGAGCTTCTCGCCGGCTTCGACCGCCGGGCGCACCAGGATCAGGCGCTGCACCCGCGATTCATTCAGGGCTTCAACCGCGCTGGCCACGGCCAGGAAGGTCTTGCCGGTGCCGGCCGGACCGACGCCGAAATTGATGTCGTGGCTGGCGATCTGGTGCAGGTAGCGGGACTGGTTGGCGCCGCGACCGCGCACGGTGCCGCGCTTGACCTTGATCGCCACGTCCTGCGCTTCATAGGAGCGTTCGGCGATCTGTTCGACGTTGGCCTGGGCCAGGCGCAGGTGGATGGCATGGTTGTCGAAGGTGGTCTCGCCGGCTTCGGCGTACAGCGCTTCGACCAGCTTCTGCGCCTCGACGATGGCCTCGTTCGGCCCGCTGATGCGGAACACGAAGCCACGGTTGGCGATCTCCACACCGAGCTTCAGCTCGATCTGGCGCAGGTGGCCGTCGAAGGGGCCGCTCAGGTTGGCCAGTCGCTCGTTGTCTTCCGGCGACAGGGTGAAGTCTCGATGATCGATGCTTTTCATTGCTTTGGGTGGGGCGGGTGCCTTCCACCGCAGTGTATTCAGGGAGGACAAGGGTAGCGCGCGCACGGGCCGCGCGGCCAGCAGGCGGTCGATACAGCGTTTTCCACACCCGGTGTGGACGGAGCGCGCGGAAACCTGTGGATAGACCGTCGCAATGCTTGTGCCACAAGGCCCATGAGGTCGTGGTGAAAAAAGCGTCAAGGTCGGCCACCGTCTTGGCGTCCGATCGCGGCGGGCATGTGCGCGCAGGTTCGTCGTGATGGCAGCGCATGTTTCGTTGCCTGGCGAGCAACACGGCCGCATGTGGCCGGTTTTCCACATGGGCTGTGGAATGATGCTGAATCAACCTGTGGACAGGTGCCGCGGAGCCTTGCAGCAAAAGGCCTGCGTGCACGTGGTGAAAAAACCGTCAGGGCTGATCGGAATCATTGAGGGTGCACGGGGCGCATGCCACCGTGGCGCCGTCGCAGGAGGGGATGGCATGGGCATCAGCAATGGGATGCGTGGAATCGGGCTGGCGGGTATCGGCCTGCTGGCGGGGTGTGGGCAGTCAACGCCGACTGCGCTGGGCACGCTGGAGTGGGACCGGATCACGGTGCCAGCACCGGCGGCCGAAGTGATCGCCACGGTGGAGGTGCGCGAAGGCCAGCAGGTCAAGGCCGGGGCGGTGCTGATGCAGCTGGACCCGGCCCGCGGCGACGCGCAGTTCGCTGCAGCGCAGGCCGACACGGTGCGTGCACAGGCGCAGTTGGAAGAACTGAAGATCGGCCCGCGCCAGGAACAGGTCGCGCAGGCCCAGGCCCAACTGGCCGCGTTGCGCGCGCAGTCTGCCGAAGCCGTTGCCTACTACCGGCGCGTGCAGCCGCTGGCACGCCAGCGCCTGATCGCCGCCGCCGAGCTGGATCGTGCACGCGCCGCCGCTGGCAACGCCGAGGCCAGCGTGCGTGCCGCCGAGCAGGCCTGGCTGGAGTTGGTGCACGGCAGCCGCGTGCAGGACATTGCCCAGGGCCAGGCGGCCGCCGACGCCGCGCAGGCACAGCAGGTGGTGCAGGGCGTCAACCGGCAGAAGCTGCAACTGCGTGCGCCGCGCGATGGCGTGGTCGATGCCTTGCCGTACCGGCAGGGCGACCAGGCGCCGGTCGGGGCGCCGCTGGCGGTGATGCTGGTCGGCGAGCGCCCCTATGCACGCGTCTACCTGCCGCAGCCGCTGCGGCTGCAGGTCAAGGTCGGACAGGCCGCGCAGATACAGCTGGAGGGGGGAAGCACCCTCCTGAAGGGGCACGTACGCGCGATCCGCAGCGAGCCGTCGTTCACCCCGTACTACGCATTGACCGGCGATGACGTCGAACGCTTGAGCTATCTCGCCGAGATCGAAGTTGACGCTACCGCTGACATGCAGAAGCTGCCCGCCGGCCTGCCAGTGCAGGTGCGCTTCTGAACACCAGTGCGGACATCGCGGTGCATGCGCAGGGCCTGACCCGCCGCTTCGGCGATCTGCTGGCCGTGGACAACGTCGACCTGACCGTGCCGCGCGGGCAGGTGTACGGCTTTCTCGGCCCGAACGGGTCCGGCAAGTCGACCACCATCCGCATGCTGTGCGGCCTGCTTGAACCGAGTGCGGGGCAGATTGAAGTGCTTGGCCTGGCGGTGCCGGAGCAGGCCGAGGCACTGCGCCGGCGCATTGGTTACATGACCCAGCGCTTCTCGTTGTATGAAGACCTGTCGGTGCGCGAGAACCTGGAGTTCCTCGCCGCCATCCAGGACCTGCCACGTACGCAGGCGCGGCAACGGATCGACGCGCTGCTGCAGCAGTACCGCCTGCAGGACCGGCAACCGCAGCTGGCCGGTACCCTCAGTGGTGGACAGAAGCAGCGGCTGGCGCTGGCTGGCGCCGTGATACATGGGCCGGAACTGCTGTTTCTGGACGAGCCGACCAGCGCGGTCGATCCTGAATCGCGCCGCGATTTCTGGGAGGCCCTGTTCGAGCTTGCCGACGCCGGTACCACCGTGCTGGTGTCGACCCATTACATGGACGAGGCCGAACGCTGCCACCGGCTGGCGATCCTCGATCGCGGCGCGCTGGTCGCCGATGGTACGCCGGCCGAACTGTGTGCACAGCTGGACGGCCGCACGTTGCAGGTCACGTCGGCGCAGCCGCGTCAGGCCGCCCGCGCATTGGCCGAACTGCCCGGCGTGCTGAGCGTGGCGCAGATCGGTACCCAGCTACGCGTGCTGTGCAGCCAGGGAGCCGCCGACACACCGGCATTGCGGCAGGCACTGGCCAGTGCCGATCCGCAGGCCCGGATCGACGCAGTCGCACCGAACCTGGAAGACGTATTCGTGGCCGCCACCCGCGGCCGTGGCCGGGAGCCGGCGGCATGAACCTGCGCCGGCTGTGGGCGATCATGCTCAAGGAGCTGCGCCAGCTGCGCCGCGACCGCATCACGCTGGCGATGATCGTCGGCATTCCGGTGATGCAGCTGCTGCTGTTCGGCTATGCGATCAACCTCAACCTGCGCCACCTCGACGCCGGTGTCGCCGACCAGGCCAACAGTGCCGCTTCGCGCGCGCTGGTGCAGGACATGGTGGCCACCGGCGTGATCACACCGCGCAGCGAAGCCTACACGCCCGACCAGCTGATGCAGGCGCTGCGCCGTGGCGAGATCAGTGTCGGCATCGTGGTGCCGGCAGACTTCGAGCGTCGTCGCTTCGATGGACGCGAGGCGGTGCAGGTGCTGGTCGATGGCAGCGACACCGTGGTGCAGAGTGCGGCGATCCAGCTGGCGCAGGTGCCGCTGGACACGCGCCCGACCAGCAACACGCGGCCACTGCGCGAAGGCAGCATCGCCGGTGGTCCAATCAGCGTGACCAGCTTCTACAACCCGCAGCGGCGTTCGGCGGTGAACATCGTGCCGGGCCTGATCGGGGTGATCCTGACCATGACCCTGGTGATGTTCACCGCGGTGGCGGTGGTGCGCGAACGCGAGCGCGGCAACATGGAACTGCTGATCGCCACGCCGGTGTCGCGCAGCGAACTGATGGTCGGCAAGGTGCTGCCCTATGCGGCCATCGGTCTGCTGCAGACCACCCTGGTGCTGGTGTTGGGTACCTGGCTGTTCCAGGTGCCCATTCGCGGCAGCCTGCTGGACATCTACCTGGCGGCGGTGCTGCTGGTGCTGGCCAACCTGGCGCTGGGGCTGCTGATTTCCACGCGCGCGCGGTCGCAGTTCCAGGCGATGCAGATGACGTTGTTCCTGTTCCTGCCGTCCATCCTGCTGTCGGGCTTCATGTTCCCGTTCGCAGGCATGCCGCGGCCGGTGCAGTGGCTGGCCGAAGTGCTGCCGCTGACCCATTTCCTGCGCCTGGTGCGCGGCATCATGCTGCGCGGCGCCTCGCTGTGGGAGCTATGGCACGATGCGCTGGCACTGCTGGCCTTCATCGTGGTGATGATGACGCTGGCGATCCTGCGTTTCCGCAAGCGGCTGGATTGAGGCATGCCGACCAACGGTCGGCATCCACCCCGGTAGGTGCCGACCGTTGGTCGGCACATCTCTCTCGCCTGGTGGGTGCCGACCGTTGGTCGGCACACCTTATTCCGCTACCACCCGCGCGCGCAGCGAATTGGTCAGCGCTTCGGTGATCATCACGTCCACGAACTGGCCGATTAAGCGCGCCGGCGCCGGGAAGTTCACCGAACGCATGTTCTCGGTCTTGCCGGTCAGCTCGTTCGGGTTCTTGCGCGAGGGGCCTTCCACCAGCACGGTCTGCACGGTGCCGACCATCTTCTCGGAAATGCCGGCGGCATGCGCATTGATGCGCTCCTGCAAGCGCGACAGGCGCGCATGCTTCTCAGCATCGCTGATCGTGTCCTCCAGGTCCGCAGCCGGGGTGCCTGGGCGACGCGAATAGATGAAGGAGAAGCTGTGGTCGAAGCCGATGTCCTCGATCAGCTTCATGGTCTTCTCGAAATCGGCATCGGTCTCGCCGGGGAAACCAACGATGAAGTCCGAGCTGATCGAGATGTCCGGGCGCACCGCGCGCAGCTTGCGGATCTTCGACTTGAATTCCAGCGCGGTGTAGCCGCGCTTCATCGCCGACAGCACGCGGTCGCTGCCGGCCTGCACCGGCAGATGCAGGAAGTTCGCCAGCTGCGGCACGTCGCGGAACGCGTCGATCAGCGAATCGCTGAACTCCAGCGGGTGCGAGGTGGTGAAGCGGATGCGGCCGACGCCATCGATCTCGGCGATGGTGCGAATCAGCAGGCCCAGATCGGCGAATTCGCCATCACCGTAGGGACCACGGTAGGCGTTGACGTTCTGCCCGAGCAGGTTGATTTCGCGCACGCCCTGCGCGGCCAGCTGTGCCACTTCCACCACCACGTCCTCGAACGGGCGGCTGACTTCGGTACCGCGGGTGTAGGGCACCACGCAGAACGAGCAGTACTTGGAACAGCCTTCCATGATCGACACGAAGGCCGAAGCGCCGTCGGCGCGAGGCTCGGGCAGGCGGTCGAACTTCTCGATCTCGGGGAAGCTGATGTCCACCTGCGGGCGCTTCTGCTCACGCCGGGCGCGGATCAACTCGGGCAGGCGATGCAGGGTCTGCGGGCCGAACACCAGGTCGACGAACGGCGCGCGCTTGATGATCGCCTCGCCTTCCTGCGAGGCCACGCAGCCGCCCACGCCGATGATGACTTCGCGGCCCTTGTTCTTCAGGCCCTTCCACACGCCCAGCTGGCTGAACACCTTCTCCTGCGCTTTTTCGCGGATGGAACAGGTGTTGACCAGGATGACGTCGGCGTCGTCCGGGCTGTCGGTCAGTTCCAGGCCATCGCTGGCGGCAAGCACGTCGGCCATCTTGGCCGAGTCGTACTCGTTCATCTGGCAACCGTGGGTCTTGATGTACAGCTTGCCCTTGACCTGGTCGGGCTTGCGCGGACCGGCGGGCAGGGCAACGAGCGGGGTACCGCCCGGCGTGGCGGGCGGAAAGACGTCTGGCGTCCCGGTCATGGCGCTTAATCCATTCGGGTGGCGGGAAAGCGGGCAATTCTACCCGCATCCCGCCGCGCTCGCCCTGCGTAACGCCAACGGCGCCGCGCGGCGCGCTCGCGGGGCATGGCCCCGCGCTACCTGCATCCCGTCCCGTTCGGTAGCGCCGGGCCGTGCCCGGCGGGTGCCTTTACGCCGCGACCAGCTCCGCATCGATCTGGCGCGAACGCTCGAACGCGGTCAGCGCGCCGATACGGGCCACGTAGTCCTTGGTCGCCGGGGCCAGCTGCAGCAGGCCGAAATCGCTGGTCCAGAACAGCGCATTGCCCCAGAGCACGTCGGCGGCGCTCATCGTCTCGCCGAGCAGGTATGGCCCCTGCGCCAGCTGGGCCTCGACCACCTGCAGCACGGTCTCCGCATCGTTGTACGGCGACATCAGGCGCGGCGGCGGCTCGCGATGCATCGCCTTGTCGATCATCGCCGGCTCGAAACAGGCGCCATAGAAGGCCATCCAGCGCAGGTAGGGGCCGCGCAGGGTGTCGCCGATCGGCGGGGCCAGCCCGGCTTCCGGGTACAGGTCGGCCAGGTACAGGTAGATCGCCACCTGCTCGGTCACCAGCGCGCCGTTGTGGACGATGGCCGGCACCTTGCCCATCGGATTGATGGCCAGGTAGGCCGGGGCCAGGTTGGCGCCGGCCTTCAGGTCCAGCACCTGCATGCGGTAATCGGCACCCAGCGCTTCGAGCAGGGCCACGGCGCCGCTCGAGCGCGAACGGGCGGCGTGGTACAGGGTGATCTGGCGTGAAGTCATGGCATTGCTCCTTGCGGTGGGTGGTGAACTGGAGCCCATCCTGAGGCACTATTGCGGACGACTTCTGTCCTCGATCCTTCATGCGCCATACCGCCCATCGACTGCTGCGCCTGATCGCCCTGCTGCAGGCCCGCCGCCAGTGGTCCGGGGCCGAACTGGCCGAGCGCATGGGCGTGGACCGGCGCAGCATTCGCCGCGATATCGAGCGACTGCGTGAACTGGGCTACCCGGTGCAGGCCTCGTCGGGCGTCGGCGGCGGCTACCAGCTGGGGGCAGGGGCACCGGTACTGCCGATGCTGCTGGACGAAGAGGAGGCGACCACCCTGGCAATCGCCCTGCGTGCCGCGTCCGCGACCGTCGCCGGCATCGACGACACCGCGCGTGGCCTGTTGTCCAAGCTCGACCCGCTGGTGCCGACCCGTCGCCGCCAGCAGGCCGGCGAGGTGCATGCCGCCACCGCCACCCTGTCCGACCTTCCGTCTACCGACGCACGCCTGCTCGGGCGGCTGGCCCAGCACTGCCGGCAGGCGTCACGGCTGGCCTTTGAATACCGCAGCGCACAGGATGCGGTGACCCAGCGCGAGGTCGAGGCCCAGCACCTGGTCAACTACGGCCGGCGCTGGTACCTGCTGGCCTGGGACCTGGGCCGGCAGGACTGGCGGACCCTGCGCGTGGACCGGATGGGCGTGGTACGCGAATGTTCCGAGCCCGGCCTGCACCGCCGCACCCCGGCGCCGCCGGATGTGATGGTGCGGCAGGCAGTCAGCCAGGCACCGTTCGCGCTGCAGGCCGTCATCCGCCTGGCCGGCAGCCGCGCCGAGCTGGAAGGTCGCATTCCGCCGTGGTGCGGGGTGCTGGAGGCGGACGGTGCCGACCATTGCCTGTTGCGCATGGGCGCCGAGAGCCGCGGCATGATGCTGGCGCAGATCCTCAGCCTGGACCGCCTGCCGGTGGCGCTGTGGACCACGCCACCGGGCCTGCGTGATGAGTTGGCGCAGCGCTTGACCGGGTTGGGCCAGGTGTTGGCTGTGCCGCCGGTCACAGGCTGAGCCGCGTCGCTTGGCAAGCCCGGGCGAAGCTGGGACACTCGCCGCCATGAAGGGGATACTGGGGACAACGGCGATCATCATCGCTGCGCTGACCGCTGCGCCGGCCAGCGCCGGAAGCCTGTACAAGTGCCAGGGTGCCGATGGTGTCACCAGTTATGTGAGCAAGCGTGTGGCCGGGGCCCGTTGCAGCACCATCAGCTACAGCCGCGATAGTCGCCCGGCACCGCGCCCGGTGGCGGCCGTACCGAAGCCCGCGCCGACCACCGTGGCAAGCATCGAGCGCAATCCGGTCGCGGTGGCAGCCAGCGTCGCGGTGCCGGCAACGGTCGCGCCTGCGCCTGCGCCGGCACCCGCAGCCGCTCCAGCACAGCCGGTCACCTCGCGCGCCGGGCGCATGGTCAGCGGTCAGGTCTATTCCTTCATGAAGGATGGCGTGCGCCACTACACCAGTGCCCGCCCAACCCAGGTGGCCAATCTCGGCCCGGTTCGGACCATCCGCTACAGCTTCATGGAACGCTGCTACGCCTGCGGCGTCAACCCGCGCGTGGACTTCGGCACCGTGCGCCTGAACACCTCGGCCTTCCAGACCGAGATCACCTCGGCCGCACGCGAGTTCGGTGTGGAGGAGGCCGTGGTGCGGGCCATCATCCACGCCGAGTCGGCCTACAACCCGACCGCGCTCAGCCGCGCCGGCGCGCAGGGCCTGATGCAGTTGATGCCTCCCACCGCCGCCCGCTTCGGGGTCAGTGATTCCTACGACGCCGGGCAGAACATCCGCGGCGGCGTGCAGTATCTTGCGTGGTTGTTGAAGCGCTTCAATGGCGACCTGACCCTTGCCGCCGCCGGCTACAACGCTGGCGAAGGCGCGGTCGACCGCCACCGTGGCGTGCCGCCCTACAGCGAAACCCAGTACTACGTGCGCCGGGTCGGCCAGTTGGCCGAGCGTTACCGCACCGCATTGACCAAGCAGTAGCGCCAGGCCATGCCTGGCGAGCGAAGCGGCAAGCAGCCGGTAGTGCCGGCCGCTGGCCGGCAACCCCGTAATTCAATGTTGTTGCAATGCGTTGTGTGGCGCGCGACGGTTCCGCTACACTCGGCCATGATTCAATGCGGCTCTGGCCCCCACCGGAACCGTTGGCAGCCTTAAAGCTACCTAATCAATATCGGAGTGCCGGATGGCCAACGATGGGGTACACGATCCAGTCAACACCGGACGTCGGCGTTTTCTTTCTGCCACCACAGCCGTGGTGGGCGCCGTCGGCGTCGGATTCACCGCAGTCCCTTTCATCAAATCCTGGAATCCCAGTGCGCGGGCCAAGCTTGCCGGTGCCCCCGTGGTGGCCGACATCAGCGCCCTGCAGGAAGGCCAACGCCTGATCGTGGAATGGCGTGGCCAGCCGATCTGGATCGTCAAACGGTCCAAGGCCATTCTTGATGCGCTGCATGGGCTCGATGGCCGTCTCAAGGACCCCGAGTCCGGCGAGAAGGACCAGCAGCCGGAGTACGTGCTGAAGCAGAACCCCGAGCTGCGCTCGATCAAGCCGGATATTTCGGTGCTGGTCGGCCTGTGCACGCACCTGGGCTGCTCGCCGGAAATGGTCGCCGAGATCCGGCCTGAACCCTACGACCCGCAGTGGAAGGGTGGCTACTTCTGCCCCTGCCACAAGTCGCGCTTCGACATGTCCGGCCGCGTCTTCAAGGACGTGCCGGCGCCGATCAACCTGAAGGTGCCCGCGCACCACTACCAGGACGACAACACCATCATCATCGGTGTCGATCCGCAGGGGGCTGCCTGATGGCCAATATCCTCAGCCGTACCGCCAGCGGCGTGGCCGACTGGGTCAACGCCCGCGCACCGGGCCTGATGCCGGTGTACCGCAAGCATGTCAGCGAGTACTACGCGCCGAAGAACTTCAACATCTGGTACTACTTCGGTTCGCTGGCGCTGCTGGTGCTGGTCAACCAGATCGTCACCGGCATCTTCCTGACGATGCACTACAAGACCAACGCCGCCGAGGCGTTCGGCTCCATCGAATACATCATGCGTGATGTGGAGTGGGGCTGGCTGATCCGTTACATGCATTCCACCGGGGCCTCGCTGTTCTTCATCGTGGTCTACCTGCACATGTTCCGCGGCCTGCTGTACGGCAGTTACCAGAAGCCGCGCGAGCTGGTGTGGATCCTGGGCATGCTGATCTACCTGGTGCTGATGGCCGAAGCCTTCATGGGCTACGTGCTGCCGTGGGGCCAGATGTCGTTCTGGGGCGCCAAGGTGATCATCTCGCTGTTCGGCGCGATACCGGTCATCGGCAACGGCCTGACCGAGTGGATCATGGGCGACTACCTGCCCAGTGACGCCACGCTCAACCGCTTCTTCGCACTGCACGTCATCGCACTGCCGCTGGTGCTGCTGTTGCTGGTGGTGCTGCACCTGGGTGCGCTGCACGAAGTGGGGTCGAACAACCCCGATGGCGTGGAAATCAAGAAGGGCCCGAAGGGTAACCGCTGGTCGCCGAACGCACCGGCCGACGGTATTCCGTTCCACCCGTACTACACGCTCAAGGACGGCGTCGGCGCCGGCTTCCTGCTGATCATCGCCGCCTTCATCATCTTCTTCGCACCTGCATTCGGTGGCCTGTTCCTGGAGCACGACAACTTCACCGAGGCCAACCGCCTGGTCACCCCCGAACACATCAAGCCGGTCTGGTACTACACCCCGTACTACGCGATGTTGCGGGTGGTGCCGAACAAGCTGGGCGGCGTGCTGGTGATGTTCTCGGCCATCGCCATCCTGTTCCTGGTGCCCTGGCTGGACCGCGCGCGGGTGAAGTCCTACCGCTACCGCGGCGTGCTGTCGCGGGTGCTGCTGGGGGTGTTCGCGGTGTGCTTCGTCTGGCTCGGCGTGATCGGCTCCGGCCCGGGCACTGACGCGCACGAGACCTACGTCGGGCGGGTGCTGACCTTCCTGTACTTCGCGTTCTTCATCACCATGCCGCTATGGACACGGTTGGACAAGACAAAACCGGTACCGGAGAGGGTGACCACCCATGACTGAGCGCTGGATGGTCCGGCTGGCCCTGACGGCCGCCCTGATGCTGGGCAGTTTCCTGGCCTCCGCCGCCGAAGGCGGCACCAAGCTGCTGCAGGCCGGCAACGACCTCGGTGACCGCGCATCGCTGCAGCGCGGTGCGCAGCTGTACATGAACTACTGCTCCGGCTGCCACGCGCTGAAGTACCTGCGCTATTCGCGGATGGCACAGGACCTGGGCCTGACCGAAGAAGAGGTGATGAACAACCTCAACTTCACCGGCTCGGCGATTGGCGACCCGATTCCGGTGGCGATGCCCAAGGAAAATGCCGAAAAGTGGTTCGGCAAGATGCCGCCGGACCTCAGCCTGATCTCGCGAGTGCGGGGCAGTGACTGGGTCTATACCTACCTCAAGTCGTTCTACCTGGACACCAGCCGGCCGCTGGGCTGGAACAACGCGCTGTTCGCCAACGCGTCCATGCCCAACCCGCTGTGGGAGATGCAGGGCCTGCAGCACGCCGTGCATGGCAAGCCGGAAGCGCCGGGCATGGATCCGCCGGTGACCGGCCTGCGCCTGGAAACGCCAGGCAACGTCGATGCAGGCCAGTACGACCAGGCCGTGCGTGACATCACCAACTTCCTCGAGTATGCCGGCGAACCGGCCGCGCTCAAGCGCCAGCAGCTGGGCGTGTGGGTGATCCTGTTCCTGGCCCTGTTGACCTTCCTGCTGTACCTGCTGAAGAAGGAATACTGGAAGGACGTTCACTGATTCTGCCGCCGGCCATCGCACGGGCCTATTGGCTTTTGTGATGGTCGGTTGCACACTCGGGGAGGAGTCGATCGCTGGCACGGTGCCGGCGGCGCCGATGCGGCAGGCGGTCTCCTGTCGTGGGAGAGCCTTTGATGGCGGCGAGCGTACGCATGCGCAATACACTGACGCTGTTTTCCTCGAACGACGATGTACTGTGCCACCGTGTACGTCTGGTGCTGGCGGCCAAGGGTGTGAGTTTCGACTTCGTGCCGGTCGATCCCCAGAACCCGCCCGAAGACCTGATCGACCTCAATCCGTACCACTCGGTGCCGACCCTGGTTGAGCGCGAACTGGTGCTGTACGCGGCATCGGTGGTCAGCGAGTATCTCGATGAACGCTATCCGCATCCTCCGCTGATGCCGGTTGATCCGCTGTCGCGTGCCCGCATCCGATTGGCCATGCTGCGCATCGAGCACGACTGGGTGCCGCAGGTGCAGGCCATCCAGCTGGGCAACAAGACCCAGGCCGAAGCCGGGCGCAAGCGCCTGAAGGAACTGCTGACCGCCTCATTGCCGCTGTTCAAGGCCAGCAAGTTCTTCCTCAACCCGGAAATGAGCCTGGCCGACTGCGCGATGGCGCCGATCATCTGGCGCCTGCAGTCGCTGGATGTGCCGCTGCCGAAGGACGGCAAGGCCATTGAAGACTATGGCAACCGCATCTTCCGCCACCCTGGTTTCATCCGCAGCCTGACCGATCAGGAAAAGAAACTGCGCGATCTGCCGGTCTGATCCCCGGTTGGATTACCCGTCTGCACGCCGACCGGCGTGCAGGCGATCTGCCCCGGCAGGGCGCCGGGCGCGTACACTTCACGCATGACCGAAGACTTCTTCCACATGACCAGCCACCGCCCGTACCTGCTGCGGGCGCTGGTGGAATGGATCAACGACAACCAGCTGACCCCGCACATCCTGGTCGACGCCGGCGTTCCCGGCGTGCAGGTCCCGCCTTCGGCGGTCAAGGATGGCCGGGTCGTGCTCAACATCGCCGAACGCGCCGTCGTGCGGTTGATGATCGACAACGAGATGGTGAGCTTCTCGGCGCGCTTCTCCGGTACCAGCTACCCGGTGCAGGTGCCGATCAGCGCTGTGCTGGCCGTCTACGCCCGCGAGACCGGGCAGGGCATGGCGTTGCCGGATGACATTCCGGGTGCCGACACCGCGCCGGCCAGCGACGAACTGCTGCACGACGAAGACACGCCGCCGGACGATACGCCGCCGGCCAGCCCGCCGCCGAAGGGGCGCCCGAACCTGCGCGTGGTGAAGTAATTTCCACAGCTTTTCATCCACGCATGGCGTGGATCTACCGGCGCACTGTCCAGTAGATCCACGCCATGCGTGGATGCTTCTGCTCACACATCCTCGGCATCCTCGTTGTCCGCACGGATCTGGCTGATCCGTGCGGCGCCCGGGCCGGTGAACGAGATCAGCTGGTCGCCGCGCAGCACCATGCGCCCCACATGGCGGTCGATGCCATCGTAGGAATACTCGAACTTGAAGGTGCGCTCGAAACCGAGCCGGCCATCTTCGCCGCGCGACAAGCGCAGGCCGGTGGCGTGCACCGCCTGGTCCAGCCACTGCACATCGGCGGCGCGGCAGGCATTGCGTCCAAGCTCGATCGCGCGCTCGGCGGCCGAACGCGCTGCGTTCCAGAAGAAATAGATGATTCCGCCAGCAATGAGCAACAGCAGCAGGGTGGGCATGGCGTCAGCCGTCAGAGGTCGATCCCGCAAAGATGGCGGCGAACGCGCGCTGGATCAAGCGCGGGGGTTCAACGCGTTGGCTGCGGGCCGCCAGAGACCGGTTGTGACGGTACGCCGACCGGTTGCGATGCAGGTGCAGGCTGCAGTGGCGTTGCTGACGGCGAGGGCATCACCAGCGGCGCGGTTGCGGTCAACTGCAACAGTGCCGCCCAGTCCTGGCGGTTGAAGCTGCACTCGTCCTCGCGGCCCGGCGTGCAGCTGGGGTCGATGCCGGTGCTGTTGCGCTCACGGGCCGGTGGCAACTGGATCAGGCCGGTGCGGTCGAGTGGCAGCAGGCGCATCGCCACGGTATTCATGACGTTGCCGCTTACCAGGTACAGCGTCTGGTCACCGCCGAGATTGGCCGCGACCACCACCTCGCAGTGCGACTTCCAGTGGCCGACCGACCCATTGCCCAGCGCCTGCACCAGCCCGCTGTAGCTGAGCGTGGTGCTGCGGTCGCGCAGGAAGCAGAGCAGATCGCCTGGCGCCGGCTTGGCGGTGGCAGGGTCGACCAGCCGGTACGGCACGCCCGAGGGACCGCCCTGGTACGCGGCGCGGATGTAGTCGATGTGGCGCGGCGACGTGTTGAAGCCGGGAACGCGGGCCTGCACCATCACCCAGGAAATGAAGGCCGCCGACCACGGATTGTCGACCAGGAACGCGCGGCAGTCGCTGTCGGTGTAGCGCGTGCCCAGCGGGGCCGCGCAGCTGCTGGCACCGGCGATGCTGCCCATCGCGTTGAGCGTGCCGCTGTTGCGCCAGTAGCCGGCCACGCGCTGCCAGGCGATCAGGCCGTTGTCCGCCAGATGGTCACTTTCAGCTTCGGTGACGCTGAGGCTGGCGGCGCGCCCATCGCGGTCGATGAAGGGCCGGTACCAGAGCCGATGCTCATTGCAGGCAGTGTTGCGGATGGCTATCGCCAATGGGCTCAGGCCAAAGCGTGGCGGCACATCGCAGGCTTCGGCGGCCGCTGCAGACAAGGGTGCCGCGGCCAGCAGCAGGCAGGCAGGCAAGAGCATCCGGCGCATGCACGGCTCCTGTGGGGGATGACCGCAGCGTCGCAGTGCCGTCGTGAACGCCGGGTGTGAGAATGGGGTCAGATCCCCTTTCCCGTGGAAAAAGGATCTGACCCGGGGCCCGGCCTCAGCCCGGTGGCGGGCCCAGCTTCAACGACAGGTCAATCGCCTGCACATGCTTGGTTAGGCCGCCGATCGAGATGCAGTCCACGCCGTCCTCGGCGATCGAGCGCAGGCCGCCGAGGCCAACACTGCCGGACACTTCCAGCGGAATGCGGCCCGCCGTGATGCGCACTGCCTCGCGGCGCAGATCGGGACTGAAGTCATCCAGCAGGATGCGCTCGCAACCGGCTTCCAGTGCCTGGCGCAACTGCTCCAGATTCTCGACCTCGACTACCAGCGGAAGCTGCGGCCACTGCCGGCGAGCAGCGGCCACGGCGGCGGCCAGCGAACCGGCAGCACGAATATGGTTTTCCTTCAGCATCACCGTGTCGTACAGGCCGAAGCGGTGGTTTTCGCCGCCACCGCAGCGCACTGCGTACTTCTGCGCCAGGCGCAGGCCGGGCAGGGTCTTGCGGGTGTCGAGGATGCGCGTGCCGGTGCCTTCCACGGCCGCCACGTAGCGGGCGGTGGTGGTGGCGGTACCGGACAGCGTCTGCAGGAAGTTCAGCGAGGTGCGCTCGGCGCTGACCAGGCTGCGGCTGCGCCCATGCAGCAGGGCCAGCACGGTGCCGGCGGTGACCGCGTCCCCCTCGGAGACATGCCATTCGATGCGCACGTCCGGATCGAGGGCGCGGTGGGTAGCGTCGAACCACGGGCGGCCGGCGATCACCCCGTCCTGCTTGCACAGCAGGTAGGCGCTGTCGGCCTGGTCGGGCAGCAGGGCGGCGGTGACGTCGCCGCTGCCCAGGTCCTCGGCCAGCGCACGCGCGACATCGGCGGCGACTACAGCCGCATCCGGCGTCGGCAGCGTGCTCATGCGGCCGGGAAGTCGGCGATCTGAGCGGTCGGGATGGCTTCCTCGGCCAGCAGCACCGGGATGCCGTCGTCAACGCGGAACACCTGCTTGCGGTCGCGGGTGACCAGCGCCTCGCGCAGCGGCTGCGCCAGCGGGTTGCCATCGGCCTTGTTCACCGCGCCGGTGGAAATGGCCTTGTTGAGGGCTTCCAGGCCCTTGCCATCCAGCAGGGACAGGGGCTGGCGGGTGTCCGGTGACACCAGCAGGTCGAGCAGCTTGCGATCCATGGTTCTTCGTCTTGCGTGGAAGATGGCTAGAATACGTCTTTAAGGCAGGTGACGGCCAATGACCCCCAACCCGATCGCGCCGCTCGTCGGCATCGTCATGGGTTCCCGTTCCGACTGGGAAACCATGCAGCACGCCGCTCAGAAGCTTGAAGCTCTGGGTGTTCCGTTCGAAGTGAAGGTGGTGTCCGCACATCGGACGCCGGATGTGTTGTTCAGTTACGCCGAGCAGGCGGGCCCGCGTGGCCTGCGCGCGATCATCGCCGGTGCCGGCGGGGCCGCGCACCTGCCTGGCATGATAGCGGCCAAGACCGCGGTGCCGGTGCTGGGCGTGCCGGTGCAGTCCAAGGCCCTCAACGGCATGGATTCGCTGCTGTCGATCGTGCAGATGCCGGCCGGCATTCCGGTTGCCACCTTCGCCATCGGCAATGCCGGCGCCTCCAACGCCGCGCTGTTCGCCGCCGCAATGCTGGCCAGCGACCAGCCGGCGATCGGCCAGGCGCTCGACGCGTTCCGCGCACGCCAGACCGAAGACGTGATGGCCCACGACGATCCGCGCCAATGAGCTTGACCGTCGGCATCCTGGGCGGCGGCCAGCTCGCCCGCATGATGGTCCTCGCCGGTGCACCGCTGGGGCTGCGATTCGAGCTGTATGACCCGGCGGCCGACGCCTGCAGTGGTCCGCTGGCGCCGCTTACCGTCGGTGCCTTCGATGACCGCCAGGCGTTGGCGGACTTCGCGGCCAAGGTCGACGTGGTCACCTTCGATTTCGAGAACGTGCCGGCCGACAGCGCGCAGTGGCTGGCCGAACGCGTGCCGGTGTATCCGCCGCCGTCGGCACTGGCCGTGGCACAGGACCGGTTGAGCGAGAAGACGCTGTTCCAGCAGCTGAGCATTCCGCTGCCCCCCTTCGCCGATATCCGCAGCCGTGACGAGCTGGCAGCGAAGGCCGCCGAGTTCGGCCTGCCATGCATTCTCAAGACCCGACGCCTCGGTTACGACGGCAAGGGCCAGTTCCGCCTGCGCAGCGAAGCCGACATCGACGCTGCATGGGATGCGCTGGGCGCACAGGTCGAGCGCACCGGGCTGATCCTGGAGGGCTTCGTGGCCTTCCAGCGCGAGGTCAGCGTGGTTGCCGTGCGTGGCCGCGATGGCAGCTTCGAGGCCTGGCCGGTCACCGGCAACTGGCATGTCGACGGCGTGCTGTCGGCCAGCGTGGCCCCGGCGGTGCTGTCGGCGGCCGAGCAGGACGCGGCGATCGGCTATGCCCGCCGCGTTGCCGAACACCTGCAATACGTCGGTGTGTTCGCGCTGGAACTGTTCTGCCGCGATGGCGAACTGCTGGCCAATGAGATGGCGCCGCGCGTGCACAACTCCGGCCACTGGACCATTGAAGGCAGCGAGACTTCGCAGTTCGAGAACCACCTGCGTGCCGTGCTGGGCCTGCCGCTGGGCAGCGCCCGCATGCTGGGCCATGCCTGCATGCTGAACTGGTTGGGGGCGATGCCGGACCCGGCACCCGTACTGGCCCAGGCCAGCGGCCACTGGCATGACTATGGCAAGGAGTCGCGCGAAGGCCGCAAGGTGGGTCATGCCACGTTGCGCGATGACGATGCCGCTGCACTGGCCGATGCGCTGGACCAGGTCGGCCTGGAGCTGGACCGTCAGGCCCAGGTTGCACCCGCGGTGCACGCGCTGCGCAATCGCTGAACCTGGTAGTGCCGGCCGCTGGCCGGCATTGCAACGCTGTGGCGCGCCGGTGCAGGCATCGGCGCAACATTCCCGGTGGTAGCGTGGAGCTCCTTTCTCAGGAGTCACCCCCATGCTCGACTGGAATGCCTACCGCAAGGAACTGAAGGGTCGCATCGGCGAGATCGGCAAGCTCTCGCCGGATACGGTCAAGGGTTACGCCACCCTGTCCAATGCTGGTGCCCAGACCAACCATCTCGATGCCAAGACCCGTGAGCTGATCGCGTTGGCGGTGGCCGTCACCACCCGCTGTGATGGTTGCATCACCGTGCACGTGGACGCGGCGCTGAAGCACGGCGCGAGCCGCGAGGAGATCGCCGAGGCGTTGGGCGTGGCGGTGTCGCTCAATGCCGGCGCGGCGCTGGTGTATTCGGCGCGGGTGATGGACGCGGTGGCCGCGCACGAGAGCGCGTAGTAAATAATGTCGCCTCGCCGGGCATGGCCCGGCGCTACCGGGATGGGTGTGGTAGCGCCGGGCCATGCCCGGCGGATGTCCTCAGCGCAACTGGCTTTCGGCGAATTCCCAGTTGACCATCTGCCAGAACGCGTCCAGATAACGCGCGCGATCATTCTGGTAGTCGGTGTAATAGGCATGCTCCCAGACGTCGCAGCACAGCAGTGGCGTGCTTT
This sequence comes from Stenotrophomonas maltophilia, assembly GCF_004684085.1. GTDB lineage: Bacteria > Pseudomonadota > Gammaproteobacteria > Xanthomonadales > Xanthomonadaceae > Stenotrophomonas > Stenotrophomonas maltophilia_AS. Next base: position 23,723 of record NZ_SRHZ01000029.1, read on the forward strand.
CACCGGTCAGCGGCGTGCCCGCATTGCGGGTGGCCTGCAGGCCCAGCTGTCCGCCTGGATGCTGCACCAGCCACACCCAGCCGGAGCCGAACAGGCCCAGCGCGGCACGGTTGAACTCCTCGCGCAGGCGCTGCACGTCGCCGAACTGGCGCTTGATCAGCTCGCCCAGCCGGCCCTGTGGCTCACCACCACCTCGCGGGCGCAGGCACTGCCAGTAGAAGCTGTGGTTCCAGGCTTGGGCGGCAGCGTCGAACAGCCTGCCCTGGGCGTGGCGGACAATCTCTTCCAGTGACGCCTCCTCCCACTCGGTGCCGAGGATGCCGGCATTGACCGCATCCACGTACGCGCGATGGTGGCGGCCGTGGTGCAGTTCCACGGTCTGCGCGGACAGGTGCGGCTGCAGGGAGCCGGGAAGGTAGGGCAGGGCGGGCAATTCGACAGGCATGGACAGGTTCGTGGCCAAGGGGCGGCGGCAGCCGGTTCCATCCGCTTACAATGGCGGCTACCGTGGGCAGTCTAGCCGACCATCACGGTCGGTTTGTCCGGCGAAGCAAGGAGTGTGGTTGTGGCGGTAATGCAGCAAATCCAGGCCGAGGTCGATCGTTACCCGCTCGTCTTGTTCATGAAGGGCACCCCGCAATACCCGATGTGTGGCTTCTCCAGCCGCGCCGTGCAGGCGTTGATGGCCGCCGGCGCCGTCAGCCTGCGCACCGTCAACGTGCTGGAGGAACCGGAGATCCGCGCCAATCTGCCGCGCTTTTCCAACCTGCCCACCTTCCCGCAGCTGTTCATCAACGGTGAGTTGATCGGCGGTTGTGACATCGTCATGGAACTGTTCGAAGCCGGCGAGCTCAAGCGCATCGTCGAAGAGGCGACCCAGGGATGAGCGCCTGGCCATCGACGTCACCGACTGACGGGGCGCTCGATGGCCGCCCGTTGCAGGACCGCGTGGTGCTGGTTGCCGGCGCGGGTGGTGGCTTGGGCAGTGCGGCGGCGGTGGCTGCCGCTGCGGCCGGAGCGACCGTGGTCCTGATGGGCCGCAAGCCGCGTCGGCTGGACCGTGTCTATGCCCAGGTCCAGGCGGTTGGCCCGGAACCCCTGCTGTACCCGCTGGATCTGGAAGGGGCCGGTCCTGACGACTATGCCGAGCTGGTCCAGGCTCTGCAGCGCGAGTTGGGCCGCCTGGACGGCCTGCTGGTCTGCGCTGCCCACTTCCCCGGGCTGACCCCGTTCGAGCTTGCCGATCCGGCCAGTTTCGCCCGCGCCGTCCACGTGACACTGACCGCACCGGCCTGGCTGGCCCAGGCCTGCCTGCCACTGTTGCGGCAGCGCGAGGATGCGGCGCTGGTGTTCGCTGTCGACGCGCCGGAGCGGGTCGGGCAGGCCTATTGGGGTGGCTACGGCGTGGCGCAGCATGGGTTGCGCGGCCTGATCGCCAGCCTGCACGATGAACTCGGCCGCAGCCCGGTACGGGTCAGCGGCCTGTATCCCGGCCCCCTGCGCACGGCGCTGCGCGCCCGTGCGTACTCGGTGGACCAGGATCCGGCCGCCCAAGGGCCGGAAGCTGCCGCGGCGGCGGCCGTGACCCTGCTGTCCAGCGCGGGAAGCGCATGGCGCGGGCAGGTCCTTGACGCCAGTGGAATGACCCCGGTCGAGTAAGTCCCGGGGAAAGACGGAGTGAAGAACCCGTCACGATTGCGTTGCGATCCGGTGCCGTTTGTCGCACAACCGTCACATCCGTGGCGTAGCGTGTTAATCTAGTGTTAACCGTAGCGGCAGCTGCCGTTCACGGTAGGGAACCCCAGATAAATGTCCGATCAGCCACCCGCAGGGCTGCTTGGATGCGCTTTTTTTCCGCCATCGCCAACTCGCATCGAGGCTACCGAAAAATGACCCACCCACTCCGGATGTCCAAGCTCACCCTTGGTCTCGTGGCTGCGCTTGCCGCCGCTCCCGCCTTCGCCCAGAGCACCTCTGCCGGTGTCGGCGGCCAGGTGATGTCCTCTGCAGGCCAGCCTGTGGTCGGCGCTGAAGTCACCATCACCCACACCGAGTCGGGCACCGTTTCGCGTGCTACCACCGACGCATCGGGTCGTTACAACGCGCGCGGCCTGCGCGTGGGTGGCCCGTACACCATCACCATCACCAAGTCCGGTGAAGGCACCAAGACCGAGGAGGGTGTCTTCCTGAACCTGAACCAGGTCAACACGATCAACGCCAATCTGGGCGGCGATCTGGCTGCCACCAACCTGGATGCCGTGAACGTTGTCGCCACCGCCGGCGGCCTGGACCTGTTCAGCGCCACCAAGATGGGCAGCGGCACCAACGTGACCCGCGAAACCATGGACGCGCTGCCGTCGGCCAACCGCAACATCCAGGACTACATCCGTCTGGACCCGCGCATCTCGCAGGTCAGCAAGGCTGACGGCGCGATCTCGGCCGGTGGCCAGAACACCCGCTACAACGCCATCCGCATCGACGGCATCAGCGCCTCCGATCCGTTCGGCCTGGGCTCCAACAACCTGCCGACCGAGCGTCAGCCGGTGTCGATGGACGCCATCCAGGAAATCAACATCGACCTGGCCAACTACGACACCACCATCGCTGGTGGTACCGGTGCGGTGATCAACGCCGTGACCAAGTCGGGTACCAACGAATTCCACGGCACTGTGTACGGTTCGTACCGCGACAAGGACATGGTCCGTTCGCGCCTGGAAGGTGATCGTACGGACTTCAACGGCTTCAAGGACGAGAAGACCTACGGCATGACCTTCGGCGGCCCGATCGTCAAGGACAAGCTGTTCTTCTTCACCAACTACGAAAAGTACGAGCGTAGCGGCGGTGGTGTCAGCCTGAGCGAAAGCCCGTACAACAAGGATCCGGCGAAGGGTGGCATCAGCGACGCCGACATCTCGGCCGTTCAGAAGCGCATGGCGGAACTGGGTCATCCGGTGGGTAGCGTCAGCGACCTGAACAACAAGACCGAGATCGAAGAGTACGCGGTCAAGCTGGACTGGAACATCAACGAGAACCACCGTGCTGCCCTGCGCTACAACAAGATGAAGCAGGACGTCGTCCGCTTCCCGCAGGTCAGCAGCAGCGCGTTGTCGCTGAGCGATTTCTGGTACACCCAGCCGACCCAGTACGAAACCTGGATGGGTGAGCTGTTCAGTGACTGGTCCGAGAACTTCTCGACCGAGTTCAAGGTCTCGCACAAGGACTACTCGTCCAACCGTGTCGCTGCCTCGCACCTGCCGCAGATGCGCGTCCGCTTCGGCAACAATTCGCTGTACCTGGGTACCGAGCAGAACACCCACACCAACCTGGTCGAGTCGAAGGAACTGAGCGCCTTCGGTGCCGGTACCTGGTACGTCGGTGACCACACCATCAAGTTCGGTTTCGATTACACCGACAACGACCTGATGAACTTCTACGGCCGTAACCTGTACGGCGCGTACGACTTCCGTGACCTGGCCTCGTTCCTGAAGGGCACCGCCAACGGTTACCAGCTGCGCGTTCCGCGTCCGGGCGGCAGCCTGGATGACATTCCGGCCAAGTTCCACCTGAAGAACACCGGCCTGTTCATCCAGGATACCTGGGCGGTCAACTACAACCTGAGCCTGATGTTCGGCGTCCGCGTAGACATCCCGGACTTCACCAGCCAGAGCAAGTACAACGCCGACATCCAGGCGATGTATGGCTACAACAACACCAAGCTGGTGGACAAGAGCCTGATCCAGCCGCGCGTTGGCTTCAACTACACCTTCGACAGCGATCGTCCGACCCAGCTGCGCGGTGGCGTGGGCCTGTTCGGCGGTGCTGCACCGAATGTGTGGCTGGCAGGTGCCTACCAGAACACCGGCCTGAACTACGTCGAGTACAACGTTCCGGGTAATCCGGGTGGCTTCAGCGTCGACGCCGACAATCCGTTCATTCCGGACCCGTCGCGTATCGTTGCGCGCCAGAACGTGGACATCATCAACCCGGGCACCCGCCTGCCGTCGGTGTGGAAGGCCAACCTGGCCTTCGACCACGAACTGCCGTGGTACGGCATCGTGGCGTCGGCCGAACTGCTGTTCACCAAGGTCAAGGATGGCCTGTACTTCGAGCGTCTGGACCTGACCGATGGCAAGGGCAATGGCCCGACCTTCGTGTCCGCACAGGACGGTCGTGAGATCTACTGGAATGGCAAGGGCCTGGACCAGGCCAACAGCAAGATCGACAACCGTACCGGTGACAACCTGGGCATGGAGAACGGCACCAACGGCGTGCTGAACCGCAACTACCGCCCGAACAACATCGGCGACGTGCTGCTCCTGCGCAACACCGACAAGGGTCGTGGCAGCCAGGCCACCTTCTCGCTGGCCAAGCCGCTGACCGAGAACTGGGGCTGGTCGCTGGGTTACACCTACACCCAGTCCAAGGAAGTGAGCCCGCTGACCAGCTCGCAGAACACCTCGAACTGGAACAACACCCAGATCCTGAACGCCAACGAGAACATCGCGTACAACTCGCGCTATGCGATCAAGGACCGTATCACCGGTACCCTGGAGTGGAAGCACAACTTCTTCGGTGACAACGCCACCCGCGTCGGCCTGTTCTATGAAGGCCGTTCGGGCCGTCCGTACAGCTACGTGTTCTACAACGATGCCAATGGCGACAGCGCAATCGGCAACGACCTGTTCTACGTGCCGAAGGGCCCGGGCGACGTGCTGTTCGTGGGTGGTGCAACCATGGAGCAGAAGTTCTTCGACTGGCTGGCGCAGAATCCGGAGCTCGATGCCTACCGTGGCAGCACGGTGCCGGCCAACCAGCACCGCGCCAAGTGGGTCAACAGCTTCGATGTCCGCATCAGCCAGGAGTTCCCGGGCTTCGCGAAGACCCACAAGGGTGAGATCGCGCTGGACATCATGAATGTCGGCAATCTGCTCAACAAGAAGTGGGGCCTGATCGACGACTACGGCTTCTACGCCACCCGTCGCGTGGGCAACTTCGCGGGTATCGATCCGGCTACCGGCAAGTACGTGTACTCGTTCACCGGTGCGGATGATTCGTCGATCCAGGAAAACAACAACGACAAGGGCAACACCGCCGTGTCGCGCTGGTCGATGCAGCTGACCGTGAAGTACAAGTTCTGATCCGTCAGAGCCTGAAGCAGTAAGTGGAAACGGCCGGGGAAACCCGGCCGTTTTCCGTTCATGCGAAAGTCCTTGCAGGTCACCTGGCATCGGCGTAGCATCCAGAAATGTGCGCGGTGCCAACGCCGCCGATGCGGTCCCGGAGAGGCGAACGCGGGAAGCACACATCCAACGGTCGGGCTTCCCGGCCGTTTTGCTTTTTAAGGGGGCGGCAGTACAGTCGGAAACCTTGAAGGAAGCGAAAAATTGGACATGACCACGAACGAAAAATCAGCCCGTGCACTGCCGGTGCAGGACGCGCGGATCTACCCGCGCGGTGGGCTGGATGTGCTGTCGCGGGCCGAAGTGGCCCGCCTGCGCGATGCGTCTGCCGGCGGCATGCACGAGCTGCTGCGCCGTTGCGCGCTGGCCGTGCTGACCAGCGGCAGTGCCTCTGACGATCCGCGCGCGGCGCGCGATCTGTATCCCGATTTCGACATCCAGGTGGCGCAGCAGGATCGCGGCGTGCGCATCGACCTGGTCAACGCACCGGCGATGGCCTTCGTCGATGGCGAGATCATCCGCGGCGTTGCCGAACTGTTGTTCGCAGTGGTGCGTGACCTGGCCTACATGGCCATCGAGATGGGCCCGGCCTACGCGGCCGAGCTGGAGTCGTCCGAAGGCATCACCAATGCGGTGTTCGGCCTGTTGCGCAACGCGCGCATCCTCAACCCGGGCGACCCGAACCTGGTCGTCTGCTGGGGTGGTCATTCGATCTCGCGCGACGAATACCTGTACACCAAGCAGGTGGGCTACGAGCTGGGCCTGCGCGGTCTGGACATCTGCACCGGCTGCGGTCCGGGCGCGATGAAGGGCCCGATGAAGGGCGCCACCATTGCCCATGCCAAGCAGCGCCGCACCGTGACGCGTTACATCGGCCTGACCGAGCCGGGCATCATCGCGGCCGAGTCGCCGAACCCGATCGTCAACCACCTGGTGATCATGCCGGACATCGAGAAGCGCCTGGAGGCCTTCGTCCGTATCGGTCACGGCATCATCGTGTTCGCCGGTGGCGTCGGTACCGCCGAGGAGATCCTGTATCTGCTCGGCATCCTGCTGCGCGAGGAAAACAAGGACCTGCCGTTCCCGCTGATCCTGACCGGCCCGACCGTGGCGGCACCGTACTTCGAGCAGATCGATCGCTTCATCCGCCTGACCCTGGGCGATGAAGCCGCCGAGCGCTACGAGATCATCATCGGCGACCCGGTGGCGGTGGCCAAGAAAATGTCGGCCGGCATCAAGCGCGTGCGTGAGCACCGGCTGGCGCAGAAGGACTCGTTCTTCTTCAACTGGTCGATCGAGATCCCATGGGAGTACCAGCAGCCGTTCGTGCCGACCCATGAGGCGATGGCCGCGCTGGATCTGCACCATGGCCGTGCCCCGCACGCGCTGGCAGCCGATCTGCGCCGGGCGTTCTCGGGTATCGTGGCCGGCAACGTGAAGGAAGACGGCATGCACCGCATCGAACAGTTCGGGCCGTTCCAGATCCATGGTGACCCGGACATGATGCAGGCCCTGGACGCGCTGCTGCGCGCCTTCGTCGAGCAGCGCCGGATGAAGATCTCCGGCGAATACCAGCCCTGCTACCAGGTGCTGGCCTGACCGGCCCGGGGTCGGATCCCATCGGGCTCCGACCCCCGCCACGGGCGGCCGACAGGGCAGGGGCTGTCAACCCTTTGACGCCCGTCGCCCCGGATTGACCGTTCATCCTGTCGCCGCTTGCCGGTGGCAGGGCGATGGCCCATCGTGGCCATCAACACGCTGGGGAGCGTCCAATGTCTTTGCGCCGGCAAAACGGCTTCACGCTGGTCGAGTTGATGATCACGCTGGTCATCCTGGTCATTCTGGCCAGCATCTCCTATCCCAGTTTCCGCACTGCGATGCGCTCCAACCGCCTGACCACCACCAACAACGAGGTGATCGGTCTGCTGTCGCTCGCCCGCAGCGAGGCCATCCGCAACCGGCACGGTGGCGGGGTCTGTGGCAGCAGCAACGGCACGTCCTGCGACGGTGACTGGAGCAAGGGCATGCTGGCCTGGGGTGACGCGGATGGCGATGGCTCCATCAGCGGCAGCGAAAGCGTGCTGCGCTTTTCCAAAGGCAGCAGCAGCCTGAGCGTCGAGGTTCCCAGCCAGGCCGTCATCGCCTTCGATTCCCAGGGGCGCCGGCGCGCGTCCGCCGACCAGACCGTGAGCCTGGTGCCGCAAGGCTGCAAGGCCGGTGACCCCATGCGGACCCTGACCGTGCTGTTCTCCGGGCAGGTCCGCTCCACCGCAGGAACCTGCAAATGAAACGTCGTCGTTCCAGCCTGGGTGGGCATGCCCGCAATCGTGGCTTCAGCCTGATCGAGGTGCTGATCGCGCTGCTGGTGCTGGCGTTCGGCCTGCTGGGCTTCGCGCTGCTGCAGACCATGAACGTCCGCTTTGTGCAGAGCGCCAGCCAGCGTACCCAGGCCACCAGCCTGGCCTACGACCTGATCGAACTGATGCGCGTGCAGCGCAGTGAAACCCTCAAGGGTGGCGAGTACACCAAGGCTTCCTTCACTGCAGGTTCGGTCACTGCGCCGGCCGGTCCATGCACCTGGCCCAACAGTACCGACCAGACAACATCCAAGGCCAACGTAGCGCGTTGGCAGTGCCAGGTCGTCAAGGTGCTGGGCGGCAAGGCCAGCGCCAACGTGACCGTCAACGACGGCCTGGTTACCGTCGGCATCGGCTGGGGAGATGAGCGCTGGAATGCAGCGAACCCCGACAGCATCACCACGTTCACCCTGGTTACCCGTCTATGAAGCGCGCGCCTTCCGCTGCCAGCCATGCGGCCGGCCTTTCGCTGGTTGAACTGCTGATCTCACTGGTGATCGGCCTGGTGCTGATGCTGGGCGTGACCCAGATTTTCATGGCCTCGCGGGCAGCGTCACAGCTGTCCGAAGGCGTGGCGCGCACTCAGGAGAACGCGCGCTTCGCAATGGAGTTCCTCGAGCGGGATATCCGCATGGCCGGGCACATGGGCTGCGTGAACGACCAGGCCCACGTAGTCCGTGGCCAGAACAGCGTCAAGGTCAACATCACCGGCGTGAAGGCGGGTGACGGCAGCCCGCTGGATTTCTCGGTGCCGATCCAAGGCTACGAGGCGCAGAGTACGGCGCCGGGCAACAAGCTGACCCTGGGCGCAAGCTGGGGCGCGGCAGGCAGTACGCCATCGGCCATCACCAATCTGAAGCCCGCACCGCGTGGCGGCAGCGACATCATCGTGATGCGCTACCTGGCACCTGAAGGCTCGCCGGTCCTGACCATTGGTTCCGGGGTTTCGCCGGACATCACCATTGCCGCGGATGCAGCCGCACGCCTGTCGGCCGGCGCCGTCACCTCGCCCTCGGCGTTTGCGGTTGCCGATTGCAGCCGGGTGGATGTGTTCGCCGGGAAAATTGCCGGCAGCACGATCACGGCCAACAAGTCCGACCTGTCGATGTACTCGGCCAACAACGCGGTGACCATGGTTTACCGTGTGGAATCGATGGCGTACTACATCGCCACCAATCCGGCCGGCGAACCCGCGCTGTATCGCGCACGTGGTGCCGGCGACAACACGTTCGCCACCGGCGAGGAACTGGTGGAGGGCATCGAGAACCTGCAGTTCCTGTATGGCCAGGACACCCAGACCGCGATCAGCAGCACTGCGCCGCCGACCGGTGCGATCACCTTCCAGAAGACCGCCAGCGGTGTCAGTACCGGCACCGATGATGCCGCCGTTGCTGCATGGCGCCGGGTTGGTCTGGTGCAGTTCGGTCTGCTGGTGCGCAGCCCGCAGCGGGCCGCCGCCGAGCAGGCCAACACCGCGGTGGCCCAGCTGGGCGTGCTGGGCGTGGGTTTCAACCCGCCCACGACCTACGACGATCGCTATCGCGCCTCGTATGAGGTGTCCGTGGCGCTGCGCAACCGACTGTTCGGAAACTGACCCATGAAGCCCTCCGTCTCCCGTCGTTTCCAGGGGCGCGCGCAGCAGCGTGGCGCGGTGCTGTATGTGGCCCTGATGCTGTTGATCCTGCTGTCGCTGATCGGTGTGGTCGGCATGCAGGTGGCCAGCATGCAGGAACGCATGTCATCCAATTATCGGGCGGCCAACGTCGCGTTCCAGGCGACTGAGCGCGCGGTACGCGACGCCGAGCGGTCGATCGAACAGATCGACAACAATACCGGCGATGGCGGCGCGTTGAAGGCTGATGCGATCAAGCGCATCTGCGATGACGGCTTCGATCCCACTCGCTGGGTGGGCCAGCAGAAACTGTCGGCGGCACCGGTGGTCAGCGTGCGCCGTATCGACAGCTGCATCCTGGGTGAGACGCCGCTCGGCATGGGTACGCCGGAAAGCGAAGAGCCCACGCGCGTCTACCAGATCACCGCGTTCGGTTCCGACCGCGATGCCGCCACCAGCAACGAGGGGACCTCCTCGGCGGCTGTCGACACTGTTTTCAAGCTTTGAGGAACCCGGTCATGGCAACCCGAAAGATCAAGATCCTGGCCGGCTCCGGGCTGCTGCTGGCAGTGGCCGGCGGTACCTGGCTTGCGATGAGCCTGTTCGCCGCGCAGGCGCAGGGTACGCTGTCGCAGCGTCCGATGAACCTGAAGGTGTCCGCGCCGCCGTCGTTCATCATGGCGGTGGATGATTCGGGCTCGATGACCTTCCAGACCCAGTTCCCGGGCCAGGATGGTACGGCGTGCTGGAACTACGCGAGGAAGAGCTTCTTCCGTTCCGCCGGTGTTCTCAATACGCCCGACGACGTACTCCCCACCAGTGATTGGTGGGGCAATGTCATCCAGACTGGCGAGTGCAGCTATTTCTACGTGCTGCCCGGCGCACGGATCAACAACTACAACGGCATTCCGTCACTGGATGTTTTCGGCTTCGCGCGGTCGGCCGCCTACAATCCGACGTATTACGACCCGACGATCAAGTACGAGCCGTGGTTGCGGATCGTCAATGACGAGGTGCAGTCGTACCCGAATGCGAGCACCTCGGCCACGCTTATCGATCCCCGGGAGACCGATACCCTGTCGATTGCGGGCAGCTATCTGGGCAATTCGGCCTGGGACGTCCAGAGAATGCAGGAAGGGATGACCGCGCCTGCCGGGCAGGCGTACAGGACCGCAAGCAGGGCCAACGGCGGTTTTGGCGGCGAGAACGCCAATACGAGAGGCGCAACCTGGACGTCGGCGGGTTACGCGTCCCTGCGTTACGTACCGGCAACCTTCTTCATGCCGTACAAGGGCCAGGGCGATCCCTATCCCCAGTTGCCCGGCACCGCCAATGCCTATGCCGGCATCAGTCGCACCCAGGTCGCTGGCGCCTGCGGCACTGGCTGTGACATGTGGAAGTACGTCATCGGGTCCGGTGATGCGGCCGCACTGCAGAACTTTGCCAACTGGTACTCGTACTATGGCAACCGCAATCGCGCCATGATTGCCGGTATGACACGTGCTTTGAATGTCAATGACATGTACGTGGGGTACTTCAGGATCAATGACTTCCAGAACTACAACAGTTCAACCGATTCCAACAAGCGCCTTGCGATCCGGGACATGAGCATCATCGGGCAGAAGTCCGCGCTCTACAGCAGCATGATCGCGCTGACCGCCAGTGGCGGCACGCCCAATCGACATGCCGTCAATGCAGCGGGCCTGCAGTTCATGCGGACCGACGACAACGCGCCGGTCAAGCTGTCCTGCCAGAAGAATGCGGTGATGCTGTTCACCGATGGCTACAGCAACAACGGCAACAACCTTTCGTCATCCCTCGCGCCGGCGCCAGGCAATGTTGACGGAGAAATGGGGACTCCGTTCTCGGACGGCAATTCCAACACAATGGGCGACATCGCGGCTTATTACTACGTCAACCCATTGCGTACCGACGACAGGATGCCGCTGGGGCAGGTGCCGGTGCCGGAGCAGTGTGCGACCAGCTCGGACAAGTCGCTGGACTGCAAGAAAGACCTGCATATCAACTTCTACGGAATCACGCTGGGCGCGCGCGGCAACCTGTTCGACCCTGACAGGCAGCAGAATCCCTATACGGATTCGACCGTCTACAGCAACTGGCCGAGTCGCCAGAACGACAACCCCAGCACCGTGGACGATATCTGGCACGCCGCGACCAATACCCGTGGCGAGTACATCAACGCGCGCACGCCGGCCGACATCACCACGGCCATGCGCCGGGTGCTGTCGTCGGTTACGTCCGGACCGGCGCCTTCGGGCAGCCAGGGCCTGACCGGCGCGCGCATTGGTACCGGCTCGTTGGCGGTCACGCCGCAGTTCGAGGTGGCCAACGAGGAAACCGATTGGTTCAGTCGCCTGAAGGCCTCCAAGCTCGCGGTGAACAACACCACTCACCAGACCGAGTACACGCAGGTCTGGGATGCAGCCGATAAGCTGGGTGCGCAGCGTTCGCGCACCATCGTTGCGACCAAGGGCAATGCGGCGGTTGACTTCAGCAGCACCAACATCAGCTTTGCCGACCTCTGCAACAAGGACGACAAACAGTATCCGGGGATGCTGCGCTGCGCCCCTGGCGAGGCCGAGAAGCTGGGTGGCGACATCGCCACGGCCATGTCCTATCTGCGTGGCGATGCATCACGTGAAGTGCGCAACTCCGGCGGTATCTACCGTACCCGCACCACCGTGCTGGGTGACATCGTGAACTCCAGCCCGGTGATCAGCTCGCCGCGTGATGACTATGGTTATCAGCGCATCAGCACGGACATGGCCACGTCGTATGCCACGTATCTGACCCGCAAGCGCAACAACGGCCGCTACATGGTCTATGTCGGCGCCAATGACGGCATGCTGCATGCCTTCGATGGTGGCATGAACGGCAACGGCGTAAGTGACAGTGCCGGCGGCGGCGAGACCTTCGCCTACATTCCCGGCACGGCGCTGGGGCACATGGCAAACCTGCTGTATCCCTATGTGGCGTCGCAGAAGTCCGACCAGCGCTTCCGCCATCGCTACTACGTGGATGGACCGATTGCGGTGGCGGACGCGCAGATCGGTGGCAACTGGGCCACCGCGCTGGTGGGCACAGCAGGTGCCGGTGGACGCTCGGTGTTCGCGCTGGATGTGACCACCCCGTCCAGCTTCGGCACCACCAACCGCCTGTGGGAAATCAGTGACGTGGCGCCGGGTCTGGACTCCACCGTCAAGGCCAACATCGGCCACGTTCTCGGCAAGCCGGTGATCGTGCCGGTGAAGGATGGAAATGGCGTAGCGTGGAAGGCGATCTTCGGCAACGGTTACAACAGCCTCAACCGCAAGGCCGTGCTGTTCGTGGTCGACCTGGGATCGGGCGCCGTGCGGATGATCAGCGCTACCGAGGCTGCTGCAACCGCTCCGGCAGGTGACAATGGCCTGGGCAACATCGTGGCCGTTGACCGTTGGCGTGCCGACAGCAGTGGTGGAGCAGGGCGTGTGCGCGGTCGTGACGGCCTGGCCGACACGGTCTACGCGGCCGACCAGCGCGGTGCCTTGTGGAAATTCGATCTGGAAGATGCGGCCACCTCGGTCACCACGCCGGTGTTCACCACCGCGCGCCAGACCAACAACAACAACCAGGTGTACCGCCAGCCGATCACCGGCGGCATGACTGCGGTGACCGGGTCCGGCGGCGGTGTAATGCTGGTACTGGGTACCGGCAGCTTCTCGTTCGACAATGATCCGCAGGACATCACCGCGCAGTCCCTGTACGGTGTCAACGACATCAGCAAGGGGCAGCCTGACGCGACGATCGTCCCATCAGATCTGGTGGCCTATTCGGTGACCACCAGCGGCAAACAGCGATCGATCACCGCCAAGCCGTTCAGCGGGGCTGCACGCGGGTGGAGCATTGCGCTGCCGGGTTCAGGCGAACGCTTCGTCGGCAACCCTGCCGTGGCATCAGGCACGGTATTCATGCCCACCTACATGCCAACCTCGGGCGGTCGTGGCTGTTCAACCGAGGGCAGCAACTGGTTGTTCGGCCTCAACCCGATCTCGGGCGGTGCATCGCTGGAGCTCGCGCGCGTCGGATCCATTGACGGGAAGGCGTACGGCTCGGGCACCGCAGCAGTCAGCCTGGATACCGGCGGCACCGCGCCGGTGAAAGACGTCAACGTGTCGGTGATGCCGCGCCTGGACAAGGGTGGCGAACGCGCCTGCTGGATGGCGATCAACGTGGCAGGTGCTCCGACGATGTACGTGCCTTATCCCTGTGGCCGCCAGTCCTGGCGTCAGATCCAGTAACCAAGACACTCCCATGAGCCTGAATACTCTTTCCCGCACCCTGCGTCGTCCCGGCAAGCAGCACGGCTTCTCCCTCATCGAACTGATGATCGTGGTGATCGTGCTCGGCATCCTGGCGGCCATCGTGGTTCCCTCGTACCAGCAGTACATCCGGCAGTCGCACCGTGGCGTGGCCAAAGCGGATCTGGTGGAGTACGCACAACGCGCTGAGCGCTATTACTCGGTGAACAACACGTACTCGGGCTTCGCTCTTCCCAGCAAGGTGTCACCGCGGGAAGGGGGGACCACACGCTATGCAATCACTTTCGATGGAAAGGCGTCCTCATTCACACTGACTGCGACGCCCCAGGGCAACCAGACCAAGGACAGCTGCGGCACGCTGGGTGTGGACCAGGCCAACCGTAAAACCGCCAGCGGCACGGTTTCCGACTGCTGGTAAATCAGGTGTTGATCTTCCCGTAAACGGCCAGTACAATGCGCCTCCCCGCCCGAATAGCTCAGCCGGTTAGAGCACTTGACTGTTAATCAGGGGGTCGTTGGTTCGAGTCCAACTTCGGGCGCCAGATACTGCAGAAGCCGCGAGAAATCGCGGCTTTTGCTTTTTCAGGCCTGTCAGCAGGGCAGGGCGCGGTCGACGCGCTCGCTGCGGGTGCGGCCGCCGTTGTTGACCACCAGCCTGCCATGCAGTCGGCTGCCCGCGCAGATGCGCAGGGTCAGGTTGGCGCCGGGGCTGCGTCCGTCAGGCTGGAAGAACAGCAGCGGCCGTCCACTGCTGGTCTGGGCGACGATCGAAACATCCGAGCGGCCTTGATGATGGGCCAGGATGTCCTCCCGGGATTCCGGTGTGCCTCGCTTTCCGCCGCTGCGATAGATGATCCATCCGGCGCTCCAGTCGCGGGTACAGTGCTCACCGTCGTCGCTGGCGCACAGCCCGATCAGTTCACGGCGCATCAAGGCTTCGCTGCGGGCACTGGAAAGGCTGGCGTGCAGGGTCAGCTGCAGTGCATCCGCGCGGTGCCGCAGCAACATCGGATGCAGGGCGGGCCAGCCCGCCGCCAGCAGCACGGCAAGTACGGCCACGACCACCAGCAGTTCGACCAGGTGCATGCCTTGCGGCGGAGGGGGGAAGAGGGGGCGGCGCATGTGTCCAGACTCCCCGACCGCCGCTGGCGGCACCATCAGGCACGGCCGCGCCCGCTTGCCCGGAAACCCCTCAGCCGGCCGTCACCGCTTGCCTCGTATACTCATCTTTCCCGGGAACTGGCAACACCATGAGCGACCGTTTTGAACTCGTCTCGCCGTATTCGCCGGCAGGCGACCAGCCTGATGCCATCGCCAAGCTGACCGGCAACTTCGAGGCCGGCATCGCCAAGCAGACCCTGCTGGGCGTCACCGGCTCGGGCAAGACCTACACCATTGCCAACGTCATCCAGAACGTGCAGAAGCCGACGCTGATCATGGCGCCGAACAAGACGCTGGCGGCGCAGCTGTACGGCGAGTTCAAGGCGTTCTTCCCGCACAACGCGGTGGAGTACTTCGTCAGCTACTACGACTACTACCAGCCGGAAGCCTATGTGCCCTCGTCGGACACCTTCATCGAGAAGGACAGTTCGATCAACGAGCACATCGAGCAGATGCGACTGGCTGCAACCAAGACGCTGCTGTCGCGCCCGGATGCGATCGTGGTGGCGACGGTGTCGGCGATCTATGGCCTGGGCGCGCCGGAAGATTACCTGTCGCTGCGCCTGATCCTGTCCAAGGGTGAGCGCATCGATCAGCGCGATCTGATCAACCACCTCACCCAGCTGCAGTACACGCGCAACGAGTACGAACTGCAGCGCGGTACATTCCGTGTGCGTGGTGAAGTGATCGATGTGTTCCCGGCAGAATCGGACAGTGAAGCCCTGCGCATCGAACTGTTCGATGGCGAGGTGGAAAAGATCACGATGTTCGATCCGCTGACCGGCGAGACGATGCGTAGCCTGCAGCGCTTCACGGTGTACCCGAAGACCCACTACGCGACCACGCGTGAGCGGGTGCTGGCAGCGGTGGAGACCATCAAGGTCGAGCTGAAGGAGCGCCTGGAGCAGCTGTACGCCCAGAACAAGCTGGTCGAAGCACAACGCCTCGCCCAGCGCACCCAGTTCGATCTGGAAATGATGGCCGAGGTCGGGTTCTGCAACGGCATCGAGAACTACTCACGGCACCTGACCGGAAAGAACGCGGGCGAGCCGCCACCGACCCTGTTCGATTACCTGCCGCCCGATGCGCTGCTGGTGATCGACGAATCGCACGTGACCATTCCGCAGATCGGTGCCATGTTCAAGGGCGACCGTTCGCGCAAGGAGACGCTGGTCGAGTTCGGCTTCCGCCTGCCGTCAGCGCTGGACAACCGACCGCTGCGCTTCGAGGAATGGGAGGCGCGCTGTCCGCGCAGCATTTATGTGTCGGCGACGCCGGGGCCGTACGAGTACCGCGAGGCCGGTGAAGACATCACCGAGCTGGTGGTGCGGCCGACCGGCCTGATCGACCCGGTGGTGGAGATCCGTCCGGTCGGCACCCAGGTCGATGACCTGATGAGCGAAGCCAATGAACGCATCAAGGCGGGTGATCGCGTGCTGGTCACCACGCTGACCAAGCGCATGGCCGAGAACCTCACCGAGTACCTCACCGAACACGGTATCCGAGTACGTTACCTGCATTCGGACGTGGACACGGTCGAGCGCGTGGAGATCATCCGCGACCTGCGCCTGGGCAAGTTCGATGTGCTGGTCGGCATCAACCTGCTGCGCGAAGGCCTGGACATGCCCGAGGTGTCGTTGGTGGCCATCCTCGATGCCGACAAGGAGGGCTTCCTGCGCTCCACCGGCTCGTTGATCCAGACCATCGGCCGTGCTGCCCGCAACGTGCGCGGCAAGGCGATCCTGTATGCGGACAAGATCACCCGCTCGATGCAGGCAGCCATCGACGAGACCGACCGGCGTCGTGCCAAGCAGGTCGAGTACAACGAAGAGCACGGCATCGTGCCGCGTTCGGTGGCGCGCCCGATCGTGGACGTGCTGGAAGGGGCCCGCTCCGACGCGGCCGAGAAGGAAGCGAAGAAGGGCAAGGGCAAGGGCCGTGCAGGCATTGCCGAGGACGCGGCCGACTATCGTTCGCTCAGCCCGGCCCAGCTGGCGAGCCGGCTCAAGGCGCTGGAGCAGCAGATGTACCAGCATGCCAAGGACCTGGCGTTCGAGGATGCCGCACGCGTACGCGACCAGATCCGGCAGCTGAAGGAGGCCAGCCTGGGCTAGGGTGGCAGTGCAGCATCATCTTCACAAAAGTATTGCGCTTCACGGCCGGCATCCGTAATATACGCGGCCTGCACCGACGCAATCGCGGACGTTCAGAAGCAAAAACGGGCGGTTAGCTCAGCGGTAGAGCACTACCTTGACATGGTAGGGGTCACAGGTTCGAACCCTGTACCGCCCACCACGACGTCTTCGAAAGAAGGCCGTCGTGAACTGCAAAGCCCGGCCCTGGCGCCGGGTTTTTACGTAGCAAGGCCAGCCTGCGGGCGGCAAGAACAAGATGGGCGGTTAGCTCAGCGGTAGAGCACTACCTTGACATGGTAGGGGTCACAGGTTCGAACCCTGTACCGCCCACCACCGGACTCCCGGCATTGCCGGTGCAGCGGTGGATCACGATGAAAGCCGGCCTCGGGCCGGCTTTTTTCGTTTGTGCCTCTGGTCAGGAATGCCCTCTCAACGCGGCACGATCAGATCGTCGAGGCTGACCATGCGCTGCAGCTTCCAGTGGCCGTCCACGCGCTCCCAGATCTGCGCGACGCGCGCCGTTGCGGCAGGCGTGTGCGAGCTGCTGGCGTGGCCTTGTGGCAGGGGCTGCCAATCCAGCCGCAGTACGCGGTCCTGGCGCAGCGGATACAGCATCACCGGCGCAGTATCGCGCCAATGTCCCGCGGCGGCCGGTTGCTGGGTTTCGGCGAGGTGGATCTGCTCGCGCAGCGCGTCCCCGGCGGGCCCATCGCCGGCGCCCAACAGGCTGGAGAGCAGCAGCATCAAGGCAAGCATCGGCATGGCACGGTGCTCCAGCGGGAAAGTGCACGCAGGCTGGCACGACATGCGGGGGAGTGCAGCCGGCCTGCGACGAAGGCCGGAATTGCGTCGCCAAAGACAGTGGGCGGCCGACGAATCAGGGCCGTGCCGGCGTAGACTCAGGCCTGGCGCGCAATCGCGCGGCCACTGAATGGAGATGTCGAATGAGCGATCACGTCCCGGTATCCAGGCCCAACCCGTTCTTCGAGCTGCTGTTCGGCGGCAACATGCTGGAAGGCACCTTCAAGGCCGTGATCTGGGTGGCCCTGCTGGCAGCGGTGCTGGCCTGGACCACGTTCGGCTGACTCCCGGCGGGCGATGCCACGCCGCCCGCCCGCGCAGGCGTAGGGAACAACTCCTTGGATCAGGCGCTGAAGGCCTGCCGCAGGCTGCGCAGCGTCGCCTGGCGATGTTCCTTGGCAGTGGCTTCGCCCATTTCCAGTTCCTGCAGGCGCAGCCCGATCAGGGTCATGGACAGCGCATAGCCGCGTGCCGCGTCCGTCACGCGGGACAAGCCCAGTGCCCGTCGAGCCAGCGCGTTCACGTGTTCAAGGTCAGGCATCAGGCCGAGGTAGGCGCGCTCGGCGCTGTCCAGGTCGGGTGCACGCAGGATCGCGTGCGCTTCGGTGGTGGGGGAGACGGAGGCCATGGGGGGTCCTTGTCCGTAACGGGTGCTCGTTCAGAACGAGCGCATCAGGGAAACGAAGGCTGACGTCTGTGTACCGCGTCGCGCCATCGGGCTGTCCTTCACTGCATCACCAAACCATTGGTTGGCGACCACGCCGGTCGCGCGCCACTTCGTGCCCAGAGGCGTGCTCACTGCGATCTGCAGGCTCGGCGACGTCGCACTTCCCGGGTTGTAGGCGGCAAGCCCCGAGCGCAGTGCTTCTTCGTCAGTGATGCCGTAGTAGTAGTCGAGCAGGCGCGCGCTGGAGTGCACCACGCCGACCTTGGGCACCCAGGTGAAGCGACCGGCCTGGATCGGATAGCTGTAGTGCAGGCGTGACTCGATGCCGCCGCCATGGCCGGTGACCTCGCGCATCACGCTGGCCTCGACGATGCCCCAGTCGGCGCTGTATTCACCGTTGATACCGGCCATGGCCGACATCTGCCGGCTGTGCAGGCGACGCAGCTGCGGATCGTTCACGTCGTCGGTCTTGAAGCGCAGCGTGTAGGGCGTGACCGCCGCCGACAGGCGCAGGCCTTCGCTCTTGTACAGGTACATGCCCAGCGAGCCGGGGCTGGCGAAGAAGCGTTCGCCCTGCCAGGCAATGGACGGCACGACCAGCGGCTTGACGTCGTAGTGGGCGTACGCCCCTGAGGTCGCGCCGGCACTGATACCGGCCTGCACCCCCGTGTTCCGGTCGGCGGCGTGGGCGATCAACGGCAGACCGATGGCAGCGGAAAACAGCAACGGGCGCAGCAGGGTCGGGGACAGCGACGGCATCGATCAACCACTTTGCGGGGGATGGCTGTGCATGGTGCGGGCCCAACATTGTCAGAACATTGCGCCTTGGCAATCGGCACGCGAAGGCGCCCAAACCCGGCGCCAGGCACTATGATCGGCACCGTTTCCGGTAGCCGAGCCCCCGATGCGCATCCTCCTGGTCGAAGACGATCCCGATCTGTCCCGTGCCCTGCAATCGGGCCTGGAGCGGCAGGGTGTGGTCGCCGATGTGGTCGGCAGTCTGGCCGAAGCTGCCATCGCGCTGCGCGAGCCGGTGCACCAGCTGATGCTGCTCGACCGACAGCTGCCCGATGGCGATGGCGCAGGCTTCGTCGCCACGGCGCGTTCGCTGCGGCCCAATCTGGCGGTGATCATGCTCACCGCCAAGGGCACGTTGTCGGACAAGGTTGAAGGCCTGGACGTCGGCGCCGATGACTACCTGGTCAAGCCGGTGGCGATCGAGGAGCTGATGGCGCGCATCCGCGCGGTTTCGCGGCGGCCGTCGGCGATGGTGACGCCGAGCCTGCATCTGGGCCGCTTGCAGTTCGACTTCGAGTCGCTGCAGGCGCAGGTGGAGGGGCAGCCACTGGCGTTGCCACGGCGGCAGGTGCTGGTGCTGCAGGCATTGGCGATGCGGCAGGGACGAACCGTCACCCGCAGCGCGCTGGAAGCGGCGGTGTACGGATTCGATGATGAGATCCAGTCCAACGCGCTCGACGCGCATATCTCCAAGCTGCGCAAGGCGCTGCAGCAGGCCGGGGCGGGCGTGGAGATCCATGTGATCCGCGGTGTCGGCTACCTGCTGGCGGAGGCCTGAGATGGCCCGTCCGATCCGTTCCATCACCCTCGGCCTGGCGTGGCGGCTGTTCCTGGCGCAGGCCTTCACCGTGTTGTTCGCGGTGGTCGCGTTGATCCTGACCTGGGGCGACAAGGACTCCTGGGGCATGGACATGTTCACGGCCGAGGCAGTGGCCAAGGCGGTGCACAGCGAAGGTGGCAGGTTGGTGCTGGACCAGGCGCGCTGGGACAGGCTCAACGCCGGAGCCGGCGGCAACCTCTGGTTCGCGGCGGTCGACGACAGGGGCACGTGGTTGGAGCGCGGTTCGGTTCCGGCGGTCCACGCGCCATTGCTGGCGCGTTTGCCCTCGGTGGGCGCCACCGAACTTGGCTCGCTGGTGCCGCCGTACCTGGACGTGGCGCGGGTGATGATCCGCAACGAGGATGGCCGACGCATCACGGTGATGGCCGGCGGCGCGCCGAAGGGCGGGCTGCTGGATGGCGCGCTGATGGTGCTGCGCTTGATTGGCCTGTGGTTCTTCCTGCCGCTGATCGTAGTCACGCTGCTGGTGATGCCAACGGTGATCCATCGTGCAATGCGCGGCGTGCGCCGTTCCGCACAGCAGGCCAAGGAGCTGGACATCGGCCAGCCGGGTGCGCGGTTGGATGCGCAACTGGTGTCGACCGAAGTCGCGCCGCTGGTGGAAGCCTTCAACGATGCGATCGACAAAGTGCAGCAGGGGTACGCGGCGCGTGACAAGTTCCTCGCCGATGCTGCGCACGAGCTGCGCGTGCCGATCGCGGTGGTACAGGCGCGCCTGTCGCAGTTGCCGCAGGGCGAGTTGAAGTCGCAGCTGCTGACCGACGTTGCACGCCTGGGCAACGTGGCCGAACACCTGCTTGACCTGCAGCGGCTCGACCGCAATGTCGGCGCACTGCAGCGGCTGGACCTGGGGCTGCTGGTACGCGAAGCGGCCGCGGATCTCGCACCGCTGGTGGTCGGTGCCGGCTATGGCTTCGAAGTGGATGCACCGGACGCGCCGGTGTGGATCCATGGCGACAGCCTGGCGCTGGGGCGGGTGATCGCCAACCTGGTGCACAACGCCATTGTCCATGGCGGCGGACGCGGCACCATCTGCGTGCGACTGGATGCGCGCGGCCTGCTGGAAGTGAGTGACCAGGGCGCCGGCATTCCAGTCGGTGACCGTGAGGCGATCTTCGAGCCGTTCCATCGCCTGCGTGCGGCCGGCAGCGGTAGCGGCCTGGGCCTGCATCTGGTCAAGGAGATCGTGCAGCACCATGGGGGATCGGTCAGCGTTGGCGAGGCGACCGGTGGCGGCGCCAGTTTCCGTGTCAACTTCCATCGCGGTGGTGTCCGCCGCTGACGCCAATGCGGGGTAAAGCCCGATAGGCAACCTGCTGCCCCGGCGGCACGCTGGGGGAATGGTCGCCGAACGATCCGCTCCGCCGCTGTCTGGCAGTGGTTGTGCCGCCGGGCTGGTGCTGGGTGCGCTGGCCTGCGTGCAGCTGCCGGTGCTGCCGCCGCTGTGGCTGTGCGTGCCGCTGGCCATTGTCAGTGCCGCAGGTTGGATCCTGCCTTGGCGCCGACGCGCTTGGGCGGCCGTGCTGTTCGGCCTGTCGTGGGCGTCATTGCACGGGTACTGGGTACTGGAGAACCAGCTGCCCCCCGGCGGGCCCGCGCAGGACGTGCAGGTCAGTGGCCGAGTGATCGATCTTCCGCAGCGTGGCGCGGGTTACACCCGGTTCGTCTTCCTGGTCGACGAGGCCGATGCACTGCCTTCGTTGCGTGGCAGGCGCCTGCAGATCACCTGGAATGATCCCTGGCGTGGGCCACCTGCGAGCGGCACCGACGGTGGGCACCACGCGGTTCGAGCTGGCGCCCACTGGGAATTGTCGTTGCGCGTGCGGGCACCGCGTTCGCGGATCAATCCCGGCGGCTTTGACGGCGAGCGCCATGCGTTGCTGCGGGGCATTTCCGGCACCGGTACGGTGCGTGATCCGGCGAGTGCACGTGAGCGGCAACCCGCGCATGGCCTGCCGGCCTGGCGTGAGCGCAGCAGTGCTGCCATCGTCGCCCAGGTCGCCCATCCTGCCGCTCGCTTCGTGCAGGCGCTTGCGTTGGGCGATACCCGCGGCTTGACCGATGCCGACTGGGAACACCTGCGTGCACTGGGCCTGACCCATCTGGTCGCCATTTCCGGATTTCATGTTGGCGTGGTCGCCGGCTTCGGCGTGATGCTGTGCCGGGCGCTGTGGTGGTTGTGCCCGGCGTTGGGCCGGTACTGGCCACGGCCGCAGTCGGCGGCCTGGGGGGCGGCACTGGCGGCTGCGACCTATGCGGTGGTCGCCGGTGGCGCGCTGCCCACGGTGCGTGCCGCGCTGATGATCGGATTGGTCGCACTGGCCCGCGCCGGACGTCGCCCGGTCGGTGCCGGGCAGGGATTGGCGCTGGCTGCGGTGGTGATGCTGCTGCCGGCGCCGTTGGCGGTGCTGTCGGCGGGCTTCTGGCTCAGCTTTGGCGGCGTGCTGTGGCTGATGTGGTGCCTGCCGCGGACCGGGCCGGAAGGGATCGGCGGTGGCCTGCGCGGTTTCCTGTCCGCACAGGGTGTGGCCAGCCTCGGCCTGCTGCCATTGTGCGTGGCGCTGTTCGGCGGTACCGCACGCCTGGGGCCGCTGGTCAACCTGCCGATCATCCCCTGGTGGACGCTGCTGGTGGTGCCCCTGTCGCTGTTGGGGACCGGGCTGCATGCGCTTCACGACGGGGCTGGGCGCTGGGCGTGGCGTGCCGCCGCCTGGTTGTTCGAGCTGAGTTGGCAGGCGCTGCAGCCATTGGCGTTGCACCCGCAGGCGATGTGGTGGCTGGCCGAGGCGCCGCCCTGGGCGGTGCCGGCGGCGCTGCTGGGGGTGTTCTGGTGGCTGTTGCCGCGCGGTGCCGGCGGTGGCATGGCCGGCCTGCTGTTGTGCCTGCCACTGCTGTGGCCCGCCCGGCATGCACCCGCCGAGGGGGAACTGGAGCTGCTGGTGCACGATGTGGGCCAGGGCACGGCGGTGCTGGTGCGCACGGCACGGCATGCGCTCTGGTACGACGTCGGTCCGCCGACCGGCGGCGACGGCAATGAGCGGATCCTGGTTCCGGCCCTGCGCGCGCTCGGCCAGGCGCCGCCCCAGCGGGCGATGCTCAGCCACGACCATCTGGATCACATCGGCAGCCTGCCCAGCCTGCGCCGGCAGCTGCCCGGGCTGCGGCTGCTGGCGCCGCCCGGCAGTGCCATCGCCGGGGCCGGGCCCTGCCAGCAAGGGCTGCACTGGCAGTGGGACGGAGTCGATTTCCAGGTGCTGCATCCGGCGCCCGGCAGTCGGCACGCCGAGAACGAGGACAGCTGCGTAGTGCGTATCGCAAGCCGGCACGGCGTGGTGCTGCTGCCCGGCGACATCGGCCGGCCGGCCGAACAGGCGCTGCTTCAGGCGTCGCCGGCAGCGCTGAAGGCGGATGTGGTGCTGGTGCCGCACCATGGCAGTGGCGGCAGTTCCAGTGCGCCATGGGTGGCGGCGGTGGCGCCACGGTTGGCCGTGGTTTCGGCGGGGCACCAGAACCGCTTCGGCCACCCCCGCCCGGACGTGGTCCAGCGTTGGCAGGCGCAAGGGGCCGAAGTGCTGGCCACGGCCGATTCCGGCGCCATCCGCGTATGGCTTGGCGCACAAGGGCTGCAGCTGCGTGAACAACGTATCCACGCATCCCGGTGGTGGGATGGCGCTGGGCGGGCGCGGTCGGCTGCTATCCTATCGCCGATTGAACAAGCGGCCGCTGGGCCGGAGGGTTGAAACGTGTGGGAACTGGTCAAGGCCGGTGGCTGGCCGATGGTGCCGCTGCTGCTGTTGGGCGTACTGGCTTTGGCGATCATCCTGGAGCGTTTCTGGTCCCTGCGGCGTACTGAAGTGCTGCCGCCCGGCCTCGGCCAGGAAGTGCGCAACTGGGCCGCACGCGGCAAGCTCGACCCGGCCCACCTGCAGACCCTGCGTGGCAACTCGCCGCTGGGCGCGCTGCTGGCCGCTGCGCTGGAAGCGCGCAACCGGCCGCGTGACCAGATCCGTGAACGCATCGAAGACACCGGCCGCCACCTGGTGCACCGCATGGAGCGCTTCCTCAACGCGCTGGGCACCATCGCCTCGGCCGGCCCGCTGCTGGGCCTGCTGGGCACGGTGATCGGCATGATCCAGATGTTCCTGGGCATCCTCGACCATGGCGTGGGTGATGTGAACCAACTGGCCGGCGGCATCGGCAAGGCCCTGGTGTGCACCGCCACCGGCATGATCGTGGCAATCCCGGCACTGATGTTCCACCGCTACTTCAAGGGCCGCATCCACGGCTATGTGGTGGAGATGGAGCAGGAAGCCAGCGCGCTGCTGGATACGCTCGACGGCCGCCCGGGCGTATTGAACCCGGCCCCGGTCGCACGTCCGGCCAGTGCTGCCACGGCGAAGGCCTGATCGATGCGTATCGGCAACGACCGATCCCAGGATGAGCCGCATATCGATCTGGTGCCGCTGATCGACGTCATTCTGGTGCTGATCATCTTCTTCGTGGTCACCACCACCTTCGACGCGCGCTCGACGCTGCAGGTGCAGCTGCCGACCGCCAGCGAGCAGCCCAACAACGCGCCGCCGCGCTCGCTCAGCGTGCTGATCAATGCCGAAGGCCGCTATTTCATCAATGACCAGGAAGTGCTGCGCAGCGACGTCGAGTCGGTCAAGCAGACCATCGCCGCCGTGGCCGGCAGCGACCGTACGCAGCCGGTGCTGTTACGCGCCGACGCACGCACTCCCTACCAGGCCGTGGTGACCGCGCAGGATGCGCTGGGTCAGCTCGGTTTCCGCCGTATTGCCATTGCAACAGCACCCGAGGTGCGTCCATGAGTTCCAAACACGCGCCGGTGTGGCCGATCTACAAACGTCTGCTGGGGTATACCCGCGCCTACTGGGGCCTGATGGTCGCCGCCGTCATCGCCATGGTGGTGGAGTCGGTGGCCGGTTACCACTTCACCAAGCTGATGGAGCCGCTGGTCAACCGTGGTTTCGTCAATCCCGAACCGAAAATGGCGGTAATCCTGCCGTTGACCATCCTCGGCCTGTTCCTGATGCGCAGCGCTGCCACCTGGGTCAGCGACTACGCGCTGGCAAAGACCGGCCGCAGCGTGGTGCGCGACCTGCGCGAGCAGGTGCTGGCCAAGTACCTGCACCTGCCGTCCTCGCATTTCGATACCGAATCGACGCCGGTGATGGTCAGCCGCCTGAATTTCGATACCGAGCAGGTCACCCAGGCCAGCGCTGATGCGCTCAAGACCGTGGTTGCCGACACCCTGACCATCATCGCCATGCTGGCGGTGATGCTGCAGATGAGCGTCAAGGTCACCGTGGCGATGCTGGTGGTAGTGCCGATGATCGGCGTGATCGTGTCCTACGTCGGCAAGCGCTACCGCCGAATCAGCCGCGGCATCCAGGACGGCATGGGCACGATGGCACAGACCGCCGAGCAGTCGCTGGCCGCACAGCAGGAAGTGAAGGTGCACGGCACCCAGCAGCATGAGATGTCGCGCTACTCGCGCCTGGCCAACCGCATGCTGGCACTGAACATGAAGGTGGAAATCACCCGCGCCGGCGCCTCCAGCGTGGTCCAGTTCCTGGCAGCGCTGGCGCTGGCGGTGATCGTCTGGGTATCGACCCGGGAAGCCTTGGCGGGTCGCCTGAACGCCGGCCAGTTCATGGGCCTGATGATCTCGATGACCGCGATCATTCCGTCGCTGCGCCGCCTGACCAGCGTTCAGTCCTCGATTTCCCGTGGCGTGTCCGCCGCCGAGCGCCTGTTCGACATCCTTGACATGCCGGTCGAGCGTGACAATGGCCGCACCGCGGTGCAGCGCGTGCGCGGCGAACTGGCCTTCGACCACGTCATGCTGCGTTATCGCGAGGACAGTGGCATCGCTCTGGACGACATCAGCTTTGTGGCCAAGCCAGGCACGGTCACCGCCATCGTCGGCCGCTCCGGCAGTGGCAAGACCAGCCTGATCCGGCTGGTGCCGCGCTTCTACGAGCCCAGCGGCGGGCGCATCACGCTGGACGGCGTGGCGCTGGACGACTATCCGCTGGCCGACCTGCGCCGCCAGGTGGCGATGGTCGGGCAGAAGGTCATGCTGTTTGACGACTCCATCGGCGCCAACATCGCCTATGGCATGGACGCCACCGAAGAGCAGATCCGTGCGGCGGCCGAAGCGGCCAACGCCTGGGAGTTCATCGCGCGCATGCCGCAGCAGCTGCAGACGCCGGTAGGCGAGAACGGCGCCCTGCTGTCCGGTGGCCAGCGCCAGCGCCTGGCGATCGCCCGCGCGATCCTGCGCGACGCCCCCATCCTGATCCTCGATGAAGCCACCGCCGCGCTCGACAACGAATCCGAGCGCCTGGTGCAGGATGCACTGCAGCGCCTGATGCCCGAGCGCACCACGCTGGTGATCGCACACCGGCTGTCGACCATCGAACATGCCGACCAGGTGCTGGTGATGGACCACGGCCGCATCGTCGAGCGTGGCACCCACAAGGAACTGCTGACCATGGGCGGCCTCTACCAGCATCTGCACAGCATGCAGTTCCGCGAAAGGCAGGACTGATGGCCGGCAAGGGTACCCAGACCCCGCCGTACTGGTACGACGGCAGCCCGGTTCCGTGGGCGATGCGCCTGCTGGCACCGCTGTATGCCGGCGTCACCGCGCTGCGCCGGCGCGCCTATCGGCGCGGCTGGCGCAAGCACTACACGCTGCCGGTGCCGGTCATCGTGGTCGGCAACATCACCGCAGGTGGCACCGGCAAGACGCCGCTGACCATCGCGCTGGTGGAGCGCCTGCGCGCCGCAGGCTGGAAACCGGGCGTGGCCAGCCGTGGCTACGGCCGCGAAGACGCCGACAAACCGCTGTGGGTGAAGGCTGATACACCGACCGCCAAGGGCGGTGACGAACCGGTGCTGATCGCCTGGAAAACCGGCGTGCCGGTGCGCGTGGACCGCGACCGTGTGGCTGCAGGCAAAGCACTGATCGAAGCCGGCTGCGACGTGATCGTCTGCGACGATGGCCTGCAACACTATCGGCTGGCGCGCGACATCGAAATCGAAGTGGTCGATGCCCAGCGTCGCTATGGCAATGGCCGGATGATTCCGGCCGGACCGCTGCGTGAGCCGGTCAGCCGTGCCAGCGAATGCGACTTCCGTGTGGTGAATCTCGGCCAGGCCGATGAGGAAAGTGCGGCCCAGGCCTGTGGCTTCGGCCAGTGGCCGATGGCCCTGCACATCGACAGTGCGCAGCCGCTGGCCGGTGGTCGTGCCCGTCCGCTGGCGTACTTCAAGGGCCAGCGCGTGCACGCGGTGGCCGGCATCGCCCATCCACAGCGTTTCTTCGACATGCTGCGCGCACGTGGCATCGGCGTGGTGCCCCATGCGTTTGCCGACCACCATGCCTACCAGCCGCAGGACTTGTCCTTCGGCAGCCAGCTGCCGGTGCTGATGACCGAGAAGGACGCGGTGAAATGCCGTGCGTTCGGCAATGACTGGCACTACGCAGTCCCGCTGCGCGCCGAGCTGCCTGCGGCATTCTGGGTGGCGCTGACCGACCGCCTGGACAAGCTGCGACCGAACTGAGTGGCGCGGCGGCGCTTGCATTCATGCGCCGCCGGCCGCATTCCCGTTGTAACGAGCCTGCCGAGTACCGCCCCATGACCGAATTCGTCGTCGCCATTCCGGCCCGCTATGCCGCCTCGCGGCTGCCGGGCAAGCCGCTGCGCCCGCTCGGCGGTGAGCCGCTGGTGCTGCACGTGGCGCGCCGCGCGCTGCAGGCCGGCGCCGGTGAGGTCTGGGTCGCTACCGACGATCAACGCATTGCCGACGCACTGTCCGGCCTGGCCGAAGTGAAGGTGGCAATGACCGCCACCTCGCATGCCTCCGGTACCGACCGCCTGGCCGAGTGCGCGCGCATCGCCGGCTGGGCCGACGACACCGTGGTGGTCAACCTGCAGGGCGACGAGCCGTTTGCACCCGCTGCGGGTATCCGCGCGGTGGCCCAGGCGCTGGTCGAGGGCAACGCGCCGATGTCGACCCTGGCGACCGCTGTGGAGGATGCGGAAACCCTGTTCGATCCGAACGTGGTGAAGCTGGTGCGCAACGTGCGCAACGAGGCGATGTACTTCAGCCGCGCACCGATTGCCTGGCATCGTGACGGCTTCGCGCGCAGCCGCGACACGCTGCCGGCCGGTCACAACTGGCTGCGCCACATCGGCATCTACGGCTATCGCGCCGGTTTCCTGCAGCAGTTCGCGGCGATGCCGCCGGGCCAGCTGGAGCAGGTCGAATCGCTGGAACAGCTGCGCGTACTGGAAGCGGGCTTCCCGATCAGCGTGGCGATCTCGCCCGAACCGTTCCCGCCGGGCATCGACACGCCCGAGGACCTGGAGCGCGCCGAAGCACTGCTGCAGACGCTGGCGGGACGATGAAGCTGCTGGTCGTCTGCCTCGGCAACATCTGCCGTTCGCCGATGGCCGAAGGTGCGCTGCGCGCACGCCTGGAGGCGTCGCCGCTGGCCGGGCGGGTGCAGGTCGATTCGGCCGGCACCGGCGACTGGCATGTGGGCGAGCCGCCGGACCGGCGTGCGATTGCCTGTGCGGCTGGGCACGGCGTGGGCATCGGCGGCCTGCGTGCACGCCAGCTGCAGGCCATGGATTTCGACCGTTTCGACTGGATCCTGTGCGCCGACGAAGCCAATCTGCGCGATGCTGGTCGCTTGGCCACGTCTGCCCAGTGCGAACGCTTGGCACTGTACCTGCCGTGGTCGGGGGGAGAGGGCCGGGTGGCGATCCCGGATCCCTACACCGGCGGCAGTGATCATTTCGAACAGGTCTGGACATTGGTCGACGATGCTGCAGAACGTGCCGTGGCACGACTGTTGCATGACGCCGACTCCGGCATAATCGGGCCATGAACGTCCAGCCCGTCCCGGACCTGCCCGAGTTCGCCACCTGGCTCAATGCCACCCCCTGCACCCTGACCGAACTGCGCGGTCGGCCGGTGGCGCTGTTGTTCGTCAACGCCGCCTCTGCCTGGAGCGCGCAACGCCTGGCCGAATTCGGCCAATGGCTGTCGCGCCACCCCGGCAAGCTGCAGCCGCTGGTGCTGCAGGTGCCGCGTTTCGACTTCGAACGCGAAGCTGGTGCCGCACTGAAGCTGTTGCGTCGCCAGGGGCTGACCATGCCCGTGCTGCTCGATGCTGACTGGGATGGCTGGCGCCGCTTCGGCATCACCGCCTGGCCAACGCTGGTGCTGCTGGATGCACAGGGCCGCGAACAGCAGCGGCTGGTCGGGCAGGGCGCGCCCGGCGAACTGGAGCGTGCCTTGAATGCGCTGTGCGAAGGCGCACCGTCGGCGCCGCCGCGCGGCGGCAGCGAGCTGCATCCGGAGCCCCGTCAGGCGCTGCGCTTCCCGCTCGGCCTGGCGGTCAGTACCGAGCGCCTGTACATCGCCGACAGCGGCCATCACCGTATCCTCGAATGCAGCCACGGCGGCCGCATCCTGCGCCAGTTCGGCCTCGGCACCGCCGATTTCATGGACGGCAATCTCGCCGAAGCGGCGTTCCACCGCCCGCAGGCGCTGGTGCTGGAACGCGACGCGCTGTACGTGGCCGACACCGGCAACCACGCCGTGCGCCGCATCAACCTGCTGACCGGCATCGTCGACACGCTGTGCGGCAACGGCCGTCCCGGTGCGCCCGTGGAAGGTCCCGTCGCGCAGGCCCGCCAGGTCTCGCTGGACCATCCGGTCGGCCTGGCCATCGCCGACAACCAGCTGCACATCGCCATGGCCGGCGACAACCGCATCTGGAGCTACCACCTGGGCCAGCGCAGCCTGCAATGGCGTGCAGGCAGTGGTTCCATCGACGAGCGTGATGGCAGCGGCCATCTGGCCGCCTTCGCCCAGCCGACTGCGCTGGCCGTGGTGCAGCAGGTGCTGTACGTGGCCGATGCGTTGGGTTCCTCGATCCGCGCGCTGCAGTTGCGCGGTGACCTGGTGCAGACCCTGGTCGGGCAGGGGCCGTGGCGCTTCGGCAGTGAAGACGGCCCGCGCGCACAGGCCAGCCTGCAGTTCCCGCAGGCGATTGCCTTGAGCCCGGACGCGCCGCTGTTGTGGATTGCCGATACCGGCAACGGCCGTCTGCGCACGCTGCGCCTGGGCGGTGGCGAACTGACCACCCAACCGCTGCCGCGCCGCCTGCATGGCCCGGCCGGATTGGCGGTGGGCGCCGGTGCGGTGTGGATCGCCGAGACCGACGCCCACGCCGTGCTGCGATTCGACCCCGACAGCGGCGTGCTCAGCGAAGTGCCGATCAGCGAATGACCGACGTTCCCGCTCCGGTCTTCGACGGCAAGGCCTTCGCGGCCCAGCTCAGTACCGCCCCTGGCGTGTACCGCATGTACGCCGCCGATGACACCCTGCTGTACGTGGGCAAGGCGCGCGCGCTGCGCAACCGTGTCGGCAGCTATTTCAACGGCAGCCCGAAAAACGCGCGGATCATGTCGATGATCTCGCAGATCACGCGCATGGACGTGACCGTGACGCGCTCGGAAGCCGAGGCGTTGCTGCTGGAAAACCAGCTGATCAAGTCGCTGTCGCCGCGCTACAACGTCTCGCTGCGCGACGACAAGACTTACCCGCATGTGCTGCTGACCCGCGAGGACTGGCCGCGCATCGCTCTGCATCGCGGCCCGCGTGCCATTCCCGGCCGCTACTTCGGGCCGTACCCGGGCGTGACCGCGGTGCGCGAAACGCTGAACCTGATGCACAAGCTGTTCAAGCTGCGCAGCTGCGAGGACAGCGTGTTCCGCAACCGCTCGCGGCCGTGCCTGCAGTATCAGATCGGGCGCTGCAGCGCGCCCTGCGTGGAGCTGGTGCCGGCGCCGGACTATGCCGAGTCGGTGCGCCGCGCTGCGCTGTTCCTGGAAGGCAAGAGCGACGAACTGACCCGCGAACTGGGCGAGCAGATGCAGGCCGCCAGCGAGGCACTGGAGTTCGAGCAGGCCGCGCGCCTGCGCGACCTCATCTCCTCACTGCGCAGCATGCAGACCCGTCAGTACGTGGACGGCCGCGCTGCGGATCTGGACGTGCTGGCCGTGGCCATGCAGGGCTCGCAGGCCTGCGTGCTGCTGCTCGCCTTCCGTGATGGCCGCAACCTCGGTACCCGCCCGTTCTTCCCGCGCACCAACGGCGAAGAAAGCCCGGAAGAAGTGCTGGCCGCGTTCGTCTCGCAGTACTACATCGAATTTGCACCGCCGCGCGAGATCCTGCTGGACCGCGAGATTCCCGACGCCGACCTGCTGGTTGCCGCGCTGTCGGCCTCGGCCGAGCGCAAGGTGCAGCTGAAGTGGAACGTGCGCGGCGAGCGCGCCGGCTACGTGGAACTGGCCAGCCGCAACGCGCAACTGACGCTGGCCACCGAACTCAACAGCCGCAACGCGCAGCACGCGCGCAGTGATGCACTGCGCGACATGCTGGGTCTTGCCGAGCCGGTCAAGCGTGTCGAATGTTTCGATATCAGCCACACCCTGGGCGAGGCCACCGTGGCCTCCTGCGTGGTGTTCGACGCCGCCGGTCCGGTGCGCGCGCAGTACCGCCGCTTCAACATCAGCGGCATCGAGCCGGGCGATGACTACGCCGCCATGCGCCAGGCCATCGACCGCCGCTTCCGCCGCGCGGTGGAAGAGCAGGGCGTGCTGCCGGACGTGCTGCTGATCGACGGCGGCGCCGGCCAGTTGGCCCAGGCCCAGGCCGCACTGGCCGACCTGGGTGTGGAAGGCGTGCTGTTGGTGGGCGTGGCCAAGGGCGTGGAGCGCCGCGCCGGCCACGAAGCGCTGGTGATGCCCGATGGCCGCGAGCTGCGCCCGGGCGCGGCCAACCCGGCGCTGCAGTTCATCCAGCAGGTGCGCGACGAGGCGCACCGCTTCGCCATCACCGGCCACCGTGGCCGCCGCCAGAAGGCGCGGATGACCAGCAAGCTTGAGGACATCCCCGGCATCGGGCCGCGCCGCCGCGCCAGCCTGCTCAAGCATTTCGGCGGCCTGGTGGGCCTGAAAGCCGCTGGCGAAGCGGAAATCGCCAAGGTGGAAGGCATCAATGACGCCCTCGCGGCACGTATCTACGCTAACCTGCACGGGTTGGCCACGCCTGATGCGGCCGAGTAGAGAGAGAAGCACGCAAGCATGAAGTTGACCCTGCCCACCTGGCTGACGTTGTTGCGGATCGTGATGATCCCGGTGCTGGTGCTGGTGTTCTACCTGCCCTACACCTGGACCAACTTCGCCTCGGCGGCGATCTTCGGCCTGGCTGCGATCACCGACTGGCTCGATGGCTGGATCGCACGCCGTTACCAGCTGGAGTCGGCCTTCGGTGCCTTCCTCGACCCGGTCGCGGACAAGCTGATGGTGGCAGTGGCACTGTTCCTGATCGTGCAGGGCCATCCGACACCGTGGATGGCGTTCTGGGCGGCGGTCATCGTTGGCCGCGAGATTGCAGTATCGGCGCTGCGCGAATGGATGGCCGAGTTGGGCCAGCGCGCCAAGGTGCGCGTGGCGATGATCGGCAAGGTCAAGACCACCGCGCAGATGGTCGCGCTGCTGTGCCTGCTGTATTCGGTGGCCCCTAACGTGCCGGTGCAAGACATCTGGATGGGCTGGCCGGTGTTCCACATCGGCGATTGGACCCTGGCCATTGCCGCCGTGCTGACCCTGTGGTCCGGCCTGCAGTACCTGCACGCTGCCTGGCCGAGCCTGCGCGATGACGAGCGCGCGGCGCGCGAGCGTGCACGGCAGAAGAAGCTGGGCAACTGAGCACCGGGGTCGGATCTCTTTCCGAAGGAAAGGGCTCTGACCCCATCGATGCGCCTATCCACGCATGGCGTGGATCTACCCGACGCGCTGGACGGATCTACGGTGATGCCCCATCCACGCATGGCGTGGATCTACTGGAAATGTTGCATCCACGGATGATGCGGATTCATCTGGAAATGTTGCGTCCACGGATGATGCGGATTCATCTGGAAATGTTGCGTCCACGGATGATGCGGATCCATCGGTTTGCGGGGATGCCGTGGTAGATCCACGCCATGCGTGGATAGGCAATGCAAGGTGCCTCGCAGATCCTGGAAAAAGCGCTTGACGCCATCCTTGGAATAGGTAAAATTTCGCCTCCCAAGCGGGAATAGCTCAGTTGGTAGAGCGCAACCTTGCCAAGGTTGAGGTCGCGAGTTCGAGTCTCGTTTCCCGCTCCAGACTCAAGAAAGACGCTCCCGAAAGGGGGCGTTTTTCGTTGTGGGCCACCGAAGTGCGTTGAGCCGATTGCAGCAGGTCTGAGAGCGGCTCGATATGGAGGGCATCAGCGCTTGCTCGTCTGACCAGTCGTCCGTCACCGCGCGCCTTACTTTGTCTCAGGCGCGTCTGCAATCAATAGGTCGAGGCAGGTGAACCCCTAGCTGGCCTTGCCAGCTAGTTGCGCGTAAGTCTTGGCGTCCTCCAGGAAAATTCCCATCCAGGCATCCATTACGTTGAAGACATCAATGTCGAACTCTGGTGTTGCAGGATTCTCATGCCACCAGATCAGGCCATCCGAATCACTACGGCTGTCGGCGTTCACTGCGACATAGTCTCCGCCACCGTTTGAGAACACGGTGATCCAGCCTGCCGC
The DNA here is from genome assembly GCF_004684085.1 of Stenotrophomonas maltophilia. Classification (GTDB taxonomy): domain Bacteria; phylum Pseudomonadota; class Gammaproteobacteria; order Xanthomonadales; family Xanthomonadaceae; genus Stenotrophomonas; species Stenotrophomonas maltophilia_AS. The sequence goes on from NZ_SRHZ01000029.1 coordinate 57,271, forward strand.
AAAAGAGTCGTCTATGTCATCGACCAGATCGGAGATCCATGACTGGTCAGCCAGCGGTTGCGGACCCATGGAGCGCGCAGGAAAGAAGGTGAATCCGTCGTGCACTTCACGATAGAAGCTCTTCAGTCTGCTGGGCAGATGCTTGAAACTGAAGGGCTCTGTGACTTCTGCTTCGATGGGCTTGCCGCCTACGTAGTAAAAGATGCTGCTGCCGTCGTGGAAGATGTATGCCAGCTCTACGTCATCACCCAGCAGAAGAGCGGTGCCCAGCAGGCAGTCGTTGAACAGTGCAATTATGGATGGGAACTCATTGAAGAATGAGTTCCAGCAATCCGGAAAGAACGTGGTGACTTCAGGCCTGAGTCCGAAGTTCTCCCAATTTCTGGGCAGCTCTACGTCTTGAGGAACATCCTGGGGCTTCAGGTAGACCTTGTGTAGAGGGAATGTGTCACCAAGGTTCGCGGCAATGGCATCAAGCGTAATAATTTTCTTTTCTCCTTGCGTGGCCGGAAGCCATTCCTTCAGTCCAATCGTCTTTCCGTTTGCAGAATCCCGCTGCCTCAAGAGCACGGCCCCGCATGTGCCAGGCCTTCTGGAAGTACGCTCGATCCGAGTGTTTTGTCGTACCTTGATGCATTGAACGGAAAGGGACCATGCAAATAGTCTGAAAGGCATGGCAGACACTCATCTTCGAGCCCAATACGAACGAACGTTGGATTCAAGAAGAACGCTCCCGGAAGGGAGCGTTTTTCGTTGTGCGATCGTCCCGCCGGCAATCAGTCTTCGTCCTGCGCCGATGCACGCGAACGCATGCCGGTGATGCGTGCTTCCTCGCGTGCCACCTGGCGGTCGGCAAACCATTCCTGCACATCCCCTGCGAAGCTCGCCGGGCGTCCCTTGCCCTGCACGCCCTCGGCAATCGAGGCCAGGCTCGAACGCGCAAGTTCTTCGCGCATCGCCTTCTGCGCATTGATCATCACTGCGTGGATGCCGCACACGCCACGGTTGGCCCATCGCGGCGGGCTGCCATCGAACAGCGCGCAGCGCCCACGGATTTCCTGGCAGTCGAACAGTGCCTTCTGCCCCTCAACGGCGTCGACTACATCCAGCACGCTGATGTCCTCGGGCGCACGCGCCAACTGGTAGCCGCCACGGATGCCGCCAGTGGACTCGACGATTCCTGCTTTCTCCAGCTTGGGAAAGATCTTTGCCATGAAGGCCGCAGGCACGCCCTGAAGCTCGGCCAGGTCGCGGCTGCTTGGCCGCTGCTCCAGTGGCGGGACCAGCCAGAGCAGGCAGTGCAGGGCGTACTCGACGCCCGTTCCGATGTGGGCCATGGGACCGGTCCAAAAAATATAACGCGGACTATAGGGGCCTGAGTTACCCGCCGCAACCCTGCGGAGCTTCATGCAGATCTTTGATTTCATTGGCGTTGTGGCGGGGAAAAGGAGTAGGGCAGGGAGACGCTGGCCTGAACCGCGCCGCCGTCAGGTGCTTGCACCACATAACGCGGACTCATATGATCCGCGTTATGTGGTGCGTCGCTGTAGTACATCACTCATGCCCGTGCCGTCCGCGCACCCGGGCGCCTGAACCCCGATTCCCAGAAGGATTTCCCTCCGTGTCCCAACGCATTCTTGTCATCGGCGCCGGCTTTGCCGGCATGTGGAGCGCGCTCGCCGCCGCCCGCCTTCTCGACCAGGCGGCGCGCCGTGACGTGGAGATCGTGCTGGTGGCGCCGTCGCCGGAACTGCATGTGCGCCCGCGCCTCTACGAAAAGGGACCGGAGCGCATGACGGCGCCGCTGCAGGCCATCTTCGATGCCGTTGGCGTGCGCTATCTTGCCGGTCGCGTCGAACACATCGATGTCGCCAATCAGCAGGTGCAGGTGGTGGGCACGGGTACCGATTCCGCTGCGCAGACGCTGCACTACGACCGTCTGGTGCTGGCCGCAGGTAGTCGTCTGAACTGCCCGCCCATTCCCGGCTTGCAGGAGCATGCCTTCAACGTCGACCAGATTGCCGATGCAGCTCGCCTGCAGGCCCATGTAGAAGGCCTCGCCGCTCGCCCGCAAAGCACTGTGCGCAATACGGTGGTAATCGCAGGTGCGGGCTTCACCGGTATCGAAACCGCAGCAGAAATGCCAGCGCGCCTGCGCGAAGTGCTCGGTGCCGATGCCGCGGTGGACGTCATTATGGTCGAGCGTGCTGATGCGCTGGGCCCGGACCTGGGCGAAGGTCCGCGCCCGGTCATCACGCAGGCGCTCGCGGAGCTGGGTGTGTTCTGGCGTCTGGGCTCGGGCGTCGCTCGCGTGGATGCGGAGGGCGTGACGCTGGAAAACGGAGAACGCATCGACGCCGCCACCGTTGTCTGGACGGCCGGTGCACGTGCCAGTGCGTTGACTGCTCAGATTCCCGGCCAGCACGACGCGGTGGGTCGCCTGCACGTGGACCGCACTCTCAAGGCGAAAGGTGTCGACGCGGTGTTCGCCACTGGCGACTGCGCGCATGCCGCCACCGATGACGAGGGCAACGTGGCGATGATGTCCTGCCAGCACGCGATGAACCTGGGTCGCTCCGCCGGCCACAACGCCGCCGCTGAGCTGCTCGGGGAAGCGATGATTGACTATGCGCAGCCCAAGTACGTGACCTGCCTGGACCTGGGGCCGTGGGGCGCGGTCTACACCGAGGGCTGGGATCGTCAGGTCGTGCTGTCCGGCGCTGAAGCCAAGGCGCTCAAGACCCGGATCAACACCGAATGGATCTATCCGCCGAGTGGTGAGCGTGCTGAGATCCTGGCGTCGGCGGATCCGCTGCGGATTGTTGTGGCCTGACGGCGCAAATAAATCCTGCAAGCAACGTTCCCGAACGGGAGCGTTGCGCTTCATCCCCACTTCACCGCCACTCCTCCGCCTCACCACGCGGTAGTTCGAAGCTGCATCTCCGTTCCCCCAGGACGATGCAGCAATGCCTCACACTCCCCCCGCCTACGACCACGATGTGGTCATCGTCGGCGCCAGTTTCGCCGGTGCCGCCTGCGCGTTGGCCGCTGCCCAATACGGCCTGCGCGTCTGCGTGCTGGAACGCAAGGCTGACCCCGGCGAGCGCCTGCACACCACCGGCATCGTGGTGAAAGAGGCGACGGAGCAGACCTGGCTGGGACGCATGCCCGAGCATCTGGTGCAGCGGGTCGCAAACGTACGCCTGTATTCGCCCAACCTGCACAGCGTGTTGCTGGCCGCGCCGGGCTATTACTTCCTCACCACCGATACGCCGAACCTGATGCGCTGGCTGGCCAGCGAGCTGCGCGCGAATGGTGTCGACCTGCGCCTGCAGCAGTCCTTTACCGACGCGCATCGCAGTGGTGACGGCTGGCAGGTGGAAGGGGCAGGGCGATGCGCCTATCTGGTCGGCGCTGACGGCGCACGCTCACGCGTTGCCCAGCGCACCGGGCTCGGCCTGGTGCGTGACAACATCTACGGCGTCGAGCGTGAGTTCGCCGGCCTGCGATTGCCGCAGGGCGATGCACTGCATTGCTTCGTCAGCAAGCGCTACGCGCCGGGCTACATCGGCTGGGTCGCGCAGAATCCAACCGGCCTGCAGGTCGGGTTGGCGCTGCGCCATGATCCGCAAAGGGTGAGGCCGCCGGACATTGAGGGTTTCCTCGATCACGTGCGCGATGTGGTTGGCATTCCGCCTTCGGCGCGTCCTTCGGCCACCCGCGCAGGGCTGGTGCCCTGCGGGCGGCCGGATGGGCCGTTCACCGGCCAACGCGTGATCCTGACCGGCGACGCGGCAGGCATCGTCTCGCCGCTGTCCGCCGGGGGCATCCACTCCTCGTGGCGGCACGGCTGGGCGGTCGGTGATGCCATCGGCCGCCATCTGCGTGGCACCGGTCCACAGCCTGAGCGGGTGGCGCGGCAGGTGGCGCCGGCATTCCATGGCAAGCGCCTGCTGCGCTGGGCGATGGATCATCTGCAGGCCGACTGGCCACTCGATGCGCTGCTGCATACGGCGGCCGCGCGGCGCATCGCCGAGCAGGTCTACTTCCACCGCCGTGGCCTGCGCACGTGAAGGGAGCAGGCAGGGGCGCCTGAACGCTGTCATTCACTTCACGTGAAAATTCCTGTTGACGCCGTGCAGCAATATCGACACAATAGCGCTCCTTCGACGCAGGTCGAACGAAATCTGCGGGAATAGCTCAGTTGGTAGAGCGCAACCTTGCCAAGGTTGAGGTCGCGAGTTCGAGTCTCGTTTCCCGCTCCAGATTCAAGAAAAACGCTCCCGCAAGGGGGCGTTTTTCGTTTGTCACACCGGTTGCACCACTGCCGCGCTAGCGTGCCTTGCCGGGCAGGGCGCTGCACCAGGTCCGGGCATCCTGCCGGTCGAATCCGGGGCAACGGTTGTCCTGCCGGATGTAGACGTAGGGAACGTCATCTTCGTAGGTGAAGTGGTAGTAGTAGGTTCGATCCATCCCGTACGACCAGTAGTTCGTCGAGCCCTGGTTGATGGCATACGGCTCGAAGGTGAAGATCGAAGATTCACCGGGAATGAAGTTGCTGCGCTCCATCAGTAGCAGCATGGCGTTCGAGACCAGTGGGGTGGTCAGAACGAGCACGATCACACCGACAATCGCTGTCGTGATCGAGCCAATCAACAGCCAGCGGCGGGGATGATTCACGGTCGGGCAGCATCGAAGCAAGGCAGTGCCGCAATGTGCAATACGCCATGAAAGCCGTCCAGTGTTCCGTGCCGGGAACGCATTGAAAGCGTAGTGAAAGACTGGGCCGGCGTTGCCTGAACCGCACGCGTGCTGTGACCTTTTTCGGACGATTTCTCCATGTTCGCTCCACAATCGCACGGTAGCCTTCATGCTCCTTCTACACGTTGGCGGGCTGGTGGTCAGGCGTATCACTTCAGTGGCAGTGCCCAGGACAGGGCGCGGAATCTCCCTGCAGGCAGTGCTGCGCCCTGGCGCGTTGTTGGCAACCCTGGCCCTGGCCGGCTGCATGTCGGTGCCGGTCCCGGACCTGCCTGACCGCACACCCAGCGCCTGGGCCCAGGTGCCGCAGGGGCAGGGCGTGATGGTGGATGCCAGGCAGTGGTGGAAAGTGCTGTCCGACCCGTCGCTGGATGGCCTGGTCGATCAGGCTGTTGCCGGCAACCTCGACCTGCAGCAGGCGACCCTTCGCCTGCAGGCCGTACGCATCGTCGCCGGCACCTCCGATTCGCGTTTCCTGCCGGAGATCACGGCCAGCGCCAAGCAGGTGCAGGACGCCGCCGCAGTCGATACCTATTTCCATGCCGGCATCGAAGCGATCTGGGACCTGGGCCTGTTCGGCGCTGCCGAGAGTGCGCAGCTGAGTGCGCAGGCATCGGCCGGCAATGCCGAGGCACTGCGCAATGCCGCGCAGGTGGCTGTGATTGCCGATGTGGTGCGCAACTATCTGGACCTGACGGTGGCACAAGCCCAGCAGGACCTGCTGGCCCGGCAGCAGACCGTGGATGACCGCGGCGAACAGTTGGCCCTGGTCCGCCAGCGTCTGCGCCTGGATGAGCCGGGCGAGCTGGATCGCCTGCGTGCACGCCAGGCCGCGACCCGCGCCGCCATCGCACAGGCCCGGGAAAACGCCAACAACGCGGCCCGCGCGCTGGCATTGCTGCTGGGCCGCGATGGCCCGGATCCGGCCTGGCGCGCGTATCGCACGCCGCCGAAGCTGGGCACGTTCTCGCTGCAGCAGGTGCCCGCGGATCTGTTGCGCCATCGGCCGCAGATCCTGCTGGCCGAATCGGAGGTGATGCAGGCTGCGGCCAGCAAGGGCTCGGCGCGCGCCGCGATGTATCCGCGGGTCAGCCTCGGCGGCTCCATCCTGTACGCCTACAACCTTACCCAGAATGCACGCTCCAATTCCGATTCCAGTCCGTCGATCGGCCCGTATGTCGATATTCCGCTGTGGGACTGGGGCCAGCGTCGCGCGCGTTTCCATGCCGATGAGAAGCAGCTGGACGCGGCGCTGCTCGGGTATCGCAAAGCGGTGCTGGAAGGCGTGAGCGAAGTGGAAGGCGCGCTGGGCAGCCTGGCGCGCCAGGACAGCAGCATCCAGTCGCTGCGTGTGGCCAATGATGCTGCCGGCCAGCAGGTCAAGCGCCAGGCCCGGCAGGTGCAGCTCGGCCTGTCCAGCGAGTTTGATGGGTTGGACACGCAGCGTGCCGCACTGGCGTCGCAGGCGGATCTGATCGGTGCGCAGGGCGCACGCGTGCTCGCGTTTGCTTCGCTGTACCGCGCGCTTGGCGGTGCACCGCTGCCGGCCGAGGGTGAGGGCGAACAGCAATGATCGCGCTGGCCCGCAAGACCCTGGCCTATGAGTGGCGCCGGTTCCTGCCGGTAGTGCTGGCGATGTGTTTCGCCGGCGTGCTGCTGATCGTGCAGGCCGCACTGGTGTTGGGTATCTTCGGTACTGCCGCGATCTACGTGAAGGCATCTTCGGCCGACATCTGGGCCGGCTTCCCCGGCACCCAGAGCGTCAACTACGGACACGCGATCAGCGCGGATGTCGAAAGCCATCTGCGCATGGACCCGGATGTCACCCGCGTCGAACCCTACGAATGGGTTGATGGCGAGTGGCGTTCCAGTGCGCAGGGCACCGGCAACGTGTCAGTTTACCTGTCCGGCATCTCCACCCGCGACGACGCGATGATGTTCGCGCGCATCCTGCCCGCCGACTTGCGCGCGCAGCTGCGCGAGCCGGGTGCGGTGATCGTCGACAGCGCCGATCTGGATACGCTCGGCGTGGACCTGCAGAACAACCGTGCGTGGATCAACGGCAAGGCGGTGCGCGTGGTCGCTGCACAGCCGGGCCTGCGTGGCCTTGGTGGTGTCAACGTGCTGGCCTCGCTGGATACCGCGCGTGCCATTGCCGGCACCGACCCGCATGAGGGCAGTACCTATTTCGTGGCGGGGCTGCGCTCGCCGGATCTGGCCGATCGTGTGCGTGACCGCATGGCCACATCGATGGGCCAGGCCACGCCGGTCGAGTTCTGGACCGCGCCGCAGTTCGCCAGTCGTTCGCAGCAGTATTGGTTGTTTGATACCGGCGCTGGCATCGCTGTGCTGTTCATGGCGGTCATCGTCTGCTTCGTCGGTGCGGTGATCACCAACCAGTCGTTCGCGTCGGTGGTGGCCGGTTCGGTGCGCGAGTACGCCACGCTCAATGCCCTTGGTGCCGGCCGCTATGCGCTGGCACGGGTGGTGTTCGAGCAGGCGTTGCTGATCGGCGGCGCGGGCATGTTGCTGGCGGCGGCCTTCAGCACCATGGTGCTGTTGATCGCGCAGACCCAGCGCGTTCCGGTGCAGCTGACGCCGATGGTGATCCTCGGCTGCGTGGCGCTGGTTGCGGTGATGGCCATGCTCTCCAGCATCATGGCGGTACGCAGTGTCGTCCGCTCCGATCCATCGTTGCTGCTGCGTTGAGGACCGGCCGATGACTTCTACACACGCCGTCGCCCCGACCCTGCAGGCCGACGCACTGGAAAAAGGTTTCATGTCCGGCGATGTGCAGGTGCCGGTGCTGCGCGGCCTGTCGCTGGACATCTATCCCGGTGAACTGACCCTGGTATCCGGCCCGTCCGGCTGTGGCAAGAGCACGCTGTTGTCGCTGCTGTCTGGCCTGTCCGCGCCCGATGGTGGCCGCGTGCACGCACTCGGGCAGGACGTGGGGCACATGACCCGCGCCGAGGTGGAGCGCTTCCGCCTGCACCATGTCGGCTTCGTGTTCCAGGGCTTCAACCTGTTCCCGGCATTGACGGCGCTGGAGCAGGTGCAGCTGCCGCTCGGCTACCGTGGCATGAGCAATCGCGAAAGCGAACCGCTGGCGCGCAAGGCATTGGAAGAGGTCGGCCTGACCCATCGCAGCCACATGCGTCCGGCGCAGCTGTCCGGCGGCGAGAAACAGCGGGTGGCCGTGGCTCGCGCCTTCGCCAAATCGCCGACGCTGATCTTCGCCGACGAACCCACCAGCGCGCTGGACGCCGAGAACGGCCAGCGCGTGATCGACATCCTGCATCGCTACGCACGTGCGCATGGCGCCACCGTGCTGTGTGTGAGCCACGATCCGCGCCTGATCCGGCATGCCGATCGGGTGATTGCCATGGAAGACGGCATGGTCCGTGACGACCGCCGCCAGAACGAAACTGTAGAGTCCGCCCCATGATCAAGACGTCGCACCTGCTTCCCCTCAGCCTGGCCCTGTCCGCGGCATTGCTGCTCGGCGCCTGTTCCAAGGACACGCCCGCGCCCGCACCGGCGCCGTCGGGCAAGACCGGTGCAACCGCCGCCGGCAAGGTTGCGGTCGCGCGCGGCATCATTGACGTCGAGGGCGGCCTGATCGCGTTGGCACCGCCGGTGGACGGCTCGATCACCGCCGCGCCGGTGAAGGAAGGCGTCACGGTGAAGAAGGGGCAGCTGCTGCTGTCGCTGGATGGCGCCCTGCTGCAGCAGGAAGTGGCAATGGCCACCGCCGATCTCGCCTTGGCCAATGACCGTTTGAAGGGCAGCCAGGCGCAGCTGCGCGAACTGGAGCGCAATGCCACCCGCCTGTCCACCGGCGCCAGCGAAGGTGTGTCGTCCAACCAGCAGGCCGATGCGGCCAAGCAGCAGCTGGCCGGTGTACGCGCCGATGTCGACGTGGCCGGTGCGCAGGTGGACATGGCCCAGCACAAGCTGGAACACGCCAGGCTGAAACTGCAGCAGATGTCGTTGAGCGCGCCGGAAGCCGGCACCGTGGTCGGCCAGGTGCCAGGACTAGGAGCTTTCGTGCAGGCGGGCAAGCCGGCAATTTCGCTGCTGCCGGCGCGCCCGCTGCAGGTGCGCGCCGAACTCAGCGCCGCCTACGCCGATGCCGTGCAGGTTGGCATGAAGGCTACCGTCGTGCCGGACAGCGATGGCGCCGAAGACACCGGCGCGCTGCCAGCTGCGCGCGTGGTGCGCATCAGTCCGGTGTTCGCGCAGGCACGCCTGCCTGAAGATGCAGGGCGTGGCGTGGCCAAGGTGGTGGAGTGCGTGCTGGAGTTCGATGGCGAGGCCAAGGCGCGCTTCGGCCAGCATGTGCGGGTGGAGTTCCGGAAGTAGGTCTGGTCAGCCGTTGAGCCAGCGGCGTAGGCGAGGGCAGGTGGAGGCTGGGACTACGACCAGTAGTGCCACAAGAAGAATGGCGGCAACGGCGAGCACCCAGTTCAAATGCACATCGCGCACGGGTGATTGGTGCATGGCGGTCACGCCCCAAAGCACTGTCCAGCCCAGCCAGGGAAAGGCGCAGACAAGCATCCGCAGCCACAGGCGGTGAAACCGCCATGGCTGCACGATCAGGCCCAGGACAACAATCTCCACCAGAATGATCAGCGCGAAGGTGACGACTGAATCTGTGGGGTAAGGCAGTGTCCCGGACTCGATGTGACGCAGTTGCCAGTAGTCTGGCTTGAAGCCGGCATGGATGAGTGCGGCAATCAGCAGCAGCCAGATCAGCGATGCGAGCAGCCAGAAGGCAGAGGAGGCGCGGAAATTGATGGGCAGTGGCATGATTCGGGCGTTCGTCGCAGACGGATCTTTAACCTTCTGGCATCGGCTCGCCACAATCCATGCAATAGATCCGAAAACGAAGTGGTGAAGCCCTCGGATCCAATGTTCTAAGGAGCTGCAATCCGGGCCTTTTTCCTGCCGGGAATGCGACCTATGACGCTCACTGCCGATACCACGCACAGTGCCAGCAGCAGTCCCACGTCCAGCAACAGCAGCCACAGCAGGTGCATGCCATGCACCGGCGGTTGGTGCATGGCCGACAGCATCCACGGTACCGACCACGCCAGCAGCAGGACGAAGGCAATCAACAGACGCAGCCACAGTCGCTTCAGTTTCCACGGCCGCACGATCAAGGCGGCCACCACCAGTTCAACCGTTCCCAGCAGCGCGAACACGATGACGGTGCTGGTCGGGTAGGGCAGCTCGGCGCCTTCCAGTCGGTGCAGCAACCAGTAGTCCGGGGTGAAGCCGGCATTGACCAGTGCGGCGATCAGCGCCAGCCAGGTCAGCGCGACCAGCAGCCAGAACAGGCGGACGTAGCGTCTAGGCATTGGCGGTGTCCGTGGTGGCGGGCAGGCGGTTGCGTGATGCATACCATGCGGAGATGACGATTGCGGCCAGTGCCAGCAGGCTGGGCCCGATGGTGAAGTACAGCAGGCGCAGCGGATGGTTGTGCATCAGTGTCCAGGTCGCGAATGCCAAGGGAATGGCCAGCACGAACAGCTTGGCGAACAGCGGCCGCAGCACCGCGATCAGCGGCTGGGTTCCGAGGAACATCCAGAACAGATAGAACTGGGCGATGCCCAGGCCGATGTCGCGATGGGAGCTGATGCCGAAATTGTCGCGATACCAGTTCATTCCCAGCGGAATCAGTGCCCAGTACAGCAGCGCCACCACCAGATGCAGCAGCAGGGCGATCAACAGGGGCTTGCCGCGAAGGAACATGGGCGCACGGGGCTGGGCGGGGCAGCGTACCCCAGTGCGGACGCCCGTGATCGCACGATGTGAAGACTGTTGACGGCGTGAAGGAATTTGGACACAATAGCGCTCCTTCGACGCAGGTCGAACGGAATCTGCGGGAATAGCTCAGTTGGTAGAGCGCAACCTTGCCAAGGTTGAGGTCGCGAGTTCGAGTCTCGTTTCCCGCTCCAGATTCTACAGGGCCCCGTCAGGGGCCTTGTTTTTCTCCCGCCACGGCAAGGCGGGGCACGTTGGGCCATAAGGCTTTGCGCGCAGTCAGAAAGGTGAAATCGCTGGTGTGTGTTCCGGGTTTCCGGTACCATGACGGCTTACGCGGGAATAGCTCAGTTGGTAGAGCGCAACCTTGCCAAGGTTGAGGTCGCGAGTTCGAGTCTCGTTTCCCGCTCCATGTTCGGACAGGCCCCATTGAGGGGTTTTGTCATGTCAGGGCTCCGTTCCTGGCGCGCAGTACGTTGGCCTCATGGCAGAGTGGCTATGCACCGGATTGCAAATCCGTTTACAGCGGTTCGATTCCGCTTGAGGCCTCCAATTGAAAAGCCCTGACTCTGGTCAGGGCTTTTTCTTTGCCTGACGTTTGGCGGCGCGAACCAAAATCCCCTGATTCGGCCATGAAATCATCGGTTTGCCGCCCGTTGTCAGCAAGTGGCAAACTCGCGCAAAACATGCGCCGAGTGCGTTGGCGGCAGCAAAGAATCTACGGCGCGAACATGCCTCTCAATGCCATCATTGGCTTGGCTGGCGCAAGTGGCGCGGTGGTGCAGTCCGACCCAGCGCAGCCGATGTTGCGGGTCCGGGCCAGCCATCCGGTCAGCCCGTAGCTTTGGCGGGAATCACCTCCTGACCACGTTGTGTAGGAGGACATCGTCCTTGCCGAGAGCCTCCAGATGCGTAGCGCACCGCTGTACGATGCGGTGGTGGTCACTGGTGAGCTGCCGGGGAAGGGCGTCACCTGCAAAGTGCGCAAGGACGGTGAGGCGGGTCAGCTGTTCGCACAGCAGGTCAGCAGCCCACTGATCAATGTTGCTGCCGCCGGCGCCGAGCGCGGTCGGAACATCCTCAGTGATCGCGGTGAGCAAGCCGCCGTCGACCTCACCATGCCGCTGTTTCCCAAGCCGCTTAAGCCAGGCGAGGTCGGCCCTATCATGCCGTTGGACCTGGTGGAGGTGTTTGGCGCTGCGGGGAGATGGCATGGGCAGTGCGAGTCGCTGCGCGTTGATGTTGTGATCGATCAACAGGCAGTTGTGATCGAGCAGGCCGTAACCCTCGAAAGGCACTACAGCGATGCGAACTGACCTTTGGGATCAATTCGGCGAACTGGTCGGTGGCAGCCCTGGGCTGCTGGCCGCCGTGACCGCGCACAATGCCGATGGAACCAGCACCCTTACCACTTATGACGGCGTGCAGATGCGGGCGTTTGGCCAGCTGCAGCTGGCGATCCCCAATAACGCGTGGATGCGAGGCGCCCGCCTTTGGGAGGTCTCTCCGAACGTGCCGCTCGCTGAGGTTTGAACCTGAATGGATCAACTGAACGGAAAGCATGAACGTCGAAATTGGGAACTGGATCTGAACACCGTACTAGTAGAGGCAGGAAGCGAAGCCTTTTTTCAATTCGATTGTTGACAGCATTGTCAATACTTGTATAATCTCGCGTCTAGCTAAAGGCCTGCTGCCTTTCACTCCCATCAAAAGAGGGGGTCTTTAAAATGAATAGTCAAAACATCTTCGAGATGCTGAGCGACGACCCGGTCGAGTTCAACATCAAGTCCCTAAAGGCCAAGCTTGCATTGGCACTTGTTGCGCTGATTCGTGATCATGGCTGGACACAGGCCATGGCGGCGGAGCGCCTTCAGATCACCCAGCCAAGGATGAGTAACCTTTTCCGCGGAAAGCTGGAAAAGTTCTCAATTGATGCCCTCTTGGGGATGATCGTCCGTAGTGGCTACAGGATAGAGTCCACGTTCGACCCCTCCAACGGTAGTAATCCGCTGTGCTTGGAAGTGAAGAAAGCGGCGCTCTAAGAGCGCCGCCTTGGTGGGTTACAGGTTGCTGAGCCTCTTTTCCACCGTTTCCATCATCGCGGTGTCCGTCCCCTGGGCGGTCTTCTTCCCGGCGTAGACCACGTCGACCTTTCCTGGTCGCTTCGTGGTGTAGACAACGCGATAGGCTGGGCGTCCATTGATCTTCAACTCAATGGCGCTTTTGCCTTTTGACACGTGCAGGTGACGAAAAGCAATCGTCGGCTCCAACCCGTGTTGCACTGCTGTGAGTGCCACTGAGAATCGGTCCCTGATGTTCTCTGGCAGATCACTCAAGTCGTCTTGTGCGGACCCGTGGAAGGCGAATTCACGCACTGGCTGACTTTTCTTAGCGGTGCCGACTTTGTCGGCGCCTTTCTTACTTGCTTTGTTTTTCTTTCCCATTTCCGTAAATTTCCTTTTGTCTAAGATTGAATGGCTTCATAGCGATGCTCCTAGTGAGCTTTCATTGATAAACCTGAGCACCATGCTCAGGTACTTCTATTTTACCAAAATTGGTAATAAAGTCAAGAGAAAGTGAGAGATCCATCACGCTGAGCATTCACAGGCCGAGCTGTCCAGGCACTTCGCTGTGCCGTTCGCAGCATTTGCGACTCCCGGTCATATGCTCCCGGCCATGCTTCCCTCGCACGGCTACCAAGGCTTCCACTCAGTGCCGCCACCCTCGGCTGGGTTCAGGTGGGGAGGGCTGGGTGCTGTGATGGAGCGGCCGGCAGATCGCCCACGTCACGCTGGCAATGGACGGCGGCTTTCGGATGCACCTTGATGCCAGGAAGATGTGGGAAACCAAGAACGTGCGAGTGGCCAGCATCGCGCAGGGCAATCGCTTCGCCGAACGCTGGTACGCGGCCAGGCTCTACCCCGAGCTGAGGCTGCGGGAAGCGGTAGCCGAGCTGGTGGACAGTACGCCGACCGAGCTGCCGCCGCCGATGCCCGGATTGCCGCCGAGGCCTGAGCAGCAGGCCCGCCGCTTGGCCGAGGTGGGACGAAGGAGCTGGAGCGAGTCAAGGCAGTTCTGGAGCCTCGCCGGCCGTTGGCGCTGATCAGGCCCAGGGCGAAGGGTCCTATGAAGGCTTGGTTCAGGGCGGGGCGTTCCCGCTAGTTTGAGGAATATGTAGGGCGCCTCCCTATAGCCCGATAGCTCTTGCCATGCGATGCTCGAAAGTTGGCAAGGAGGCCTCAGGGGGAGGCATATGCACAAACTCACTCATTCATTCACTCTTTTTCGTGTTCAGCTTCACAAGCCTCAACAGTTGCCATTGCTGGCAGGAGAGAGGTCGGAAAGAGAACTACTCAGGGCCGCACTGCTCGAGAAGCCTTGGAGTGATGTCAAAGGTCACATTTGGAGGATAGGAAACGTCAGCGAAAGCTCCGACGAAGCTATGGTGTTCTTCATAGGAAAAGAGCAACCAACAACCTTTGGAACTGTAGGTGCAGATGGCGATTTCCATGAGGCCGAAGCGGTGGTGGCGCCCAACACCCTTGTTGTAGTCGACCTTAAATATCAACTTCTGGCGATAGCCCACCGAGTGCAGCTTTCTCAGAGCGTCTACGCGGTGGCAAGCAGAATTCGTTCGCTGCTCGCCTCGAGTCAAGTTGTCCGCGAGGCGGAGTGTAAGGTGACTGTGGCGGCCGTCAACGATCCCACTGACTTTATTCGGATCTTGGAAACGGCCGCGGCTGTGGTGAAGTTCAAAGTGACTTACGGACTGCCCAACGTCTGGGATGCAGATGACTTCCAGAGGCCGATGCAGGATACGGCGAGAATAATGGGAGCTAACGAAGGAGCTGCGATCTTCAAGGGCGACGATCTTAAAAGAAACCCGCTCGTACGGCTTGCGAAGGCATCATCCGCGATAGGAAAGAAGGCTGTCGCCTGGGTAAAGAAGGCTGCGGGGGATCGGGTCGTTCCCATCAAACAGAAGAACAATCCTGTAGTTCTGGAGCAGGAGATCGTTACGGAAGATGCTTCGGCCACAACGCAAGATGTTGCATTTATCGAGCAATCTCAGCCACTGAGAATTGCTGACCTCATAGTGCGGCGAATGAGAGAGGCATACCTGAAGGTTAGACGATGAACAACAGGCCTATTCCCACGTTCTGGCATTGGTTCTTCCACGGTGTCGCCAAGAAACCTGGCTATAGGCGTGTGGCTAATGCTTGGGGTTTGTTTCACCTGGGGATTGGCGGATTCGCTGCGTTTGCCGTTGAAGTGGACTTTCAGGATCTCGCGAAGAGCGCGCTACTGCCTCTCATGGCGATCTTGGTAGCACTGACTTTTTCATGGGCGGGCAACGTCAACTCCATCATGCAGACCGAAGAGGTTCGGAAGTTCTTGGAGGAGAAGGGCGGGCCGGTGGAGTATGTGTTTACTTTTCAGCTTTGCATACTCATCAACATTGCTGTTATCTGCGCTTGGTGCGTCCCGCTCTTGGACCTGCCGTATTTGCTCCCTGAGAAGAGTCGGGCCGCAGTGGAAGGCGCCATGGAGGCGGTGCTGTTCGCTGCGGTGTCTCTAGCCATTCGTACCGGCTGGCATGCCGTGGTCGGATCCAACATGTTGTTGCTCGAAAAGCTCCGCTGAGGTGTCAGCGCGGGTGGCCTGTCGAGATAACAGGTTGATATATTTTGTTATTTGGCGGATTGCAAATCCGTTTACAGCGGTTCGATTCCGCTTGAGGCCTCCAATTGAAAAGCCCTGACTCCGGTCAGGGCTTTTCGTTTGTCTGGCTACCTGCACGTGTCCGGATCGATACCCGCTACAGCCGGGCCAACGCCTGCACCGTGGCCTGGGTCAACGGCTGGGGCAGGGCATCCAGCGCGAACCAGCCCAGCCCGGTCTGCACACCCGGCTCCTGGATGGAGGCCTCTGCACCCGCGGGTGCCCGTGCCTCGAAGATCGGCGCGACCCAGTGCTGCGCAAGCGCCGGCTCGAAATGATCGGCCACGCACAGCAGGCGCAGCAGCGTCACTTCCAGCGCCGTCTCCTCGCGGACTTCGCGGACCACGGCAGCCTCCAGCGTTTCCATCCAGTCGACTTTTCCGCCGGGCAGGCCCCAATGCCCACGCTCCGGATCGCGTCCGCGCTGGATCAGCAGGATGCGGCCGTTGGCATCACGGACGACGGCGCCGCATCCAACGCGGGGAATCTGCAGTTCAGTCATGGCGGAGAATGAAAGAGGGACCATCTTCATTCTTGCATGCACGCCGCTTCAGGCGGACCCGCGCTAGGCTGAGCATCTGTGCATCAATAACCTCACAGGTGCGTCGCATGCTCATCCGGCAACTCGGTGCTGAAGACGCCGATATTCTCTGGCAAGCGCGATTGCAGGCGCTTCGCGAGTCGCCCGCGGCGTTCCTGTCTACGCTGGCCGAGTCGCAGAACGATACGGCGGATGTGATGCGTGTCCAGCTTGCTGATTCCGGTACACGCTACTTCGGCACTTTCGTTGACGGCATGCTGGTGGGTTTCCTGCGTTACGTACGCCCGGTGCGGATGTCGCGACGGCATACGGCGGAACTGCACAGTGTCCACGTGGGTGCTGGCCATCGTGGCCAGGGCATCGCCCGTCAGCTTCTTCTTGCAGCGTTCGCGGCTGCGCGCGCGGAAGGCATTGAATCGCTCACCCTCACGGTGCTGGCTGACAATACTGCCGCACGCGCGCTGTATGAATCGCTGGGCTTCAGCGTATTTGGCACGGAGCTGCGGGCAGTCAAACGCGCGGGCAGCTACACGGATATCGTCTCCTACTGGATCTCTCTGCACTGACCGCGGAGCATCGCGGCGGGTACGGTCATCTTTCGTGGCACGATGGGGCTGGGCACTCCTTGCACGAAGACCGGGCAATGCACGTTCAGGTATCCAGCTGGCAAAGCGTGGCGCCGGATCACCGCCAGCGGGCGGTGGAACTGCTATGCCAGGCGTTCCCGGACATGCAGGGCGACGGCTACGCCATTCCGGGGCCGGCCGCTCTGGTGCTGGCGATGGAAGGCGATCACGTGGTCGCCCACCTCGCACTGTACGAACGCAACGTAGTGCTGGACGGCGAACCGGAACGCATAGGCTTGATCGGCGGTGTGGTGGTGCGTGCCGACGTTCGCAGGAAGGGCGTCGCTTCACGCTTGATCGAAGCTGCGCACGCTGAACTGCGCCAGCGTGGGATCGATTTCGCCGTGTTGTTCGCCCTGGATCATCGGCACTACGCCTCGGCCGGATATGCGCCGATGCAGAACGAGACCTGCTTCATCGAAGACGGTCACGTACGCCGTTTCGTCTATCGAGGCGGCATGGTGGCCGCGCTGGGGGAGCGCCGCTGGACCACGTCCGTGCTCGATCTGCAGGGCGAAACGGTCTGAACGGCGACGGCGTGCAGTCGCTGCCAAACCACCGTATCGTTGCAGTGGTCCAATGAACCAGGGAGCGGTGCAGGATGAAACGGAATGTGTTGATGGTGATGCTCCTGCTGGGGTGTACCCCGCTGGCATCGGCGCAGGTCTACAAGTGCAAGGGCGCATCCGGAGAGACGGTGTACAGCCAGAATCCCTGCGCTGTCGGTGCTGAACCCATGAAGCTGCGTTCCACCCGTGCCTCCACGGAAACGGCGGGAGAGGCGTCGAACCGCGCCGCCGTGTATCAGAATACCGAGTTGGCCGATGCCGGCATCGCCGAGCGCAACTGCGTGCAGGGCGAGCGCTCGCGCATCTACGGTCCGCTGGAGGCACGCAGCCAGCAGGCCGGCCGGCAGATCGCAGAGTTGAACCGGCAACTGGCGGCGGCGGGCACCAACCTGGCCGGCGCAACCCAGGATTCGGGCATCCGCGCGCAGGTCGCCAGCCTGCAGCAATCGTTGAGTGCCGAGCGCGTGGCAGCGGATACGCAGATGTCGAACGCGCGCGAACAGTGCGCATCGGTCCGGCGCGAACGTGAGCGGTCGGTGCGCGACAAGTTCAGCAGTCCGGCCGCGCCCACGAATTGAACGGTCACTGCTAGGCGGGCGCGGGCGTCTCCGCGCGGAAGTTGCGCCCGACCGGTTCGCTCACGCCCAGGTAGTGGCGGAACAGGTAGATCAGCGGCTTCCATCGCGCCACGTCGATGTGCTGGGTACCAGCCACGGTGATCGCTTCGTGGGCGTGCACGCAGCGGATCCGTCCTTCGACGATCACGAAGCCCTGGCCGTCATCCTCGCCGGGTGGGTGCATCGCCATCACGCTGACTTCCACCTGCAGCGGGCACTCGGCAATCGCTACCGGCGCGACGTGGGTCGAGTCGACCGCACTGAATCCACCCAACGCGAACTTGTCGCGGACGTGCACGTAGCCCATCGCCTGCTTGGCAGTGGGCACCGGATCGCAGCCGGTTGCCCGCGCGATGGCCTCAACTTGTGCGGCTTGCGCGGATGAGGGGAAGTTCAGCACGCACTCGTTGCGTAGCTGCAGGTTGCGGTAGCCCTGGCCCTGCACGCCGAGACCGAGCACCACCCGGTTGCCCAAGGCCCAGAACGAAGAAAGCGGACTGATGTTGCTGCTGCCATCGTCGTTCAGCGTGGTCATCAGCAGCACCGGCGTGCCCGGGTACAGGACCGAAGGGGTGATGCGGCGGCGGGGGATCGAAGCGGTTTTCACGGAAGGCCTTGCGGTATCGGAGTGGCCACTGTGTCTTGGCCGAGGGCGCCGACGCTTCGGCCTGCATCGAACTGTCGGCCCGCAACGGCATGCCACAATGCGGGCATGGTCCACACCTCCGGTTCCCTTGTCAGCGTCGGTGCCCTGGTCGGAGACCAGGCGCGCGCGGCCATGCTGCTGCAGCTGATGGATGGGCGCGCCTATACCGCGATGGAGCTGGCCCGCGTGGCCGGGGTGACGCCGCAGACGGCGAGCACGCACCTGCGCAGACTGGTCGAGGGCGATCTGCTGGTCGCCGTCGCACAAGGGCGCCACCGCTACCACCGGTTGGCTTCGCACGAAGTTGCCGACATGCTGGAAGGCATCCTGCGCGTTGCCGACCGCACGCCGTCCTGCACCGCTGCGGCATCACGCAGCATGCCGGCGTTGCGTCAGGCGCGTTCCTGCTACCGGCATCTGGCCGGCGTGCACGCGGTGGCGATTACCGACCATCTGCTGCAGGCGGGGCATGTGATTGCGTGCGAGGGGCACTGGCAGGTGAGCGCCGGCGGTGCCGACTTCCTGCGGGGGCTGGGCCAGCCGCTGGCCCATGCACTTCAGCAGCCGCTGACGGTCAAGCCGGCACGCTATTGCCGGGGGTGTCTGGACTGCACCGAGCGGCGGCCACATCTGGCGGGCGTGGTCGGCGAAGCGATGCTGGACAGCTTCGTGAAGAACGATTGGCTGCGGCGCGTCGAGGCACGGCGAGAGCTGCGGCTGACGCCGCCCGGGCGCGAGGCGCTGTGGAGGCTGTTCGGTCTGGCGACCTGAGCGACGCGATCAGTCTCATCCGCCTGCGACATGGCAAGGCGCTATGGTCGAGGTCCAAGCCTCAGGGAGCAGCAATGTCGAGCACGGACATGATGGATCGCGGCATGCAGGCAGCAGGCCGACAATGAACAAATCTACTGCGGAAGTCCGCTGGCTGACGTTCCGGCTGATGAATGGTCAGTCGATCGGGCCGGATCAACTGAAGGATGGGTGGGTGAGCGCTTCGGAAACCCGCCATTGTGGTGTGCGTCGCGAGTCCATCGAAGGCGCGGGCGTGGTCTATGCGCTGTATGGACCTGCCAACCTGGCCTCGCCGCGACGGGCGGAAATGCGCATGCGCGAGTTCCTGATGAGCTCAGGCTACACCTTCACCATGGGCACGCTGGGCGGCTGACGCCGCCCGTCATCGTGGTCACGGACGTACCGTCAACGCCTGGCCGAGCGTCCCGATCGGGCCGCGCGCATCGTGCAGCACCGTGCTGGTCAGGCCCAGGCCCTGGCGGCCGAACGACACCGAGGTGTCGAAGCCCAGCCACTCGCCTTCGGGAGTGCCGAACAGGTGCGCGGTCAGGTCGAGGTTGGGGAAGGCGACGTCCTTCGGATCGGCGCGCACGGCCATGCCATTGGAAAGATCGAACAGGGTGGCGGCGCGGGCCAGTGGACTGACCGCTTCGCCGTCCAGCAGTGCGTGCTTCGCGCGCGCCCAGTAGGTGGCGCGTCCAGGCCCCTGGTCGTGTCGGCGGATGTCTACGCTTTGGATGAATCCCCCTGGCCAGACCGTGCCCGGATCCCACGCCGGCATCGACTCCGGCGGTGCAATGGTTGCCAGCGGTGTGCCCGCGATGGCCTCGGTATCGTTCGGACGCATCAGCCAGGCGCGCACGCGCAATGCCGGCCGGTCGCCGTGCTGCAGCGTGGCTTCGACCAGCTCGATGGTGCGGCCGCCGCGCAACACCTGCACGTCGGCTTCCATTGCCTCGATCGGAATGGTGCCGAGAATGTCGTAGGACAGGCGCGCGATCAGGAAGCCGTGGCCACGTGCGGTGGCATCGCGCTCCAGATGATGCGCCAACAGGCCGATTGCAGGCGCGATATGTTGTTCGCGGATGTTCCAGGCGCCGCCAGTATGTTCGGTCGGCAGGTAGCGGGTGTCGCTCAGTCGTTCGAAGAAGGCCATCGTATGCGTTGCTTCAGCAGGAAGGGAGGCGGCAGGTGCTGCACCGGTCCCTGCATCGTAAGCGTTCGGCACCGTGGCTGGCTGAGCCGGCTCCCGCAGGAGCCGGCTGGATGCCGGTCAGGGCGACGGGCAGTCCATTTCGCGGCACAGCTTGTACTCGGCCAGACACTGCTCGGAAGTCTTGCCCAGCGGTCCATGTGACGTGCGCAGGCACTGCTCGTACTTCAGCGTGCAGAACTCGCAGGTTCCTGCGGCGAAGGCCAGGCCGGTCACGGCCATGCCAAGGAGCATCACGGTCTTCAAGGTCGTCTTGATCATCACGTCAGTCCTTTGTCTGCCCTTCATTGGGCCCGGCCACCATAGCAGTCCTCATGACACGCCCCTGATGCACTGCGGCACACGATGGGCTCAGTGTTGCACCGCCTTCAAGGCCTCGACCACCTGTGCTTCAGAGAAGCCACAGTGACCTTCGCCCGCCAGCTGCAGCACCCGTGGCGGTGGTCGTGCGCCGGCGTGTGCGGCCAACTGCGGATACACCGTCTGCATGTGCGGCACGATGGTCGGGTCGTTGTGGTTGAACTGGATCACCAGCGGTCGCTTCAATGTGCCGGTCAATGCCAGCGTGTTGCGAACGTGCGCCTGCGCCGCAGGCACGGCAGCGATACGCTGCACGCCGTTGTTGAACGCGGCGTCATCGCCGAAGCCGCTGTAGATCACCTCGATGTTGCCGACCGGCATGCCGCCGCTGCGCGTGGCCAGTTCGTGCAGGACCAGCGCGTGCAGGCTGATCGTCCCCGCCAGCGTTTCAGTGGAGACCTGCAGCCGCTGCGCCAGCAACACGGCATGTGACCGATCGCGTTGCAGCGCATTGGCGATGCCTTGATAGAGCTCGCCCTGCGGCAGTACAGCCGCCTCGTGCGACACCAGTCCTGCGCCCGGCAGGCCCTCGGCCTGGGGAAAGAAGTAATCGAACGCAACCAGCGTAGTCAGCAGGTCGGTCGCGATCTGTTCGCCACTGAGATTGGCGCCGCAGAGCGAAACACCGCCCGTGTAGTGCTGCGGATAGCGTTCAAGGGTACTGATGGTGACAGTACCTCCCATCGAGAATCCGAGCATCCTGGTGTGGCGTACACGCTTGAGTTCAAGCAGGGCATGTTGGCGCAGGCGTTCCATGTCGGTGATCGCATCGGCCACCGCCCAGCCCTGGCTCGCATAGGCACTCTGCGCGACCGCGTAGCCCGCAGCCAACAGTGGCGCGGTGCTGTCATTGGCCGTCATCGGCGTGGTACGCGGAACGCCCACCGGTTCGTAGCCATGGGCCAGCATTACCAGGTCGCCGTTCCAGGCTGCGGGTACATCCAGCCGCCACGGTGCGCCCTGCAGTTCGCCGCTGAGCGTACGCGGTGCTGGCGGCGGTGCAGCCGGTGATGTCGTCCAAGGCAGCAGGCAGAGCGCAAGCGCGCATCGAAGCAAGGCTCGCATCGTGGTCATTCCATGCGGGAATGGCGCCGAGCATAGATCCCCGCGCGACCTTGCGCGCGCTGCACTGCCGCAGGCATTGCCGGTCGACCGTGCTGCGCTCTACGCTGGCGACATGGTCCTGTACACCACCGCGTCGATTATCCGCATTCCCCATGGGAAGGCGGGGTAGCGCGCGGTCGTCACGGCCATGCAACCCGCCCGGGAAGGCGGATTGCATGCAGCGCTCTCCCGGCAGTGGAATCCACCAAGGAGAACGCAGATGCAATACCTATCATCGAGCGACGACGCCCCGACCCTGCACCTGGTATGCGGCAAGATCGGTGCAGGCAAATCCACCCTGGCGCAGCAGCTGGCGGCGCCGCCGCGCCACGTGCTGATCAGCGAAGACGCATGGCTGGCGGCGCTGCATCCGGGCGAAATCCATTCCATTGCCGACTATCTCCAGCGCGCAGCCACGTTGCGCAATGTGCTGACCGGGCATCTGCAGGCGCTGCTGCGGGCGGGGGTGTCAGTTGTGCTCGACTTTCCGTTCAATACGCCGGCCACGCGTGCGTGGGGGCGTGAGGTATTCGAATCGGCCAGCGCAGCGCATCAACTGCATTTCCTCGATATCGCCGACGAGGTCTGCAAAGCGCGACTGCGCGCTCGCAATGCGCGCGGCGAGCATCCGTTCCAGACCAGCGATGAGGAGTTCGCACAGATCACCCGCCACTTCGTTGCACCGGCCGCAGGAGAGGGTTTCATCGTGATCCGCTATACCGAAGTCGGTTCGATATGACGGGTCGGCTCAATCGACGAACGACGGCTTGCCTTCGGTAGCGGTCTGCACCAGCGTCCTGCGGAAGGTCTCGACCAGCGGGCGCAGGTTGATGCGGTGCCAGGCCGCCCACAGCGGTGTGCGGTAGCTGAACCACGGCAGCTCGCGCAGCACCACGCCCTCCGGTGCCTGGTGGTCCAGGCTGCGCTGGAGGGTGGTCAGGCCCAGCCCCGCGGCGACCAGCCCAAGCGCGGCCAGTGGTTCGGTCGCTTCCATGGCGATGGTCGGGGTGAAACCGGCCTTCGCGCAGGCGGCGATGAAGGTGTCATGGCGCAGCGCGCTTTCCTTGTGCATCACGCCGATCCACTGCTGGCTGGCCAGATCCTCGGGCGTGATGGTCTCTGCGCTGGCCAATGGGTGGCCGGCCGGCAGCGCCAGCAGCATCGGATCGTTCAGCACCTGCGTGGCCTCCAGGTCCGGATCGTCGAGCGCCGGTGGTTCGCAGACCAGGGCGATGTCCAGGCTGCGTTGGCGCAGGCCTTCCAGCTGCACGTCCGACTGCTGGTTGTACAGCGCGATGTGTACGGCAGGACGGTCGCCGCGCAGTTCGCGCAGGGCGGTGGGCAATACGCCGGAGTGCATCGCGTATTCCAGATAGCCGATGCACAGGCCGCCTTCATCGCCGCGGCCGAGCCGGCGCGCCAGCGATTCCAGCCGGTTGGCGTGGGTCAGCAAGGCGCGCGCCTCGGCCAGGAAGGTGCGGCCATCGGCGGTGAGCCGGATCCGCTGCTGCGAGCGCTCGAACAGCTGCAGTTCCAGCCGTTCCTCCAGCTGGGCGATCTGCCGGCTGAGCGGGGATTGGGAGATGTGAAGGCGCTCGGCGGCCCGGCCGACGTGTTCATCTTCGGCGACGGCCACGAAATAGCGCAGTTGGCGGAGATCGAGCATAAGACCATCCGGGACTCAAGAAGGATAAATTATGTCTTGGACAGTCTTATCGGGCAAGCCTAGCCTATGCCTCAACCTCAACAACCTCCCCAAGGGGAACCCCATGAGCATCAACACTCTGCTGGCTGGCAAGACCCTCGGCTTCGGGACCGCGCCGCTGGGCAACATGTTCCGTGACATCCCGGAAGCCGAGGCCCAGGCCACGGTGGACGCGGCCTGGGAACAGGGCACCCGCTACTTCGATACCGCTCCGTTCTACGGCGCCGGCCTGGCCGAGATCCGGCTCGGCGACGCGCTGGCCAAGCGCAACCGCGACGACTTCGTGCTCAGCACCAAGGTCGGCCGCCTGATCCTGGACGAAGTGGAAGACACCAGCGCCCGCGACCTTGGCGAGAAGGGCGGCCTCTTCGTTGCCGGCCGCCCCAACAAGCTGGTCAACGACTACTCGGCCGATGCCACCCTGCGCTCGATCGACGACAGCCTCAAGCGCCTGAAGACCGACCGCCTGGATATCGTCTGGGTGCACGACATCGCCCAGGACTTCTACGGCGATGAATGGCTGTCGTACTTCGAGACCGCACGCCGCGGCGCCTTCAAGGTCCTGACCCGCCTGCGCGAGGAAGGCGTGATCAAGGCCTGGGGCCTGGGCGTCAACCGTGTCGAGCCGATCGAGCTGACCCTGGACCTGGACGAAGCCCGTCCAGACGGCTTCCTGCTGGCCGGCCGCTACTCGCTGCTCGACCACGAGCGTGCGCTGCAGCGGGTGATGCCGAAGGCGGCCGAACGCAACACCGGCATCGTGGTCGGCGGTCCGTACAGCTCCGGCGTGCTGGCCGGTGGCAGCCACTTCGAGTACCAGAAGGCGTCGCCGGAGATCCTGGCCAAGGTCGAGCGCATCAAGGCCATCGCGGCCGAGTACGGCATCAGCATCAAGGCGGCCGCCCTGCAGTTCTCGCTGGCCAACCCGGCGGTGGCGGCGGTGATTCCGGGCGCCAGCCGTCCCGAGCGCATCGCCGAAGACTACGCCGCACTGAAGGAGATCATCCCGGCCGGGTTCTGGCAGGAGCTGCGCGCCCAGGGCCTGGTCGCGGCCAACGCCCCGCTGCCGATCGACAACATCTGAGTCCCCAAGGAGACCTTCCCATGGCAACTGCATCTGTATCCATCACTGTGCCGACCCCGGCCGACCAGGTCTGGAACCTCATCGGCGGCTTCGATTCACTGCCCGACTGGCTTCCGTACATCCCCCAGAGCACGCTCAGCGAAGGCGGTCGCGTGCGCCATCTGGCCAATCCCGATGGCGATGCCATCGTCGAGCGCCTGGAAGCCTTCGATCAGGCCGATCGCAGCTACACCTACTCGATCCTGCAGGCTCCGTTCCCGGTCACCGGCTATCACTCCACGCTGCGTGTGGTCGAGCAGGGCGGCGGTTCGCGGGTCGACTGGTCCGGTGAGTTCACCCCGATCGGCGTCAGCGACGAAGAAGCGTCCGCATTGTTCCAGGGCATCTATCGCGATGGCCTGAAGGCACTGGAAACCACACTGGCCGGGTGAATGCCCGCGTGGCGTTGATCGCATGCAGGCGCCCCGGCCAGTCCGGGGCGTTTGCGTGTCAGCGTGCGGGCGTCGGTCCACCGCAGGCGACGCGGTGCATGGGAAAGTCCATTGCCTGCTTGGGATTGTCCTGGGCGATCTCGATGCGCGCATGCGCGCGCTGGTCGTCGAGGCGCCGGTAGTGGATACGCTGTGGGAAGTCGTTGGCGGGATTCTCGAACACGGCTTCATTGCCTTCGACCCGGGTGGCGTTGAAGTCTGTGGCGTTCTGACCAGAGGGCAGGGCGGTCAGCACCAGGCGCCCATCATCGTGCTGGCGCAGTTGCATGAACTCGAAGCCTACTGTGCGGCCGTCCCGCAGGCTGCGGCTGCTGCCGAACAGGGTGTTGCCAGCCAGGGTGGACCACTGCTCGCCGGCACCGGCCGGCTGGCCATCAAGCTGCCAGCAACCGGCCAGCCAGGCCAGGTGTTCGATCTTCGACGGTGCGGCGGACGATGCGTGCGGGGCTGCGAGCAGCAGCGGCAACAGGGCCAGGGCGATGCGGAGCGACATCGGTGCCTCCATGCGCGGGGATGTGCGGCCTGTATAGCGCCCCAGGGACGAGGCGGCCAGTGCTGTCCTTTCCAATGTTGATTCCGATACGATCTGTCGCATTGAGCCCGCCTTGCTTGACCCGGAGTCCCATCATGGTCGACCGTCTCGCCATCCTGCTTGAACGCTTCGCGGTCACCGCCTCGGTATTCCATGCGGGTGCGCTATGCGGCATCCATACGCTGGACGGTGAAGACGAGGCCGGCCAGCTGCATCTGGTGCGGCGCGGCCCGCTGCAGGTCAGCCACGGCCAGCAGATCGTGCAGGTTGAAGTGCCAAGCCTGCTGCTGTATCCGCGGCCGATGCCGCATCGCTTCAGCTCCGACCCGAAGCACGGTGCCGACATGGCCTGCGCCAACCTGCATTTCGAAGGTGGCCGGCTCAATCCGATCAGTGCCGCGCTGCCTGATTTCATCTGCCTGCCGCTGGCTGATCTGTACGGCGGCAACGCGGCGCTGGAGCTGCTGTTCGAAGAAGCGTTCGAGCAGCGCTGCGGGCGGGCGGCGATGGTCAACCGGCTGTTCGAGGTAGTGATGATCCAGGTGCTGCGCCAGCTGATGGAAGGCGGCGAGATGCGCGGCGGCCTGTTCGCCGGGCTGGGTCATCCGCGGCTGCGGCTGGCGCTGGTGGCGATGCATGAAGCGCCCGCACAGTCCTGGACCCTGGAAGACCTGGCCGAGGTGGCTGGCATGTCACGCAGCGTGTTCGCTGCCAGCTTCCGCGAGGCGATGGGAACGACTCCGGGCCAGTACCTGCAGGGCTGGCGGGTGGGTCTGGCCCAACAGGCGCTGCGACAGGGGCGGCCGCTGAAACGCATTGCCGACGACGTGGGCTATGGCAGCGAAGCGGCGCTGTCGCGGGCGTTCAAGTCGCACACCGGGCAGTCGCCGCGGGAATGGCGCGGGCAGGCACGGGTCGGCGCAGCTTGATCGGTCAGCCCAGCACCAGCCGGGCCAGCTTCATCCCGCCGAACAGCCCGGCCAGGCCCAAAGCCACCGAGCCACCGGCATACAGTGCCGCCAGTCCATGCTGGCCACGCTGCAGCAGCAGGCCGATCTCCAGCGCGTAGGTGGAAAACGTGGTGTAGCCGCCGAGGATGCCGGTGGCCAGCAACAGGCGCAGCTGCGGCGAGGCGCCATTGCGCATGGCGAAGACCTCGACCACCACGCCCATCAGCAGCGCACCGCTGATGTTGATCAGGAAGGTCGACCAGGGCCAGGGACTGCCGACCGCCACCCGCGCGCCGATCAGGTTGCAGGCATGGCGCAGGCAGGCGCCGATGCCGCCGCCAACGAAGACCAGGAAATAGTTGTTCAAAGCTTGCATTGCGTGCCTCGAGTGCGGGTTCGCAGGGTCGATGGCGAACGCCGAGGGCAGGCACGGCCTGCCGTCGACGAACACCCGGTTCGTCTTGGCAGGAGCCATCAGCCCTCTCAGGCGGTTATCGGGGGAGCCCCATCCCCATCGTCGTCCATGCTACCAGCGGTGGCGCGTTCACGTCATCGAGGTCATCAGCACGCGGGCCACCTTGCTGCGGCTGAAACCGTCCATCAGCAGTTCGAAGGCCAACAGATCCAGTGCCGCGTGGCGGCGATGGTCGATCTCCAGTCCGTTTTCGGCGACCAGGTGGCTGACCAGTTCGTAGGCGTCCTGCCAGACGTCCAGATGGGCCTGGCTGGGAATGTAGGCGCTGCCGGGTTCACCAACGCCGAGCCCGCTGATGCCATACAGCAGTTCGCGCGCGTCCAGCTTGGCCGCATCGGCGATGCGGAACAGCTGTTCGGCCTTCACGTGCGAGGGGCTGACGTGGTCGTTGAGCCAGTTGCTGATGGTTGCCGTCGTCGAGTGCGCGGCGCGGGCCAGATCGGCCGGGCGTGGGTGCCCGGCTTTCTTCATGGCGGTAGCGAGTCGTTGGCCGAGAGTATTCATCTATGCAAGCCAGCTTAACGCGTGGAATGCGAAGAATCCTTGTCGCAAGAATAAGGCTGGTTAACAGAAGGACCGACCATGACCGAATTCTGGAGCAAGGGGCAGGTGCGCACCCGGCTGGGCTTCCGGACCGACGCTGAACTGGCGCGCTTCTTTGGCATAAGCCGATCGGCAGTGTCGCAATGGCCCAGGGACTTTCCCATTCCTGCGTTGCGGCAGTACATCCTGCATCAGCGCTACCCAGGCCTGTTCCCTGCTACTGAGGCTGCGGAAGGCAAATCCATCTGATCTGCGCCGCATTCTGTCGTATCTAGCGCTCTAAGCACTTTTTGTTAAGCATACTTAGCAACATAGGCAAATTCGATCAATCCGGGCTTGCCGATCAGTGGTATCTACTGGCGAGAAGGGGGGCGAGGCCGGCCGAGTGTCGGCTTAGACCCGTGTGGCGACCTTGTGCTTCCGTATGCAGTTTTGTGAACGATTAATAATTTCGATCACGAATGTCGCTGCATGTAATTGACGTGTCGTGAAATCTATGACTAATTGGCATCAACTGGGCGTGAAGCCCGGGAGTCTTTCAGTAGCACGCAAGTGAATCGGTAGACCGTCAACGATGCAGAACAAGTCCAACGGAGGTCGTATGGAATACGGCATGCATGGCTTGGCTGAACGGGTACGCCGCGAACTGGAAGCCAGTTATCACAAACACGGATGCGGTCCGGCGTTCTGGGATACCTACCAGCAGGTGCTGGATCGCCTCGTCCCGCAGGGGACCGAGCGTACCGAAGTCACCAACGAAATGGCGCTGATCATCGAACAGCTGGGCATTGTCCGACGTGCGCAGCTTGTCCCGCCGAACGCCAGCGGGCCGCGTTGATTCAGAGCAGGCGCCATGCGCCGCAGGCAAGCAGCGCCAGCAGCATTGAAAGCAGGCCCAGGGTCCGCGGTCGCCACCAGCGCCGCGGTTGCCCGGCCATGGCCTGCGGACTGCAGTAACGCACCAGCCCCGGACCGAAGCCGGCCCGGTGCTGCTGCTGTGCGCAGGCCTCCAGGCAGGCACCACACGCCAGGCAATCGGCCTGCGGCCCCTGGCGGATGTCCAGCTGCATCGGACAGGCCCTGACGCAGGCAGCGCAATCGGTGCAGTCACCGAGACGGTCCGCGCTGAAGGTCGGCATCGGTCCGGCCAGCAGCGGATGTGCTGCGCGGAACACGTAATCCTGCGCTGTGGTCGGATCGAGCAGGCCGCGACGGCGGCCGAGCACGCCGCCCAGGCCCGATGGGCGGGGACCGCGAGGTTCCCCGCGACGTGCGTCGTACAGCATGCGCGGCGTGTGTGGATCGGTCAGCAGTGGCTGCATGCGTGCGAATGGGCACAGCGATCGGCAGACCTGCTCGCGCAGGAAGCCTGCATTGCCCCAGGTAGCGGTCGCATAGAACAGCACCCAGAACATTTCCCAACGGCTCCAGCCGGCCTGCGGCAGTGCCGACAGCAGCTCCCCGATGGGACTGAACAGCCCGACGAAGGTGACGCCGGTCCAAAGTGACAACAGTCCCCAGGCCGCCTGCGTGGCGGGGCGCGCCGCGGATGCCGGCAGTACGCGCGCCACGGCCCGTGCGATCCAGTCGAAGGCTCGGCGCCACAGCGTCTGCGGGCAGGCATGGCCGCACCAGATGCGCCCGGCGAGATGGGTGAGCAACGCAAGGCCCACCGCCAGTGCGGCCAGTAGTCCGATCAGCACGCCGACGTCGCCCGGCCACAGTGTCCAGCCGAACAGGTCGAAGCGTCGCGCGTTGATGTCCAGCAGCAGGGCCTGGCGACCGTCCCAGCGCAGCCACGGCAGTGCGTAGAACAGCATCAGAAGGGCGGCGCTGAGTGGGCCGCGCCAGTGCCAGGGGCGGGATGTCATGGTGCAGGTCGTGCTCATCCCAGCGGCAACTCGTCGTCATCGTCGCTCGGCATCGGTCGCTGCAGATACCAGGTGACTGCACTGGACAGCGCCGTCACCGCCCAGAACATGAAGAAGCCGGCGGTATAGCCCAGCTCACGGCTGATCGCCGTGCCGGGGAAACTGATGGCCTGCAGGCGCAGCGGGTCGACGAAGGCGAAGAACACCACGCTGGCCACGCCGGCGGCGATGAAACTGGGCCAGAGGATGGCACCCCAATGCTGGATCAACCGCTGGCGTTGGTTGGGAGAGGGTCTGTTCATGCTGTCCCGGATTGAAAAGGGGGCGGCGCGTATACTTCGCCGGGGCTGGCGCAGCATCCGCAGGGCATGCTTCCTGCAAGCGTGCCAGCGTAGGTGCAGCCGACTGCGCCGACATTGATCTGGATCAACGGTGGTGGCAGCCGGCTGCGGCACACTGCCGGCAAGCTTTGGGTGCCTCGATGAACGCAATACCCCCGTCAGTCCTACCCGTTGCCTCGCCCGAGTTGTGCAGCGAGCAGGAAGTGACCCGCCTGGTCCACGACTTCTATGCCCGCGTGCGCGAGGAAGATCGGCTGGGGCCGGTGTTTGGTGCGCACGTCCACGACTGGCCGGAGCACCTGGCGCAGCTGGTCGATTTCTGGTCGGCGATGCTGCGTGGTACGCGCCGTTTCAAGGGCTCGCCGATGTCCAAGCACATGGCCATCGAGCTGGACAAGGACCTGTTCGACCGTTGGCTGGTGCTGTTCCGGATCACCACCGCCGAATGCAACAACCCACCGATGCAGGAACTGGCCAACGATGTGGCCGCACGCATCGGTGACACCTTCTGGAAGCGCTACCAGATGATGCGCTGGCCGCAGGTTGGCCTGCCAGTGCTGGGCAGCCCCGCCAAGGATTGATCTGGGTCAAGGCGGCGCAGGCCGCCCGGCGCGATGCTTGCGGCATGGACACGTTCTCTCCCGCCGCTGGCGGCCTGGCCTGGAACTTCGACCCCGACCTGCTGCGTCGGCACGACCGCCCGGGGCCGCGCTACACCTCATATCCGACCGCGCCGCATTTCCACGATGGTTTCGATGCACCGGCCCTGCGCCAGGCGATCGCCGACAGCAACCAGATGGCCCGTGCGCTTTCGCTGTACGTGCACGTGCCGTTCTGTTCCAGCCCCTGTTTCTACTGCGGCTGCAACCGGGTGATCAGCCGTGATCGCGGCCGTGGCCACAGCTACGTCGCGCGCGTGCTGGCCGAGGCCGATCTGCTGGCACCGCAGTTCGAGGATGGTCGCGAGGTCATCCAGCTGCATCTGGGCGGGGGGACGCCGAACTTCCTCGATGCCGAGGCGATGACCACGCTGGTGGAAGGCCTGCGCAGGCGTTTCGATTTCAGCGATTCGGCGCAGCGGGATTTCTCGATCGAGCTCGATCCGCGCTTCATCGATACCCGCGACGTGGGCATGCTGGCCAGGCTCGGGTTCAACCGCGCCAGCCTGGGCGTGCAGGATTTCGACCCGCAGGTGCAGGAATCGATCAACCGCGTGCAGGGTGTGCAGCAGACGCTGGACATCCTGCGCGCGTGCCGCGACAGCGGCATGCGTTCGGTCAATGTTGATCTGATCTATGGCCTGCCCGGGCAGAGCCTGGAGGGCTTCGGGCGCACCTTGGAGCTGGTGCTGGCGCTGCGCCCGGACCGCTTGGCGGTGTACGGGTATGCGCATCTGCCGCATCTGTTCCGCGCGCAGAAGCAGATCGACGAAAGCCGTCTGCCGTCACCGGAAGACAAGCTGGCGCTGCTGGGCCTGGCGGTGGAGAAGCTCTCTGCGGCCGGCTACCAGTACATCGGCATGGATCACTTCGCGCTGCCGGAAGAGGACCTGTCACGCGCGCAGCGTGCCGGCCAGCTGCATCGCAATTTCATGGGCTACACCACCCACGCCGACACCGATCTGCTCGGTCTGGGCGTCAGTGCGATCAGCCACATCGGCGCCACCTACAGCCAGAATCCGCGCGACCTGCCGTCGTGGGAAGACGCGGTGGACCAGGGCCAGCTGCCGGTCTGGCGCGGCGTGGCGTTGAGTGCCGACGACCAGCTGCGCGCGGAACTGATCCAGCAGCTGATGTGCCAGGGCGAGGTGGATGGTGCCGTGTTGGGCCAGCGCCATGGTGTCGACTTCGAGCAGTACTTCGCAGAAGACCTGCGTTCGGTGCAACGCCTGCAGGAAGATGGTCTGGCCGAATACCGTGGGGGCGTAGTGCGCGCCAGTGAACCTGGACGACCGCTGCTGCGGCTGCTGGCGATGTGCTTCGATCCGTACCTGCGTGCAGCGCATGAGCAGCCGCGCTATTCGCGGGCGATCTGAAGGCTCGTTGCGTTGTGCGTGCGTGGTGCCCGGAGCCGGAATCGAACCGGCATGGGGTTGCCCCCGGCGGATTTTAAGTCCGGACAAGATCCATTGTGCCACAAGGGTTTCGGGGCGATTTCCGCTCCGCAATGCGTGCAATCTGGACTGCTTGAGAGCCTTGGCGCACAAGCGCCTCTATTCCGTTGCGGAGCGAAATTTCAGCGCGTCGGCGTGGACTTGTGACCGCGGCGCTTGCGGGTGTAGTGCTCGGTCATTGCCACCGTGGTGTGGCCCAGCTGATGCTGCGCCTTGCGAATATCCCCCGACGAATCGGCTTTGTCGGTGGCTGCCTTGGCGCGAAGATCGCGGAAGTGAATGCCATCGACATCAGCGCCAACGGCGGCCCGTGCAGCGGCCCATATTTCACTCATCCTGCGGACGCTCACCGGTTTCCCACGCTCGCCGATGATCAGGCTGCTACTTCGGACTTTCCGGCCATCTTTGCGCCGCTTTAGTCGCTCAAGGAGTTGCTCCAGCTCGCCCTCTACTGCGATGCGCAGCTTCGTCTTGGTCTTCCCTTGCCGGATATGAATTGCGCCATCCCGCACATCCTGCTCGGTCAGGCTCAGCACATCGGCCGGCCGCTGACCGATTAGATATGCCAGGTCCATGGCGTCTTGAAGTGACCAGTGGGCAACCGCGCGCATGGCCTCGAACTGATCGTCCTCGATGTAGATGTCCCGGCCCGTTTCCTTGAATCCCTTGATTCCGGCGCATGGGTTTGGCAGCGCGGTGTAGCCCTTGTCGCGCGCGAAGTTCCACAGGTGCGACAGCAGCGCCTTCTCACGGTTGGCCCGGACCATGCCCTTGCCGCTGGCGGTGCGCCAGGTGAGGTACTGGCGCACGGTGATGGGCTTGATCGAGTCGAGCGGCGCCGGCGGGTCATCGAAGTATTCCAGTAGCTTGGCCAGTTCGTGCCCGTTGTCCAACTGCGTGCGCGGCGCCTTGTGGATGATGACCTCCTTCCGGTACGCATCGCTGACCTGCCTGAAGGTGATGACCGCCACGGCCTGCGCCTCGCGCGTGCCTTCCAGCTCGGCCCACTTCTTCACCGCCAGCGCATAGTTGCTGCCCAGCGGGATCTCGACACGCGGCTTGCCGCCCTTGTCGTAGTAGTAGAAAACCACGCCCGACTTCTGCTTGCGCGGGCGTAGCCGGGGGATCGCCCCTGGCTTCTTCGGCTTCCTACCCATCGTCATGCCACCTTGTTCGATCGCCACTCGGCGACGGCGACGGCCTTTTCAGTTGCCGCATCCGCGCCTCCTTCCAGGGTGGCCCACAGAACACGCGGCCAACCATCCAGCCCCTTGTAGTGGGGAATCCCGTTCAGCACCAAGAACTCCTGTTGGCGGTCCTTGTACGGCGTGCCGCACAGTTCCCGCATCGACTCCCGCGACAGGCACAGTGCGCCTGCGCTCGGGTGGGCCTGCTTCTTCGTGGCCATGTTGTCCTCCTTCAGTTCGTGGCCAGCGCAGCGCGGATCAGGTGGACGTCTTCCCCCTTCTGCCCGCTGGCGTTGTATTTGATTCGCAGGCTCAGAATCCTCTGCACCAGAGATTCAACGTCCGCGTCGAGGTTCGGAACCCGAGGGAATAGCTCCAGTTGCTCTGCCATCAGAACAGTTCCAGTTGGGCCGGCAGCGCCGGCTGAGGGGTAGCGACGGCCAAGGGAGCGGGCCTTACGCGGATCAGGCACTCTCCCTCGCCACGCATCTGCCACGGTCTGCCGGCGATGGGTACAAGGTCGTGGTAGCCACCACCACCGCCCACGCGGTCCTTGACCTTCACCTGGTAGTAGTCGCGACCACCGAACTGCGTGTGGTGCCCGGCGCGTGGCCGCACCGAAACGACAGTGAAAATCGGGATCAAACGACGCCACTCACTGGCCCGCACCTCGTCTTCGTAGTGCCACGACCCATCCAGATCGCGGTCCATCGAGATAACCTGGTCGCCCAATTTGAATGGCTCCAAGCTCTCGACGTCGCCGTGCGCAGACTTGTGGATCGGAGGGAAGAAATCGCGGATGGCGAAGAAAAGCCCGCGGCCGTTCGCTTCGGTGAACTCGGCAATGGGGAAGTAGGCAACGGCGATGCCGCCTTCCCGCAGCAGGTAGAAGGCGGTGCCGCACGGGGTCGGCCCGGCCGCCTCGTGCTTCCGCAGCGACTGGCGCGACCAGCCGCTTTCCAGCAGGTCTAGAACGACGCGCTCTGCGAGATCCATTCCGATCTCCAGGTGCATCACTCGCTCGCGCTGTGCCTCAGCCATGAGCGCACCTCCGCCAGCACCAGCGCAGCCCTGCGCGCGCGGCGCGGCATGCGCGGCTGATCGCCCACAGGGTGGCGATGCCGGCCGCAAACCCGGCCAGGGCGAACACGTGGACCATTGCAGCGGTGAGCAGCTGGTCAGCCATGGGGCGGCTCCTTCATGAAGCAGATCCAGTGCGTGCCGGATCGCTTGCCGGAGGGATGCCCGAACAGCGGGCGAGCATCGGTCAGAGCCAGCACATCGCGCGTGGCCACCTGCACTTCCGACCATTTGAAGATCAGCACGCCCTCGGGCCGCAGCACGCGGAAGCACTCGGCGAACCCGGCGCGGAGATCGGCGCGCCAGTCCTTGCTCAGCTTCCCGTACTTGGCAGCAAGCCAGCTGTCCTTGCCTGCGCGCACCAGGTGCGGCGGGTCGAACACCACCAGCGGGAAAGAGCAGTCGGCGAAGGGCAGGGCACGGAAGTCCAGCAGGCAGTCAGGGTGGATGGACAGCACGCGGGTGCCATCGGCGCGGTGGGTGCGGTCGATCACCGTAATGGTCTCGTGCCGCTGGTCGCCGAACAGGCCGCGCTGGTCGCTGGGGTCGAACCACATCATGCGGCTGCCGCAGCAGGGATCGAGGACCGCTGGTAGAGCGTCAGACATTGCCCACCGCCTGGCTGTCGACCTTGGCAAGCTCGGCGTCGTACTTCGCCAAGAGCCGCTGCTGCTCCTTCTTGGCGATTGCGATCACGCGGTTGATAGGCGCGATTGCGGCCCTGTCCCTGTCGGGACTGGCACTGCCCTCCAGAATGGCAACCACGGTTTCCCAGACGTAAAGGTGCGCCTCGGCTCGCGCTGCGGACTTCGCATGCTTGATCGCATCAGCCACGGCTCACCTCCGCCTGGCTGTCGGTCAGAGCCAGCCTCCGATCAATGCACTCGATCCACGCCACGGCAACTGCGGCGACCTGCACCAGTTCGGCGCGAGTGGCTTTCGTGTCGCCGTCGCGGGCTTCGTCGTGCGCCTCAGCCACCTCTTCCATGAGGATGTCGAAGTAACCCAAGCGATGACCCTCCGCCCCTTTCGCCTTGTAATCCGTGATGAACTTGAAGTGGTCACCCACGCCAGCAGGCCAAGCTCCGGCAAGATCCGTTGCGGCCAACGTGGGGGTCCAGTCGACGTGGTTCTGCTGACCCCATTTTGCTTCCTGCCGCGCTCTCTCCTGGGCAACCTCGGCGAGTACGGATTGGGAAGGACTCAGGTCCACGGCCTGCGCGATCGGGGCGGCGTAGAGCTTGGTTCCAGCAGGCTGCGGGATGTGCCACTCAACCTCGCACCACGGCATGCCACTCGCGTACTTCCCGGAGTGGACCGTACCCACCGGCTCCCCCACCGGCTGGCGGGCGGCGAGTGCGGCGCGTGCGTAGTTCTGCATCTGTGAGGCGGTGTAGGCGTTGTTCTGCAATCCGGTCTTGCTGACCGGGTAATTCGGGTACGGAAGCGCGGGAAGCACATCCTCCTGACCATCCGGGGAGGGCTGGGCGGAGAGGGCGGTTTGCCAGCTCTTCCACGTGAGCTGGGCAATCGGATCGGCGTACACGTCCGGATGGACTGCATCGCGGTCGGCCATGATGTTCCCGCCACGGTAGCTCTGGGCTTGCGCCCACGCCTCAAACCGCGCCCGCTCGGCCTGATTCCCCAGCCTCACCATCCCACCGGGCTGCACGTTCGCCAGGGTGCGTGACTGACTCCTGACCAGCTCCAACAGCTCGACCGCCTGCGCCAGCCGGGCGCGGGTGGTGTCGCAGAGCGGCGTGTCGCCGTCCTGCATGCTGCTGCGCAGAGTCGACAAGTAGGCGGTTACGGCGGCTTCGAACACGCGCAGATCCTGGAAGCGCGGCAGGCGGTGGTGCAGATCCCGCAGCGCGGTCTGGGCCTGGCCGAGGGTGATGGCCTTTGCCTGGTTGGGCAGCCACACAGCCTCGACAGCGATCGCGCTGATTGTTTCGAACGCGTCGCGCAGAGCGGGGCAGTTCGTGGGGAGAGTGGCAAGTTTCTCGGTCATCGGCGGGCCTGCTCGAATTGGGTGTCGGTGTTGACGAACGCGCCAGCGAGTGGCGCTACCTGAGACGCCTGCTCGGCGCCAGCGGGGCGAAGGGGGAAGGGCGCGGCGTGGCGATAGCGGCGGTTGGGGTCCGATGCGAACTTGCCGCGTTCGATGCGAATTACCTGGTACTCAGGGAACGCCTCATCCGGCAGCACTTGGCGTGCCTCCCCCATCAGCGCGACAAAGCGTGCCTGCCACTCCACTGGCATCGACTGCAGGGTGCGTCGCGGTACCACGTGATAGGCCGCTCGACTGAGGCCGAACGCGTGCCACGCCGGACCATCGGAACAGCTGCTGCCGGGCCTGCCTGGTTCGGTAGCGGTCGCTGCGTGCGAATTGCTGCTCATGGGGGCCTCAGTCGATGTCATGGGCAGCCACGCGCTCTGCATAGCTGCCGTGGTTGGCCGCATGACGGCTCATCAGCGGGCGAAGCGGCGTGTGCCCCAGCACCTCGATGTGCCCGCCGGCTGCGAGGAATGCGTCTAGGTCGTCGGCCAGCTGCTGCCGGTCGAATTCCCGGTGTCGGATCGTGGTCGCCGCGTCACTGACGCCTGTAAATGGACCCGCCATGCAGGTCGGCTGGACCCGGGCAGGTGCCGCGCGCAGCGGGGCGATCGCATGTTGGGTGTGGCCGGACAAGCGCCAGATCCCGCGCACGCCCGAGCGGTGGCATATGGCTTGGCCGCTGCGCGCCAGCCCCTTCAGCGTGTAGCCGATGGCCTGGTGGGTGCTGTTGATGCGGCCGGCGACTTTGATCTGCTCGACCGTCGCGCCTTGCGGGAACATGGCTAGGACCTGGCGCACTTCAGCGGCGCGGCCGGTCTGTTGTGGGCGGGCGCTCATGCGCGGGCCTCCGCGAGTAGTTCGCGCATGGCCCAACCGTGGTGCATCACCTTGGACGAGCTGTCGGCGACAGCGTCAGGGTTCTCGGTCAGGACCAGCGTGTTATCCAACGGATAGGTGCTGTGCCCATCCCAGTCCTCAATCACGGCCTGCAGGCCGAAGTGTTCGCGCAGCTCCTGCGCGTTTGCGTTCTTGCCGCACAGGTGCGGCCCATAGATCACAACAGAACGGCTCATGCCGGGATTCCTCGCGTGCGGCGCGTAGCGCGGTTGATGGGGGAGATCGACCGAACGCGCACGCCTTGGCGATCGAGCCAGCGGTGCGCGGCCTGTGCGGCAAGTCGGTTGAGGGAAAACGTGACGCCGCCGAGGGAGAGCGAGTGGTGCGATACCCCCACGGTCCGGCTGGCGCTGGCGGCGACCTTGAGGAGCGACTCGCGCGGCGCGGCGGTGTAAAGACCGGCCCATAGCCAGCCCTGGCAAACCAACAGCACGAGCGACTCGCCCTGATGGCCGGTTGCGAACTGCTGCTCTACGGGCAGCGTGGTCTGGACGCTCATGCCGTGAGTGCCAGGTCGCGGGCCTTGGCAATCTCGGCCTCGGCGGCAGCGATGCCATTGGCGGTCAGGGTCGCCTTGCGCGGGAGCTGCGGGTCGTCGTACCTGATCAGCACGCGCTCATCCAGCCAGTTCATGACGCGGCGCGTGAACAGCTTCTCGGGGCGGTTGCGCGGCGCGAATCCGTTGGCGGTGCGGTGGAGGGTTAGGTCGGAAGCGCCATGCGCTGCGAGCAGCGCGGCTTTTTCCTTCGGCTTCAGTGGAGCGGCCATGGGCAGTTCTCCTGGTCAGGCGGCGATGGGCGTGGAAGAGGAAGCGGCAGCGATCTCGGCCAGTACCTCGCCGCGATGCCGGGCGAGCAGGGAGATCGGGATGCGCAGGTGGACAAGGCTCGCATCGGTCCAGCGCAGCTCGGCCAACGCGGCCTTTTCCATCGGTACCGGCCGGGTGGCGTGGCCACACCGATGGCACTCGATGTGCAGCAGTGGCGGGCAGGGGGTGCCGAGGCGATGACCAGTCGGGGCGCCTTCGGTCACGACGATTTGCGGTCGATGACCGGGCCAGCACAGCGGCACCGAGTCCGGGAGCGGGCGAGCGATCTGGCGCATGGTCAGCCCCTCACCGAGGTGCTGAGGGCCCAGCGCGCCTTGGCCGCGTCCCGGTCGCTATGCGCCTTGTGGATCTCGGCAATGCGCAGCGGCACGACAACCGCGGCCACCAGTGCGACAGCAACCCAAGCGAGGCGGAGGCGCCGGCTCATGCCCGCACCTCGGCCGACATGTCACGCGAGCAGGCTTCCAAGAGGAGGCTGGCGACGCCCATGCGCCGGGAGCGGCGCAGCTGGTTGCGGTTGTGTTCGCCCTTGCTGCGAACCCACAGGGTTCGGGCGGTGCTGTGATCGCGTGCTGCCACAGCCCGCAGGGCCTTCACGGCCAAAAGCGGCAGCAGGCAGGGGCTGGAATCGGCGTAGCGATGAGACATGGCGCGCTCCTGTTCGAAGGAGGGCGCCGGCGGGTCAAGTGCCGAGGGGGCGGCTACTGCCGGTCAGGGGAGGGGCCGGCAAGGTTGCGACCCGCCGGTCGCCCGCCAGCTGGACAGCTGGCAGGCGGAGTAAACATCAAGTTGATTGAAGAGTCAACTTGATGTTGATCTACAATGGGCCTGTTGATTGTGTGCAGGTTTGGCTTTCGCGGCCCTAGTCTTTGCGCCACAACGAAAAAGCCCCGCAGATGCGGGGCCTTTTGCTGGGTCATCGTCTATCAACTTCGAACTTTAGGCTGGCGTCACCGCGTCGAATAGTGAGGTTGACGGGTGTGCCATGCTCTCCTGAAAGTCGAACGATGTTTTCCCGTAGATCGCTGCCAGTGAATTGCCCATCAATCTGAACCACGCGATCGCCAGGAGTGATTCCGGCATCTGCCGCAGCGGAGCCGTCTGCGACCGAGTGAACCACCTTCGGGTCATCGGCACGCAGGGAGATACCAGTCCACCCCATGTCGGCTAGTAGCACGTCGAGATCCCGCATCTCTTCTGGCGTGTAAGTGCGTACAACCGCCTCGTCACGTTGAGTGGCTGCCGGGCGGCGGCGGCCAGCTATCCACATGATCATGCCGATGAGCATCAGCCCAAGGCTGATTGTCACCAGCATCGTCTGCTGGTGCATGAGCCCAATGTTGTTAACCCTCGTGCCGAAGTCGGTTGCTACACTGACATCCATGTTGCATGAGACAAGCAGCATCACAAAGCCGATGGCGATGAGGAAAAAACCCAACGTTCTCATGCAAGTTCCTTGTGCAGTTCGCGTGCCGCGAGGCAACGTGTAGGCTTAATTGAGCCTTTCGATGCGGTTGCGGAGATAGACCTTGCCGCCAATGATCGCGCTGACCGGAAGAGGAAAGGCCGGATAGAGTGCTGTGTTGGCGCTTACCACATAGATAGCATCGCCGCGATCCTGAAGCCCCTTGATCTGCTGACCGTTGCCGGTGTTAATCAAGTAGATCCCATCGCCGTCGAAGTGCGCAATTCCAGTATCGACCATGAGGCTTTCGCCTGGCTGGATGACGGGAATCATTGAGTCGCCGCGCCCCGTCACTAGCACCAGTCGACCTGGTGCGGGAACGAACCCGACGATTGACCTGATGTAGGCTGGGGTGAAATCCATAGCCCTAATCACTTCAGGGTAATCGTCATTGATAGTCTCGCTCCCCATGCCTGCCTCCGCGTCCAGTTGCTGAACGCGAACATAGCTGCCGACTGTCGCAGGGGTCGAGAACGATGGGGCGCCAATTTGCATCTGGCCCTCTCCATCGTTCACCCAGTCGATGGAGATGCCAAACCCGGCGAGGCGCTTGCGCTCCTTCTCGGGAATCTTCTGATCGCGCTCGTACCAATTGTAAAGCGTCTGGCCTGACGCAATGCCGATCTTTCGGCCCCACGCGGCGCGATTGGGGACGTCCATTGCCTGAAGCACGGCGTCAAACCGTTGCTGGAAAGGGGTTTTTGCGGGCTCATCAACCATTTGTTGATGTTCTCGAAAGGGCTTTGCCCGGTCAATCAACATCGAGTTGACTCCGTAATCAACATTTGGTTTAGAATGGGGGCATGAACCCCGTCGAATCCGCGATCTCCAGGTTGACTCCGCCCTCGCAGGCGGAACTGGCACGTGTATGTGGTCAAAAACCGCAGGCGGTGACCCGCTGGCTGGCGAAAGGTGTGGTCCCCGCAGTCCATGTCCTCACCATTGAAGCTGCAACCGGGGTCTCCAGGCACTTGCTGCGCCCGGACGTCTTCGGGCCAATGCCGGAAGTTGGCGCGGAGGTGCGCGGCAATGCCGTCGCGTGATCCGTCGCTAACCCTCGCGATTGCACGGCACGGCTGGACAGATGGACACCGCCGCTATCGCCTGGCCCGTCGCCGGCTCCAATTCCGCAAGTGCGGGGTGAACGTGCTGATGCTCGCCGCAATGGCTATTGCGGCGTACGCGTTGCTCTGGTGCCCAGAAGACGCCCACAACGCTGCCGATCCCGCTCTGAACGTCGAAGACACGCAATGCGGTGAATCGCATGCGCACGGGGAAGCTGATGATTTCCGTCATGGGACACATGCTGCGACAGGTGTGGAACCGGCTGAAACGATGAAATGCGCTCCGTTTCAGGGTGGCGTATGACTTGCCGTCGCTCAGACATCTACTGGCGTGACGCGCTGTACAACGCAGTTTGTCAGGTGCCTGGCAGCGTCCAGGCTGCTGCGGCGTACCTGAGCGCTCGTCGCGGCAGGGGCATTACGGGTGAGGCGCTGCGCAAGAAGCTGCGCGGTCTGGAAGGCGAATCTGTCTCGGTAGAAATCGCGGAGATGCTCACTGAGTTCCTCCAGGAGCACGTGGACAGTAGCCCCAGCGCGACCGATTGGATCGCATCGCTAGGCGTCCAGTTTGACCTGATGATCGACTACGTACCCCCGGCGCCGGTCGGTGGGTGGGCCAATGAACTGGAAGCATTTCAGAAGAAGCTGCTTGAGCTGCACTCATTGTCTGGCC
Organism: Stenotrophomonas maltophilia; assembly: GCF_004684085.1. Lineage (GTDB taxonomy): Bacteria > Pseudomonadota > Gammaproteobacteria > Xanthomonadales > Xanthomonadaceae > Stenotrophomonas > Stenotrophomonas maltophilia_AS. The sequence goes on from NZ_SRHZ01000029.1 coordinate 98,350, forward strand.
GACTCGCAAGTGCGGGCATCGATACTCTTGAAGACGGCCGTGTTTCGCTCGAAGAGGTCGACAGGATTCAAGACCTCACGCGGGAGCTTCGAACGCTGAGCTTCCGTATTGAACGGAATGCGCGTCGCGCCCTGCGGAAGCAGGCCGAGAGTGCTTGACGTGACCACCTACCGCACTCCCAGGCAACGCCCCCGGAGACGCGGACCAGCCAGTAGTGCGGCACGACGTGCGATGGAGATCGCGGCCCTAGCGCTCACCGATGCAGTGGCGGCCCTTGTGGGCGATGACGCCATCGCGGAGCGCGAGAGGCTGCGCCAGTTGACCGACCGACAGGACAGCGCCCAGCGCCAGCTGGACGAAGGGGGAAAGCCGTGGGTGTGAACCGTTGTCTGACCCAAGCTCTTCTAATCGCTAAGAAGCCGCGCGGCCAGTGGAAGGGCGGAATCGCGCAGCTTCCTGAAGCCTGCCAAGCACCAGGCATCTGCTCTGGCGGTATTGGATGCCGGGAGCGCCTGGCTGACTACCTGCGAGTCCAGTGGCGCATGATCGAGCGGCGCGAAGCGCTGAAGACGGGGCGTGGTCGATGACTGTCGACACGGAAAAACTGCGCGAAGACGCTGACATCGTCGGTGTCATCGGCCATTACGTGCGTCTGCGGAATGCAGGTAAGGGCGAACACAGTGGCCTGTGCCCCTTCCACGACGAATCGTCACCAAGCTTCACCGTCAACAGTGCTAAGCGGTTCTATCACTGCTTCGGATGCGGTGCCCATGGTGACGTGATTGGATTCCTGGTTGCGCACCTCGGTATACCCTTCCTGGACGCGTGCGCACAGCTGGGCGGCGGACAGCTCGGCACTCCGGTGGCGCGCGAGAAACGTCCCAGCGAGGACCTCCTCAGAGTTAAATGGGTGCCGATCCTGCCGGTGCCTGCCGACGCTCCTGCGTTGCTGACCGATAGCGGTTGGACGGTGCCCATCTGGAATCCGAAGCGCGACAAGCTGCGTCGAATGAAACCTGCCCGGGTGTTCGCGTACCGGGATCGCGCGGGCTGTGTCCTCGGTTACGTCCTTCGCTGCGAATTCGTCGATCGAGACAGTAAGAAGCGAAAGAAGTGGACGCCGCAGGTGACGTGGTGCGTGGGTCCCGATGGTCAGAAACAGTGGTGCCTGGAGAGCTTCCCCGATGTCAGGCCTCTCTATGGCCTCGATGCGTTGGCCGCAAAGCCGAAAGCGCCTGTGCTGATCGCCGAGGGCGAGAAGTGCAGAGATGCTGCTGCTCGCGCGTGGCCGGCATATGCGGCGATCAGTTGGGCTGGCGGCGGCAAGGCGATTAACAAGGCCGACTGGTCCCCACTGGCTGGCCGGGACTGCGTGCTGTGGCCTGACGCAGACGGCCCGGGCGAGCAAGCAATGCTCGGTTGGAGAAACGATGCCGGACAGTTTCGACCGGGGGTTGCGCAGATGCTGAAGCGCGCTGGTGCCAGATCAATCCGCATGGTGGACGTCCATGGGCAGCCAAACGGATGGGACATCGCAGATGCGCTGGAGAGGGACGGCTGGACCCCTCGCCAACTCGCGGCCTGGGCTGCTAATCGCGTGATCGAGCTGAGCGTGGTGGCAAGCAATGGTGCGTGATCGACGCCTCGAGGAGCGGCTGCTCCATTCGAACGAAAGGCTCGCGCGGTCGTACAGGCTGGCGGCACGCACGGCTCTAGATAACCCATACGAACCCTCCAAGCGTTTACGCCTGGAGCGCGCACGAGACTACCTGCGCCTAGCGCGGGGGTATGAAAAGGCAATGCGGGGATGAGTGTGCCGAACCGTAGAAGAATGACCGTGATCGACGGTGGCGGCACTGCGCCACCGCCAGGCGGTGGTGGGGTCAACACCGATGAGTGGAAGGATCTGCTGACACGAAATCGCGACAACAACGTCGAAGGGACGCTACACAACTTGATCCTGATCATGGAGAACGATGATCGGTTGAAGGGTCTGTGGTGGCTCAACGATTCGAGCAATCAGGTGAAGTTGCAGCGCGACCCACCGTGGAACGGTGGCAGCCAGGATGAGTTCATCGACTCCGATGCCTACGAACTAGCCGCGTGGCTGCAGCATCCGGAAAGGTACTGGATGAAGTGCAGCGACGACCTGGTGCTGAAGGCGGTAATCGCCGTAGCCCGACGCCACAGGCGGCACCCAATCCGAGAGTACCTGGGCAGCGTGAAATGGGACGGTGTCCCGCGCGTCGAAAGGATGCTCATTGAGCTGTTTGGCGCGGCAGACAACGCATACAGCCTGAGAGCGGCTCAGTGCTTCATGGTCAGCGCCGTAGCGCGTGTTCTGTGGGTTGACCCGAAGCAGCCAAGTGTCGGCGCACAGGTCGATTTCATGCTGGTGCTTGAGGGTGAACAAGGAAAACGAAAGTCAAGTGCCTTGCGCGCGATCTTCGGTAGCGAGTGGTTTGTGGAGACGAGCGAGTCACCGAGTGGCAAGGACTTCTATCAGGTGATCCAGGGAGCTTGGGGCGTCGAGATCGGCGAGATGGATTCGTTCTCCAAGGCGGACGTGACCAGCGTCAAGACCGCGATCACGCGGCGGGTGGATAAGTTCCGTGCCCCGTACGAGCGTGTACCTCGCTCGTACCGGCGCGAGTGCGTTTTCGCAGGTACCACCAACGAGCATCAGTATCTACGCGACCCAACGGGCGGGCGCCGATTCCTGCCCGTGCGCACAGACGGTGAAGTGCGGATTGACGCCATCGTGGAGCAGCGAGATCAGCTGTGGGCTGAAGCCGTCGCGATGTTTCATGAGGGGTTTGAATGGTGGGAGCTGCCGGCAGACGCGAAGGAGGAGCAGGCCAGCAGGTACGTGGGTGACAGCTGGGAGGGCAGGGTCGAGCAGTGGCTCGACATGCGCATGGAGGAGTCACGCTATCCGCCTCGCTTAAAGTTCGACACCAAGGTGGAATGGGCAACCACTGACAACCTGCTGAGCTATGCCATCGGACTGGACGCTGGAAAGCATGGCCGTCCAGAGCAGATGCGAGTGGCCGCAATCATGAAGACGTTGGGCTGGGAGAACCAGCGCAGGCGTTGGCCCGATGGCGGTCGAGAGCCGAGGTGGTTCAGGCCCGGCCTTACCGTTGACGATTGGCTTGCAGGCCAACAGCGAGAGAGCCGGATGGAGGAGTCCGATGGACCTGACTTCTGACCAGAGCTCAACGCCAGCGTCCACACCCGTCCACACCACTGACCAGACCTTGGGCCTACTGGCGCAATGCCGTCCAGACCGTCCACACCTCTACTCGCGCGCGTATATGCATCCGGCACCATCAACCAATAAGACGACTATGAAAACCTTGTGTGGACGGTATGGACAGACTGGACACACTAGGAACCGCAATGGTTTCAGCTGTCCAGACCTCAATGGCGAGGTCGGGACGGTCGGGACGGTCTACATGTTCCACGCGAATCGTCGGCGAGGGTGGGGGGCGGCGCGGGTCCTCCCCCACTTTGTGGATCTGCGGGTAGCGAGGCCGCAATTTGTGCGCATTTTTTGTGTTCCGAATTTGGTTCCGGTCGGAACTAGGGGGCGTGCATGAGTTCCGCCGGTTCCGATCAGGTCATGAGTACCGCTGAGTACGCAGCACATCGCGGTTGCAGTGACAGCTACATTCGGCGAATGCGGCGCGATGGAAAGCTGATCCTGCATGCCGATGGAAAGCGCATCCTGGTGGCGCAGAGCAATGCGCTGCTTGACGACATCACGGACCCGATTCGCGGTGGAGACCGTACGCCTATCGCGCCGCCGGATGAGTCAATGCGGCAGACTGACGATACTGCGCTGCCGGCTGCCGCTGGATCGAAGATCAGTACTCAGGAAGCCGTCCGCCGCGAACGGCTGGCGCGAGCGCGTACGGCCGAACTGGAGCTGGGGGAACGCTCTGGCGAGCTGACGCGGACTGTAGACGTAGAACGCGCCGTGATCACGCTGGCGCGTCAGGCTCTGAACAGCATGCTCAACATGCCAAGCCGCCTGCGAGCCAAGCTCGCGGCGGAGGGAGATCCGCGCAAGGTGGAAGAGATCCTTATGGAAGAGGTTCGCCAGATCGCGGAATCGATGCGGAAGTCGGTAGAGAAGCTGGCCCCGAGCCGGGAGGGCGTGGATGTTTGATCTGATCGCCCACGATGTGCAGCTTGCTGACGGTGCAGCTGTCGTCCAGTCGGCCTGGGCTGACGCCTGGACGTTGCCTCCCAGGCAGACGGTAAGCGAATGGGCAGATGACAAGCGGGTGATCGCCAAGGGGTCGGGTGCAGAGCCCGGGAAGTGGCGCACGTCCCGCAATCCGATTCTGCGCGAGATCCAGGATTGCCTGAGCGATCACTCTCCGATTCGAAAGGTCGACTTCATGAAGTCGGCGCAGATCGGTGCGACTGAAGTTGGCATTAACTGGACCAGCTACGTTATCGACCGTGGCGCTGACTCGATGATCGTGGCCCAGCCCGTCAAGGACCTGGCCCGGTCCTGGTCGGCATCTAAGTTCGACCCGGCAGTCCTGGAAATGGAGTGCATCCAGGAAAAGCTGCACACGGACAACACCCTGGAGAAGCGCTATCCGGGCGGTACGCTGTGGGTAATCTGGTCCAACTCGGCTAAGCAGCTGCGGCAGCGTACTGCGCGTTACATCTTCATGGATGAGGTGGATGAATATCCGCGTGACATCGGAAATCAGGGGCCTGCAGATCAGCAGCTGGAGGCTCGCGCGATGTCGTATGGCGATCGGGCGAAGATCTACCGTGCATGTACACCTACCATCGCTGGTGGCAGTGCTATCGAAGCCGGCTACAGCGAAGGCGACCAGCGCGTCTACGTGGTCCATTGTCCGCACTGCGGGGCTGAGCAGGTGCTTGAGATTGAACGCCTGCAGCCCGATGGCACCTTTGCGTGCGCGGTCAGTGGCTGCGTAATCGAGGAGCACCACAAGGATTCTATGTTCGCCGAGCGCGGGTTCGGTGGTACGGCCTACTGGAAGCCCACGAACCCGAGCGCTGATCCGTCGCACCGGAGCTACCACGCTTGGTCCGCATATGCCCCGCTGGGGCTGGGCCCGTCGTGGAAGGATCTCGCGGATGCCAAGGCTGAGGCCGACCGCGATCCGGAGAAGCGTCAGGGCTTCTACAACCTCAAGCTGGGCCTTCCTTACGAGGGGGAACGGCAGGAGCAGGATGCAGACGAGGTAACAAAGCTCGCAGAGCCGGGTGTGCAGCGTGGCATTGTGCCTTTGGGGGGATTGATTCTGACAGCGGGTGTGGACTTCCAGCATGACCGCGCCGAAATTCAAGTAATCGCCACCGGACGCGGACAGCGTCGGCGCGTGGTTGACTATGCCGTGATCGACATCGACCCCAATCGACTCGATACGTTTGGGCCGCTGGATCAATACCTGCAGGGGACGTGGGCAACAGAGCGTGGAGTGGAGATGCCAGTCACAGCTGTGGCGGTGGATGGCGGCAACTGGACTGAGACGGTAGCGCAGTTCGTCAAAGGGATGGTTGGGCAGTCCGGTCAGTCCCGCGTGGTGAAGACGCCAAGGGGCTATCTGACGCAGACGATCTACCTGATCCGCGGCCGAGCAGAGAGGAAATCGGAGCGTGCGGTCTACCGGCCGGCAAAGACTGAGGTCAATGGCCAGGATAAGACCGTCGCACGAAGTGTTGGTGTCTGGGGTGTCGGTACGTCGGTGCTGAAGACCATGATCTACGGCTGGCTGTCGGCTGCGCTGATGGCAAAAGCGAAGGCTGAGGAGGACGGAGATGCTGAGGATCTAAGCGCGCGGATGCTCCGATTTCCTGGCGGCAGGGGGGAGGAGAGATTTGACCCGATCCATCCTGATCCTGGTGCATTCGAACCCGACTATTACAAGGGCCTCACTGTCGAGTACTACGACAAGGAGACCGGTGCATGGGTGAAGCCAAAGGGTGCCAGGAACGAGCAGCTGGATACCATGGTCTATGCGGTGTGGGCGTCGCTGGCGCCAGCGGTTAAGGCGGATGTAATCCGCGATTCGCAGTGGCGGGTGCTGGAGGACCAGTTTCAGCCGGAGTCGCCAGGCCTGTTCGACCCGCCAAGTGTTTCGCGTGAAACGGATGATCAGGTAGTGGCAGTGGCGCATACCGATCCAACCGCCCCGGAGCAAGTGGCGCCGCCGCGAGCGCCCGCTGCAAGCCGTTCGCCGAGAACTACCGGCTTTGGCCGTGACGGCTGGGGGCTGTGATGACTGAGCGAAAGCAAACTGAGGAACTGCTGCGCGAACGAATCCTTTCGGCTCTCCAGCAGGACATTGGAATCAGCGAAGCGATGGCGAAACCGTTCGTGGAGTCTGTGATGGGGTGCTTCGCAGGTGAGCGGCCCTATTTCCCGGCCAAGTCACGGGCCTATCCGGTTTCGCAGATCCGTGCGGCGCTGGAGTCTGGGATTCCCGTGAAACAGGTCATGCGGTCTTTCGACGTTTCCCGTTCGAAGCTCCATGACTTGTTCCCTGGTGGTCTTCCTCGCCGCTCCAACCGAGCAACGTCCACGGGTTTGACAAAGATGGAGACAATCTAATTTTCATGGCCTTTTAAATCAGTAGCTTGCGGCGGTGCGTGTCCACGGATTTGCTTAGTTCGTGGACAGCGGGGTCCATACCCTACGCAATCATGACGACCGCCCAGCAAATGCTACAGCGCTACATCGATGCCGAGACAGCGGTTCTCTCGGGGCAATCGGTGCGACTTGGCGAGCGCCAGCTGACCCGAGCGGATCTAGCTGAAATTCGCGCCGGCCGGCGCGAGTGGCAGCAGCAGGTAGATCGGGAGTCCCCGCAGCGCAGTCGCAACCCGCGCTGGGCAAACATCGACTTTGGCGGGACGACCTGATGGCGAGTTCTGCTGCCTTTGCCAAGTCGCGACTTTCTACGGCTCTGGCCACTGACCGAGCTGTCGCTGCAGTAGCCGCGCAGATCTCGCAGGCGATGCAGAAGGTTGAGGCGCGAGCGCACGAGGTCACACGGCCATCGCGCTCGCGCAAGCTTGCCCGAGACTGGGGGAGCGGAAACGCCATTGCCGGAATGGACGCACGCCAGCTGCGTGATCAGGCTCGCCATCTTGAACGCGATCTTGACCTCGCGACCAACGCGCTGAACATCCTGGTTCAGAACACGGTTGGTTCGGGACTTGACGTCCTGTCCGCGCCGCGCCTTCCAGGTCAGCCGATCAACCGGGACCTGGCACTGCAGCTGGATGATCTGTGGGACGAATGGTGGGACGCTCCCGAAGTCACCCGTCGCCACGACTACGGCTCGTGCCAACAGCTGCTGGCACGCAGCTGGATGCGCGACGGAGACGTGTTCTACCAGGACCTCATCGGTGACGTGGCGTCTCTGGAGCACGGAACCAGCATCCCCTACAGCATCGAGATGCTGGAAGCGGATCTGGTGCCGCTGGACCTCAACGATCCTGCCCGCAATATCCTGCAAGGTGTCGAGCGGAACGCCTGGGGTCGCACCGTGGCGTTCCACGTCTGCAAACAGCATCCAGGCGATCCACTCGGCAACCGATTGGAGACCAAGCGCGTCTCTGCTGACACGATGCACTGCATTGCGAACCTGACCAGACTGCACCAAGTGCGCGGTCTAAGCGTGTTTGCTAGCTCTATGTCCCGCTTCGAGGACGTGAAGGACTACGAGGAGTCAGAGCGAATCGCGGCCAAGGTCGCAGCGTCGATGACGTTCCAGATCAAGAAAGGCGAGCCGGGCATGTATCAATCGGGTGGCCTCGGGGGCACGCTGGTCGAGGACGCGGGGGGAGCGGTGCGCGAACTGCGGATGGCGCCAGGCGCGGTGTTCGATGACCTGTTTCCCGGCGAGTCCATTGAGGAGCTCGCGTCGAATCGACCGAATCCGAACGCTGCGCTCTGGCGTAAGGAGCAGCTGCGAGCGGCGGCGGGTGGTATCGGCGTGAGCTATTCAAGCCTGTCGCTCGACTACAACGGGACATATTCGGCGCAGCGTCAAGAGCTGGTTGAGAAGTGGGGCAGCTATCAGATGCTGGCCGAGCGCTTCATCGCGATGAGCGTCCGCCCTCAACGGATGCGGTTTGTCCAGGCGTGCGTGCTGGCTGGGAAAATCCACATGCCGCGTGGCTGGACTCTCCGCAACCTTGCGGCCTCGACCTACGTGCGCCCCGTCATGCCGTGGATCGATCCGCTGAAAGAGGCGTATGCGCGCGAGGTGGCGGAGGACCGGGGCTGGGTGGCGCCGCAGCAGAACACCCTTCAGTACGGGAACAACCCGGCCGACGTGCTTCGCCAGCGCCAGGACTGGCAAGAGCAAACACGCGACTTTCTCCCGGCCTCCACATCCACCAGCACGGAGGCCCGTGCGCAGTTGCGCGCGGCCGCCGCGATCGACATTTCCAGGAGCGAATAGCTATGCGACTGAACAGGATGAGCAGGGCTGTCCGACTCTGCATCCGAGCGGATGCCGGCCCCAGCAGCCTCGGCCTCGGCTTTCTTCAGGTGCGCGCGGAGGCCAACGTCGCGCACGTGTACGTATACGGCACGATCGGCGGAAGCCCATGGTCCGACTCAGTCTCCGTTTCGGAGCTGGTTGAGCAGATCGGCCAGATCACTGCCGGAACGATCCACGTCCATCTCAACAGTGTCGGTGGAGTTGTCGCAGACGGTTTCGCCATCTACAACGCGTTGAGGGGCCACGGGGCAAGAAAGATCGTCTCGGTAGAGGGGCAGGCGGCGTCGATCGCTTCGCTGGTTTTGCAGGCTGGCGACGAGCGCCGGGTCTATGCCAGCTCGTTGGTGATGGTCCATGCCCCGCATACGTTCGCTGGCGGCAATGCTTCTGACTTCCGCCAGTTCGCAGACACGCTCGACGTGCACGCAAACGCGATGCTGGAGGCATACGCGCGAAGGGCCGACGACCGGGATGAGATGGAACGGCTGCTCACGGACGGCGTGGACCATTGGTACACCGGCTCCAAGGCAGTCGAGGCCGGTCTCGCGGATGTAGTCGCTGACGGCGAGGCATCCGCCAGGACCGCGCTGGTGCCGGCCGCCGTTGTCGCGATCTCCGGGTACCTGCAGGCGCTGACCGACCAGGTCCCGCCCGTTGCGTCTCAGCTTCGTGGCCACATCGCCCGCAGCCTCACACCCCAAGTATTCGCCTCGCTTCCCGAGGTCAGCCAGCAGGCCGTGATCGGCCACATCGAGGACACCACCATGAAGCAGCATTACCAGACCATCCTTGCCCAGGCCGGCAGCCCCTCGGGAGCGACTGCCGTCACGCCCGCAGCTGCCCCGGCCCCGGCGACCGTCCAGGCAGCCGCAGATCCAGTTCAGGCGGCGATCGCCTCCTTGCAGGCGCGCAACGCAGATATCAGTGCGGCTGCTCAGCCGCACATGGGCAACGCCGCAGTCCGTGAGTATGTTGCGGGCGTGCTGGCGGCGGCCGATCCGAACGTCACCGCCGACCACGTGAACCGCCACATCCTGTCGCTGCTCGGCGCTCGCGGCGAGCCGCTCAACGGGCGCGCGGGCATCCCGGCTGGCGGAGATCAGCGTGATCTCACCCGCGCCGCCATGGCGAACGCGATCGAAGCCAGGGCCGGCATCACCGCCCCGACCGATGGGAATCAGTTCCGTGGAATGACCCTGATGGAGATCGCGCGTGCGTGCGTGCAGGGCGCTGGGGTTGAGACGCGCGGCATGGACCGCATGGCGATCGTCGGCCAGGCGTTTACCCACTCCAGCTCGGATTTCCCGATGCTCCTGGGTGATGCAGCCCGCCGTGCGTTGCTGCAGGGCTACCAAGAGGTAGAGGAAGCCTTCGGCGACTTCACCCGTGCCGTCAACGTGCCTGATTTCAAGCCCACCAATCTGGTCGGGCTGGGCGCCTTCTCGAACCTCGACATCGTGCCGGAGGGGGGCGAGTACAAGCAGGGTACGTTCGGCGAACAGTCGCAGGCCATGCAGATCGTGACCTACGGCAAGCTGTTCACGATTACCCGCCAGGCAGTCATCAACGATGACCTCGGTGTCTTCGGCGACGTTCCACGCAAGATGGGCCAGGCTGCAAAGCGGACACTGGCGCAGGCTGTTTTCGATCTGCTGCTGAAGAATCCGGTGTTGGCCGACGGCAAGGCCCTGTTCCACGCCGACCACGGCAACCTGCTGCCGGCGGCGCTGATCAGTACGGCGAGCGTGGACGCGATGCAGGCAGCTATGGCTCTCCAGAAAAGCCCCTCGGGCCAGGTAATCCAAGTTCCGATGAAGGGTTTGCTGACGCCCATCACGCTTCGTGGCGCCGCGCGCACGGTTCGCAACGCTGAGTACGCAGTCGGTGGCGCCCCGGGCAGCAACGAGCCGAACATCGTGCGCGACACCTTCGAAGTGTGGGGCGACGGCCGCCTGGACCAGAAGGACAAGAAGGCGTGGTACGGCATTGCAAACTCGGCCTATGTCGACGGCATCGTTGTCGGCTATCTGGACGGCAACGAAACGCCCTATCTGGAACAGCACCAGGGCTTCACGGTGGACGGCGTGGCCTGGAAGGTACGGCTCGATGCCGCCCCGGCTATCGCCGACTACCGCGGCCTCTACAAGAACCCGGGCCAGGCGCCCAATCCGTAATCACCTCGGCTGGCCGCCAAGGTCGCCAGCCCTTCCACACTTCGTCTCCGGAGAATCGAAATGAAGAACGCACATCAGGATGGCCGCGTCCTCGACGTGACCCTGACCGAAGCCGTTAAGAGCGGCGAAGTCATTGTCCAGAACAAGCTGGTCGCTGTGGCGGTCACCGATGGCCGCATCGGCGACACCATTGCCGCCCATGTTGAGGGTGTTTTCCGCCTGAAGAAGTTGGCGACCGCTGTCTTCGCTGCCGGCGCCCCGATCAACTGGGACGCATCGGATAAGCAGGCAATCACCGCAGCGGGTGCGGCTGGTGACACCAACAGCATTGGGTATGCCGTGGCGTCTGCCGCGAATGGCGACGCCGAGGTGCTTGTCCGGCTGACACCAGGCACGGCAACGGCCGGCGCATAAGAGCTACGGCCGGCGCCGCCGCAATTGCCCTTCGAGGGGCGGCGGCGACCGGCATCTACTTTGGGCAGGGGAAGATCCAGATGACCAGCAGCATCCCGCGCGGCGTGCGCAACAACAACCCAGGCAACATCGATCGCAGTTCCGTGGTCTGGCAGGGTGAGGATCGGTCGACCGAAGCGCTTCAGCGCGAGCGTCGCTTCTGCGTTTTCCTGACGCCGCAGGCGGGCTTCAGGGCACTGGGTAAGACCTTGCTCACCTACCAACGCAAGCACGGACTGCGGACGGTGAAGGAGATCATCAACCGCTGGGCGCCGCCGATCGAGAACGACACCACGGCCTACGTGCAGGAAGTCGCCAAGGCGGTCGGAGTGAGCCCCAGCGAGGTGGTCCGTCTCGATACCCCGGTCACGCTGGAGAGACTCGCCACCGCAATCGCGAAGCATGAGAACGGTGGGCTGTTCTGGCGGCGGGATGTGATCGTGGCCGGCATCGCCGAGGCGCTTTCCTGATGGTCGGGGGGGAAGTAAACGCACAGGCGCCCTGGTGGGCTGCCGGCGGTGTGGTCGCGCTGTGGCTTCTTCGGGAGACCTGGACCGCGTTCCTCGCGCGACGGAAGGAGCGCACCGAGACGGATGCCAACGTGGATCTGATCAAAGGGTTGTCAGATCGGGTGCAGACGCTGGAGCAGCGAGTAACGCAGCAGGACGAGCGCTTGCAAACTGAGATGGAGCTGCGTCTTCGCGCGCAGGAAGAGGCAAGCGCGCTCCGAACCCGCGTCCGCCAGTTGGAGTCCACGCTGCGGGGACTGGGTGCGGTCATCCCACCTGAAGATCCGGTGACCGCACCATGATGCGCACGCTTCTCGTCGTAGTTCTGCTGCTGGCCGGCGTTGTCGTATGGCAGCGCGGAAGCCTCGCTGTTGCGCATCGCGCAGAGAATGCAGCGGTGGTGGCGCGCGACCAGGCGCGCGGGCAGCTTTCGGAAGTCGGCCGCACTCTGACCCAGGAACGGGCCAACACCACCGCTGCCAACCGCCTTGCGGCGCAGTACGAGAAGGAGAGAATCGATGCGCAAGCCGTATCAGATCGTGTTGTTGCTGAGCTTCGCTCAGGCAATGTCCGCCTGCACCAGCGTTGGCAAGCAGCCGTCGCCACCAGCCAACTGTCCGCAGCCGCCGCAGCCGCCGCCCAGTCTGATGGTGGAACCAACGACCGAATCGAAAGTGCGGGCCGAGCTATTGGAGCCGCTGCCCAGTGCGACGCCCAGGTAAAAGGTTTGCAGGCCTTCGCTCGCCTGTGTAGCGCCACGGGGGTGCCATGAGCTTCGATGACGACTTCGCACGTAGCGCCCTGCGCGAGCTTTACGCAGCCTTCGGAGTGGATGCGCTGGTCACACGCGGGACGGAGGTCGGTGTGGCGGTGCGCATCATCGTGAATCGCGGCGAGGTTCGGCTCGGCGAGTACGGACAGGCGGTCGGTCTGGTGGATTCGGTTTCTTTCCTGTCCGAGCAGTGGAAGCCGAGACAGGGTGATGCCGTTACTTGGTCAGATCGGATTGGAGACCACTTCAAGCGGGTCGAGCGCCCCCGCCGGGACGATGGGCTTGAGGTAGAGGTAACGCTCAATGGCTGACCTCGGGATTCCCGTCACCCAACGAATCGTGCAGGCGGTTGTGGCTCGGCTGCGCCTGATCGCTGGCGCTGGCTATCACACCAACATCGGTAAGCACGTCCACGACGAGCCCACCTGGTACATCCCTGAGGGCGAGCCCTGTGTTGTTGTCTTTGATGCGAGCAAGGTCAAGAGTGGCGATCGCGGGGTGCGGAGTGAGCGCGAGTACGTAGGCCTGATTGAGGCCACCATCCCCTGCAGCATGGAGAACGCCGCGCGCACGCGTCGTTTGGCCGATGCGGACATCGAGCAGGTGTTGGATGGCTGGATCTGGGACACGGGTGCGCTACCTCTCCAGGTGGAGGAGAGCGTGTTCCTGGACAAGCCTGATGGACTGCAGGTCATCGCGCTGCAGGTCACGTTCAGTACGAGGTATCGCTGATGGCTGGCTACAGTGGCTACGGGCGATTGGCTCTTGCCTTTGAGATGCAGGGCGCCCTGGAGACAGGGCGAAACCTCACTGCGCTGGGGAATCGGGTGCCGTGGCTGCAGGAGCGGACGATCGCGACGGTTCGTCGACGCGTCGCTGTTGAGGCGCGACGGGACATCCAGCGTGAATACAACATTCCCGCTGCTCGGATTCGACGGGACCTAAGTGCCCGGAACACCGAGAACGGAGTGCGTATCACCGGACATTTCCGTGGCGTGGGCCTGCGCAACTTCGATGGACGCTCCAACACCAAGGGAGTGAGTGCTCGCGTCTTCAGGGGAGGGCCTCGCTCGCAGCAGGCTGGTGCCTTCCAGGCGACCCTGCTGGGTGGAAATCCCCAGTTCGTTGAGCGCTACGGGCCCAAGGTCGAGATGACCAAGGGGCGATACAAGGGCCAGAGGCGGCAGCGGGTGGAGGTTCTGTATGGACCAACCGTTGCTCAGATGCTCGGCAAGGGGCGTCGTGCAGACCGCCTTGCAGATTTTGCGCGTCGGACCGCGCTTTCTGAAATGGAGCGCCAGATCGACATCTACCTTCGCAATCCCGCTGCTGCTGGCGACGGGACCTGAAACGCCGAACACGGCATCTACCGGAGAGCAACACCATGAAAGACTTCAGCTTCCAGGGAAAAATCTACCTGGGTGAACGTGCAGCCCCCGGTCGGCCGGGTAAGTTGACGTGGGTAGGGGATCAATCCAGCTGCCAGCTGCAGCTGTCCACGGATAGCGAGGACCGCACGGAGACGCATAGCGGGAAGCGACTGCAGTCCGCCCGCCTGACGACCTCCATCACGGCGACCCTCAATCTGACCCTGCGCTACTTCAGTGCGGACAACGTAAAGCTCGGCCTCTACGCTCGTACGAACAATGTGGCGGGCGCCACGATCGCGGCAGAACCGTTCCCAGCCGATCTGGCAGTCGGTGACCAGGTGCTGCTGGCGCGCTCGGTCGGGGTGACTGACCTGGTGATCAAGGACAGCGCGGCATCCACCCCGAAGACGCTGGTTGAAGGTACTGACTACAGGTTCGACCCGGAGTCCGCGATCGTCACGTTGCTGAAGGTCTCCGGACTGACGCAGCCGCTGACGGCTGCGTACAAGCACCTGGGCTTTACCAGCATGCCGTTGTTCACCGCTGACCCTCCGGAGCGCTACCTGTTCCTGGACGGCGTGAATACGCTGGATGGCACCCGCATCCGCATGCACCTGTACCGCCTGCGTTTCGATCCGGTCGCACAGCTCGACTTGATCAACGATTCGTTCGGCGAGCTCGCCCTGACGGCGGGCGTTCTGTTCGACAGTGAGGCTGCTGCGGACTCTACGCTGGGTGGCTTCGGCCGCTTCGAAACGCCGAGCGCCTGAGCATGGCCGAGCGCGTTCCAAAAGCAGGCGCGATCGCGGCACAGGATAGCCAATCGCCAGCCGCGCAAGCGGCTGGCGAGGCAGACCTCGCGATCCTGTTCCCGGATAACGTCATCGAAATCGCGGGGCGGCGGGTAGTAATACGTGAGTACCGCTTCGGCGAGTCGATGGACGTTTTGCGCATCGCCGCCCCGCTGATCCAGGACATTGCTGCGAGTGCTGAAGATGTGCCGCCGACATGGGCATCGGTTCGGCCGCACCTGCATCAACACAAGGACATAGTGCTTCAGATATCCGCACTCGCCGGCGATGTGGAGCCAGAGTGGCTGGCAGATCTTGCACGCGCAGAGGGCGAGCTGTACCAGCAGGTGTGGTTCTCGGTGAACTGTCGTTTTTTTATGCAGGAGGTGGCACTGCTCATGGTCGAGCGGCAGCGCCAGCTCAAGTTGTCCGGTGGTCGGACATCTTCATCGCCCTTGCCGGCGCCGGGCTCGGAGACGCTGCCCGGCTCGCCCAGTACACCGAACGCCAGCTAGTCCTGTTCTACGAGCGAATGAAATATCAGGAAAGGGGGCGCCGCGCTGACTTGGTCCGCGATTCCGCGATCGCATTTTCCGGTGGCAAGCCTGCCACAGAACACATCAAGAATTTGGAGAGGAACTGACAGTGTCCAACCGTGACTACACCATTGATATGCGTCTGCGCGCCGACTTCGCGCGGGCGCAGCGTGAGGTGGATGTTACGGCCGCCGCACTGTCTGAGATGGGCGACGCCGGTAAGGACGCTGGCAAGGCCCTCAACGAGGTCGCATCAGGTGCGGAGACCTCTAGCCGGGCGATGTCCGGGTTCGCGCGTGCATCCACGGCGGTAAGGGATGCTGTGCAGCAAGAGATTCGCCTCATTGCAGAGCTGCAGGATCGTCTGGAGCAGGGGGCGTCGAGTTGGCAGGAGCTGGCCGATACCGAGGCGATCCTGGACAGGGCCATGGCGAAGGGCCTTGTGACGGCGGATGAGTACAACGATGCGCTCAAGAGCTTGGATAAATCTCAAGCGTCGCTGGCGCGTTCTTCTCAGGCTGAGCAGAAGGCGCTCAATGGGACCGTTTCCCGTTATGACCAGGCAGCGTCAAAGCTGGCGCGACTGGCGTCCGACGAGCGGAAGCTGAAAGCGGCCGTCGATGCGGGCACCATCTCGCGGGCCCAGTACAACCGCGCTATGGACAACATCGGCGCGCAGCGCCGTGCCCTTCAGAATCTCAATGACCAAGAGCGTGCCACGCGCCGACTGGCCATCTCGCAGCAGGAGCTGCGGGGCGGTGTCGCTTCTGCGGCATCACAGGCTCTGCGGGGCGACTTCGGGGGTGCTGGCACCACGTTGCTGGGGCTGACCACAAAGGGGGCCGCTGGGTTCGGCGCCCTTAGCCTTGCAGTCGCCGGCAGCACGGCTGTGCTGGGGGCGTTCCTTGTTGCGGCCTACCAGGGGCAGGACAGCCTCAACAGCATCGAACGATCGTTGCTTACAGCCGGCAACGCGGCGGGCACGACGGCGGGCAGCATTCAGGTAATGGCCGGTCAGCTCGGCGAGGCGGACGGCCGTATAGCGGACGCGCAGAAGGCGTTGCAGGCGATGGCGGCCTCCGGCCTTGTCGTAGGCGACAACCTCCGTCTCGCGGGCCAAGGTGCGCTGGACTTGAGCCGCCTGACAGGTGAGAGCATCGAGTCGACCTCGCAGAAAGTGCTCACCTTGGTGAAGGCGCCTACTGAGGGCATGGTGGAGCTGAATAAGCAATACCGCTTCCTTACGGTTGAGGTTGCTCAGCACGTCCGGGCACTGGAAGAACAGGGCCGCACCACCGAGGCCGTAACAGCAATCCTGGAGCAGTTTGGGGCAGTCCATCGTGAGCGGGTAGAGCAAGCTGAGGCGCAGGCTGGCAGCCTGGTGCGCGCTTGGGCCCGCGTCAGGGGCGCGATTGCAAGCGCATGGGCGGTGATGAAATCGTTCGGGTCGAACGACGTGGCTGTGCAGCTGGCGACACTGCAGAAGGACCTGCAGATCAGCCTGTGGTCGTCGGATAACCGTGAGACCGATCGGACGCGCAGGCTGCGCCAGGAGATCGGAAAGCTGCAGGGCGAGCTGAGGGCGGTGCAGGAGCTGGCATCAGGCGATGCTTTCGTAGCTAGCATCACGCAAGAGGCCGTTGACGCGGCCAATGCCACATCTGTCGCTCTGGAGAAGGCAGCGGGGAAATCCGAGAAGCTTGCTGATGCCCTGGCAGACGTGGCGAAGCGCTACCGCATCCTGCGTGACGACTCGGAGCGAACCAATACGGACAATCCGCTGCTGACCGGTGTTGTTTTCAAGGCGGACGGATCTATCAGCGGCGGCGGATATGACAAGGAAGTCGCTGCGCTCAAGAAGCAGTTTTCGGCGAAAGCTGGATCCTGGGCTCGGGGGCGCAGTGCGGGGCAGGTCGCGCAGGACGCTGCGAAGCAGGAGCTGCAGGATCTGGCCCGAAGAATCGCTCTGTTGGATCAGGTTGCCGAAGGCGAGGACAAGGTATCCGAGGCCTCTCGCGTTGCATATGAGATCGAGAGCGGGAAGTACAAGTCCGCAAGTGAAGCAATGAAGTCACAGCTGCTCGATGCCGCGCAGCTCTACGACAGCCAGAAGATGCTGGTTGACGTATCGAAGCAGGTGGCGACCTGGCAGGGTGAGATCTACAGGCTTCGCGGCCAGCCTGTGCCGCCCGAGCTGGAGGAAGCGACGCGCAAGTTGCAGGCCCAGAAGAAGGCGCTGGAGGACATCGGTCGGACCGAAGAAGCGTCGAAGATTGGCGAGCTGCTTGGACTGCGCGAAGCGAGCCAGCAGCTCAGTGAAGTTCGCCGTCAGTACGACCAGGTCATGGCACAGATCGGCTGGCAGTCCCAGCAGATTCAGGCCGAGCAGCAGGCTGGCCTCATCACACAGGCAGCGGCACAAAAGAAGATCGTGGAGCTCTACGGCTCCCAGCTGGGGACGCTGCGGCAACTGGTCCCGCAGATGCGCGAGGCTGCGTCTGCGCTTGGCAGTCCGGAGGCGCTCGCCAATGTCTCGCAGATCGAAGCAAAGCTGAGGGAAATGTCGGCGACGACCAGCCTTCTTCAGCAGACCTTTACGAACAGCTTCGAGAACGGCATCACCGCCAGCATCAACAGTCTTGTTGATGGAACGGCGAGCCTCTCCGAAGCGGTGGGCACGTTCTTCCAGACTATCGCCAAGGGGATGATCAACTACTTCGCGCAGGACTGGGCTCAGCAGGCAAGTGGTTGGGTCAAGGGCCTGATGGGCAAGGCTGATGGCGCGTCCACTGTCGCTGCGGCGACCTCTGCCGCGACGATCACGACCGGTGCCGCTACCGCAGCTGCCGGAACCATAACCGCTGGGGCAGCGGCAGCTGCCGCGACCCTTGGATCTGGGATTGCTGCCGCCGCAGCGAGCTTGGTGACTGCCGCCGCGACAGCCGCTGCGATCCTGGCCGCGCAGAGGACGGCCAGCCAGGTGCAGGGCATTGTGTCCGTAGGTGCGGCGACGCCAGTCGCTCGCGCTGGTGGCGGGCCTGTATGGGGTCCTGGAAGTAGCACCAGCGACAGCATTCCTGCCTGGCTCTCAAATGGTGAGTTCGTCACGCGCGCGATGGTCATGCAGCAGCCAGGGGCGCTCTCTTTCATGCGCGACTTCAATAGTCGAGGTATGGCCGCTGTGAGGAACTGGGGGCGGTTTGCCGCTGGCGGGCAAGTGTCGCTACCCCGTAGCGCGGTAGCCGTCCCAGACAACGCTGCGTTGCTCGGGGGCGCTGGCAAGTCTCAGATCGGGTTGCGCCTGATCAATCAGGTATCGCCCGGTCTGTTTGAGGAGTACATGGACGACCCGGGCAGCGACACCACCATCATCAACAAGATCAGCCGCAACGCTGCGGCGATCCGCCAAGCACTGGAACTCTGACTATGGCCTGGGTAACCGACACCGCCGCCAACATCACCGACCTCATGACCCGGCTGCGGGACTTCCTGACCTCCAATGCCGCTCTGGTGGCGGCGAACCAGCAGTGGCAGGTGGTGGGCGGCGTGGCCAGCGGCCCGATCGCCGCCAACGATTTCGTGTCCCTGAAGGGCCGAGGCCTTGCGGGCGAGGATGAGATCTACCTCTCGCTGCAGGCATGGGTGGTTCCGGCCAGCGCTTACTACAACATAGCGGTCATCGGTCACACCGGCTACAACCCGGCTCAGCCGAGGCCGGATCCTCCCGGCTCCAACTCAAAGCCCGTCGCATTGCTGGGCGTCAACTCGCCGATCAAGTATTGGTTCGTCGCGAATGGCCGTTGCTTCAAGGTCATCACGCGAATCAACGGTCGTTAAGACGCTATCTATGCCGGCTTGATCCTGCCCGATCATCTGCCCGGCGACTGGAGCTACCCGCTCTTCATCGGCGGATCGTGCCTGGACAGGAACTTCCTGGCCTCTTCCGATAGCTATGAGCACTCCAATTTTTGGAGCGCCAATGCCGACGGCACCGACAACACCAATCGCAGCCAGGCGTATCTGTTCTCGCCCATACAGGCTTGGGTACCGATTCGCAACCTCGCACTGAACGGATCTCAGACCACAGGACGCATGACCCTGCCGTGGGCGAAGGGGATCTGCAATCAGAACGTGCGCAACCTTCTGGACGGTCAGCGATGGGTACAGCGCGGCCAGCTGGCGGGCTTCGCGTGGCCGGGCAGCCTCACCGACAGGAGTTCTCCCTACAGCCAGATGCCCGAAAGGGGCCAGTTCTACGGCAGCTTCGACGGCGTCTTCTACACGCCGTCCTTCGGTGCAACAGCTGAGCAGCTTGCAACGGTTGGTGGTGTGGACCATCTGCTGGTGCCCAACGTGTACCGCACTGGATCTGGCGAGTTCGCCGCGTTTTCCCTGGAGTGAAGTAGAGATGGCCTACGCCGAATTCAGCAACGTTCCCAACGTGCAGACCCTGATCGACCTGGTCGTGCAGTTTGCGCAGGCCAATGGCTGGACCGTTGAACGCAACAACCTGGCCGGGGCCAATCGAACAGCCACCGTTCGCATCCCCGGCGTGTCGGATTACGTTCACCTATTCAACACTGACCAGCTGAGCCTGCAGTCGCGCCTCTCGATCGGATACAACGGCGCGCTCGATCCCAATTCGCAACCGCTGCAGTCTCCACGGAGCGTGTCGACGCTCGGGCTGATCGGTCCGTTCCCACGTGTAAAGCTGTTCGCCAATGGCACCGCGATCCACGTCGCCATCGCCCAAGCCACTGCAGGCGAGTATCGCCATCACGCGTTCGGGGTTCTTGCCAAGGCCGGCGCCTACGACGGCGGCACCTATGTCGATGGCACGTACTGGCCACTGAACGGCAGCTCCAGCGGCGTGATCAGTACCAGCGCCCCCACGGTGGTGCTGTTCGGATACAACACTAACGGGCTGGGTTGTGGACAGGTAAGGGCCGACTCTGTCGAGGAGGGGCGTAGCAACAGCTACCACATGATCTGCAACACCTACGGCGGGTCGCTCGGAACTGAGGGCCAGGCCGGCAGCGGTGTGGGTCCGAGCTATCAAGGATCGACCAATGACGAAACGCGCGACCACCTATGGTTGGGCCGGGCGCTGGGCAATGCAGACGAGAATGTATTCTCCGGCCGCAGCATCCTTCACCCGATCCAGCTGTGGGTCCGTCGTGCTGGAACGACACCCAACCGGTCTCCGATCGGCGAGGTGATCGGCCTTCGGGCGTGCTACCTGGAGAAGCTGGAGCCCGAGCAGGAAATCACTATCGGCGATGAGACCTGGGTGGTGATTCCCTGGGTGCGCAAGCTGACGATGGCCAGCGGTTCGGATCAGCCTCCGGCCAGCAACGCCTATGGCTGGGCAATCCGGAAGTCCTGATGGCGCTGCTCCTGTCCACCTCCATCAGCACTGGCCCGAGCTGGCGAAGCCAGAACCTGGGCATCGCGCGCACCCGCATTCCCGTGCCATTTCGTGGCGCGCTGGCCAGCGCTCGCCTTCTGGCCGGTCCGGCGCGTGAGTCCACAATTGTTGAGCCCGAACAGCGCACGGCGGGGCCTGCGTTGCGCACCTCGTTCGACGACTGGTACTACCGCATCCACACGTTGCCGCTGCGCATCGACCTGGGCAACCTGGTGACCAACCAGGTGCGATTCGTGCAGGTTTGGAATGCCTACCTGCAGCCGCAAACGCTGGCCTCGGTCGTCCTGGAGAACGGAGAGGGCGTCGAACTGGTGGGGCCTGGCACACCGCCGTTGCCCTTCGCGCCGCTGCAGTTGCGCCGGTGGCAGCTGTCGATCACGACCGAGGGGCCGCCCGTCATCGCGGCTACGCTGTCCTACGAGTTCGTGGCGCTGGGGCGGCGTACCGTCACGATCACCGGCAATCGTATGTCGGCGTGGATGCTGCCGCCAGATTGGTCCCGGCCGGTGTCGGAGACCCTGGCGTGGGCAACCGACGTCCAGCAGGCCGCCGATGGCGGTGAGGCCCGTTTCCCGCTGCGTGGATCGCCGCGACGCTCTTGGGAGTTCAGCGTCCTAGCCGATCGCCGCGAGCGCCAAGTGCTGGAAAACGCTCTGTTCGACTGGTCGGCCCGCACGTGGGCACTGCCCATCTGGAATGACGTGTCCTGGCTGCAGTCGCGCCTTGCGATGGGCGTACAGTCCATTCCGGTGCTGGCCGCAACGCAGCGTGACTACAGGCAGGGTGGCCTGGCGATGCTCTGGCAGGACGTCACCACCTATGAACTGGTCGAGGTGGCGGCCATCGCCGGCAACACCCTGCAGCTGGCTCGGCCGACGGCCAACGCCTGGGCGTCTGGTACCCGTGTGCTGCCCTGCCGGACGGCCCGCATCGCCGAGACCCCCAGCCTGGAACGCGTGACCGACCAGGTCATGCGGTCGACCGTGCGCCTGACGGCCGTGGAGACCAGCGACTGGCCAGCTGTAGCGCCAGCGACCACCTATCGCGGTCGACCTGTGCTCGAGCAGCGTCCGGATCTGGACCAGGCGCCAACCGCCGAATTCGGCAGGCAGCTGGTGGTGATCGACGGCGATATCGGTCCGGTCACGATCGATGACATCACCGGCAAGGCATGGCCAGTCCAGTCCCATGCCTGGCAGACCTGGGGCCGCACCGAGCAGGTGAACCTGCGCAGCCTGCTGTACTGGCTGCAGGGGCGCGTGGCGTCGCTGTGGGTGCCATCCTGGGCCGATGACCTAGAGCTGGTCGAGCCGGCCTTGGCCACCTCCGGTGGCATCGTGGTGGCGTGGGCGGGCGTGTCCCGCTTTGGGCGCGCTCAGCCAGGCCGCCGGCATCTTCGTATCGAGCTGTTCAATGGTCAGGTGCTTTACCGCCAGCTGGTCCAGGCCACGGAACTCGACGCCCAGCGTGAATTCCTGCAGCTGGACGTACCCCACGGGATCGCCCTGCAGCCGAGCGCCATTCGCTTGATCAGCTGGATGGTACTGGCCCGTCTCAGCTCCGACACCGTCGAGCTGTCCCACGAAACCGATGGCGAGGGTGTGGCGCGTTGCCGCGTGTCCTTCGCCGGCATTGGCGCTGAGGAGAGCGAACCGTGAGCGTGTTTTCCCGCCATGTAGAGCTGTACGAGTTCGGCCGCGGATCTCAGCGCTGGCGCTACACCTCCAGCGATAGCGCAGAGGTCTACGACTCGCAGCAGTTCACTGCCGTGGCCATCAAGCGCGGCCGTCTGGGTCAGTCGGCGCAGGAGGCTCGGTCGAATCTGGAGGTGACCGTGCCGCTGTCGCTGCCCCTGGCATCGGTGCTTCGCCCGTTCCCGCCGACCGAGCGCATTACGGTGCGCTGGCGCAGGGTGCGCAAGAGCGATGGCGTCATCCGCGACACATGGAATGGTGTACTGAGCGATTTCACCGAGCGTCAGAACGACCTGGTGCTGACCTGCCAGAGCAACATCGGCGCAGCCGCCACCAATGGCCTGCGCCGCTGCTGGCAAGGGCCGTGCCCCTTTGCGCTGTTCGATGAGGACTGTGGGCTCAATCCAGAGGCGTTCCGGATCGATGGCGTGTTGTCAGCCGCCTCCACGCAGACGGTCACGTCCAATGCCTTTGCTGCCAAGCCGGATGGCTGGTTCGTGGGTGGCTTCATCAAGTGGAAAAGGGGCACTGCCACCGAGCACCGCTTTGTCGTCGGTCATGTCGGACCCGTACTGACCCTGCTGACCGCCGCGCCGCTTGCTGCTGGCGAACTGGTTTCGGCCTATCCCGGTTGCGGCCATGCGTTGTCGGTGTGCCACGAGAAGTTCAACAACGCACTCAGATTCGGTGGGCAGCACACCATCCCGAAGAAGAATCCGTTCGGGCCGGACCCGATTTTCTAAGGAGTCGATACATGTGGTTCCAGATTGTGATGCTGGTGGTCTCGCTGATCATCAGCTACGCGTACCGCGCCAAACCCACGGTGCCCAAGCCTGCCGCCCTGGAAGACTTCAATGTGCCCACGGTCGAGGATGGCCGGGAGTGCGCAATGGTCTTCGGAACGAACTGGATCGATGACCCCAACGTGCTGTTCTACGGCGATCTGCGCACCACGCCGATCAAGGTCAAGGGTGGTAAGAAGTGATGGTCGGAAACGTCCTGGTTACGGTTGACCACGCGCGCGCCGCCAAGCTGGGCGAGCACAGTGGCGTGCTGTGCGCCGCCGGCATCCGTACGTGGATGGATCGGCATGGACTGGATCTTTGCCAGTTCCTGGACTACGGCCTGCCGGTAGAGCAGTTCGAAGCCCTGGACGATGCCTTTGCCCAGCGCCTGGCCGTGATCGCCCGCGAGGAGGCCAGCCGTGGGTAGTGGCAAAAAGCAGACCGTCGGCTACCGCTATTACATGGGTATCTACTTTGGCGAATGCCTTGGCCCGGTTGATGCGTTGAGGGAGATCCGGGTCGGCGATCGCAAGGTCTGGGACGGCAGTGCGCAGACGGTGTGGACCAAGATCTTCGGCATGAATCTGCCGCGCACAGTGCCGGCCACCGGGCCGATAACTGCCTCGCGATCCATCACGATTCTCGCCCCCGAAGTGTTCGGCGGTGACAAGGGTGAAGGCGGCATCGTGGGCACGCTGGAGGTGCGCATGGGCGAGCCTACGCAGATGCCCAGCACATACCTGCAGTCGCTGGTGCCCGGGCCTTGGCCGGCGGCACGCGGCCTGTTTACCACCGTGTTCAATGGCCAGGTGTCGGCCATGAACCCCTACATCAAGAACTGGACCAAGAAGGTGTCCCGCTGGAAGCAAGGGTGGAAGAACGGTGTATGGCAGGGCGATCTGGTGCAGATCGATGAGGGTATGAACCCTGCCCACATCATCTATCAGGTCCGCACGGAAGGCATGGGCCACCCGATCGACGTCATCAACGATGAGAGCTTCCGCAAAGCCGCCCAGACGCTGAAGAACGAAGGGTTCGGTCTATGTCTGAAGTGGACCCGATCGGTCCCTGCAGGTGAGTTCATGGACATGGTGTGCGACCACATTGGTGGCATGCGCATCGAGGATCCGGTGACGGGGCTGACCGAGCTGGTGCTGGTGCGGCCGGACTACGATCCGGCCACGCTGGCAGAGATTGGCCCTGGCCAGATCATCGAACTGATCGAGTGGCAGCAGCCGCTGCTGGAAAACAGCGTCAACGAGATCACGGTGGTCTATCGCGATATCGCCACCAACAAGGACGCTGCGGTCACCTATCAGAATCTCGCCAGCGTGCAGGCCCAGGGCCGAGTGGTCAGCAGCCGGAAGAACTATCCCGGCCTGTGGAACGCGACGCTCGCTGCCCGCGTCGCGGCGCGCGAGGTGGCGGCCGTGAGCAGTCTGCCCTGCAGGGTCAAGATCCGGGTGCGGCGCGATGCTGGTCCCTTCAAGCGTGGCCAGGTGCGCGCCCTGTCGTGGCCACGGCGCGGCGTGGTCCGCATGCCAGTGCGTATCCTGGACGTCGACGAAGGCACGCAGACCGAAACCTCCGTGGTGCTGACCTTTGGCCAGGACGTCGCCGGTATGGCCGCCGCCAGCTACATCCAGCCTTCGGACAGCGCTTGGGTCGAGCCAGACACCAAGCCCAAGCCGGTCACGGTGCAGCGCCTGCAGGAGGCCAGCTATCGCGACCTGGCCACAACGCTCGGCGCGCCAGATCTGGCTGCCTTGTCGCCAGACGTCGGCTACCTGACCTCGATCGGCGTTCGACCGACCTCGGTGGCGTTCGGCTACACGCTGCAGACCCGCCTGGGCAATGCTGCATTCGCGGAGGCGGGGACGGCGGACTTTGCCCCCAGCGGTCTGCTGACCACCGCGATGACGGCCACCACCACAGCCATTGCGCTTGCGGCCGGCGTCAGCCTGGACATGATTGAGGTCGGCACCGAGGCGCTGATCGATGACGAACTGGTCCGGGTGGCTTCCATCGACCCGGTAGCGGCGACGCTCACCGTGGCCCGTGGCTGTGTTGACACAGTGCCGGTTCCGCATGCCGTGGGTACGCGGGTGTGGTTCACCGACGAATACGTCGGCTTCGACGGGCGCGAGTACCTGGCCAACGAATCGCCCCAGGCGAAGCTGATCACCCGCACCAGTCAGGGCGAGCTGAATCCGGATCTGGCTACGACGATCGGGCTGACGCTGGAGCGTCGCCAGATACGGCCCTATCCGCCCGGCCGCTTGCGCGTGCAGGGTGAGTCCTACCCGCCGGAGGTGTGGACCTTCGGTACCGAACTGACAGTGCAGTGGGCGCACCGCGATCGCCTCCTGCAGGCCGACCAGTTGGTCGACACCACGCAGGGAAACATCGGTCCGGAGCCTGGCACCACCTACACCGTTCGCTGGTACCTCGCCGGGTCGCTGGTGCGGACTGAGGCCGGTATCACCGGGACAACCGACACCTACACGCCGCCCGCCGGCAGCGGTGGAAAGCAGATCCGTGTCGAAGTCGAAGCCATCCGTGATGGCTACCGCAGCTGGCAGGTGCAGCAGCACACCTTCCTGTACCGCGCGCAGCTGGTGACCGAGGCAGGCGATCGCCTGGTCACCGAAGCGGGCGATCCCCTGATTCTGGAGTAACGAAAATGGTCGACGTAAAGATTTCTGCCCTGCCAGGCGCCGATGCACTGACAGGCAACGAGTTACTGGCGGGTCTCCAGGGCACCAAGAACGTTAAGGTGCTGGTGAGTGCGATTCGCGCCGGTCTCGCAGCGGACGACAACGTCGTTCACCGTTATGGTGACGAGATGATTGGCGGTGCCAAGACATACACCGCTATCGGCACGTGGAACCTCTCTGCCAACGGTCGGATCATCTACGGCGAGCCTGGGGGCGACTCGGCGGGTATATCGCTCTTCCGTGGTGATTGGGCCGCAGGGACTGCGCGCCGGTCAGACATTCGTGCCCGTGCCGGCGATCTGCTACTGGGTTGCGGTTCGGCGCCCGACAATTCGGCTCCCGTCAACTGGGTCAGTATCGGGCCGGCACACGTACGGCCGACCATCCCTGGCATTTTTAACCTGGGCACGAGTGGTAACGCGTGGCTCAATGCGTTCACCGCTGAGCTGACTTTGACGGGAGACGATGCGGCCAAAGCGCGCAGTCGTGGCAGCCTCGGAGCGGTTGGCCTGGCAGGGAATGAAACGATTGCGGGCAGCAAGACGTTCTCTGGCCCATCCCTTTTCACGGGATCGATCACCCAGCGCACCGGCACTATCGGGGGCGTGGAGATCCAGTCGCCGACGGGTCTTCCAGGCATTATTGGTCGCAATGGGGACCCAACGGACGTCAACAACCAGTATCGCCACGACATCCACTTCGGGGCTGGTTTCGTGCGCATGCTGGTCAGCACCGCCGTAGGGTCGACCGCTCCCGCCGGTGGCTGGCGTATGGACACGCACTTCTACCCGATGCAGAACAACACTATGTCGTGCGGTACGCCATCCAATCTCTGGACTCAGGTGTGCGCGACCAATGGCACGATCAGTACGTCGGACGAACGTTTGAAGACGCCTCTCGTGCCCA
This sequence comes from Stenotrophomonas maltophilia, assembly GCF_004684085.1. Taxonomy (GTDB): domain Bacteria; phylum Pseudomonadota; class Gammaproteobacteria; order Xanthomonadales; family Xanthomonadaceae; genus Stenotrophomonas; species Stenotrophomonas maltophilia_AS. Next base: position 124,995 of record NZ_SRHZ01000029.1, read on the forward strand.
TGACGGACGCGGAGGAGGCCGCTTTTCTGGAAATCAGCGAGCTGCCAATGAAGTGGCAGTGGCTCGCGCGTGTTGCAGAAGAGGGTGATGCTGCGCGTTGGCACGCCGGCCCCTCCGTCCAAGCGGCAATCGCGATCATGAAGAAGCACGGTCTGGAGGCCTTCATCTACGGTGCATTCTGCTACGACTCATGGTCGGCCCAAGACGAGGTGTGGAGGGAGTGGCCCGCTGAAGAAGCCGAAGTCATCGAATGGCCGGCGGTGCCAGAGCTTTGGACGGACATCCCTGCAGAAGTCGATGACGCTGGCGAGGTCATCGTGCCTGCACGGCGTGAACTGATCCATGCGGCCACGCCAGCGGGGCGAGTCGTTTTGAAGGAAGCAATCGAGGCAGGGCGCGAACTAGTCCAGCCTGCTGTTGCCGCCGGAGACCGCTACAGCTTCCGCGTATCTGAACTGCACGCGTGGATTCTGGCCGCGATGGCACGTAGGGATCGCCGCGAGCGAGAGGCGGCCGAGCTGCACCTGGCCAGCATCGAGCAGCGCTTGGCTGCCCTTGAGTCGATGAAGTAAGTGAAGACAGGGCGCCGGGTAGGCAGCTGCAACTGCGTACCCGGCGCCGCAACACAGGTGATCTCAGCACCTGGCATTGGCCGTGGCCCCGTCGCCCTCGCGAGAGCGGCGGGATTGTCGGCTCCCCCTATCGCAAATACTGAGAACCCATGCCCAAGCCCATCATTTCCTGGCCGGGCGGCAAGCGCCGCCTACTGAAGCACCTCTATCCGCACTTCCCAACCCATGACTGCTACGTCGAGGCATTCGCGGGCGGCGCCGCGTCGCTGCTGATGCGGCCGTACCCAGCCCAGATGGAAGTGCTCAACGACATCAACGGAGAGCTAGTGTCACTGTACCGCTGTGTGCGCCATCACCTGGACGAGTTCGTGCGCATGTTCCGCTGGTCCTTGGTGTCGCGGCAGATGTTTGAATGGGCGCAGATGGAGCGGCCCGAGACGTTGACCGACATTCAGCGTGCTGCGCGCTTCTACTACCTGCAGAAACTTGCCTTTGGGGGAAAGGTGCAAGGCCAATCGTTCGGTGTGGTCACTGCCGGAGGCCCGCGACTGAACCTCCTGCGCATCGAGGAAGAGCTGAGCGCGGTGCATCTTCGTTTGTCGAACACGGTGATCGAGTGCCTCCCGTGGCAGGAGTGCGTGCGGCGCTACGATCGGCCGGGGACACTGTTCTACCTCGATCCGCCGTATTGGGAAACAGAGGGTTACGGCGTCGAGTTCCCATTCGCTGAGTACGAGGCGATGGCCGATCTGATGCGCAACTCGGCCGGGCGCTTTGTGGTCTCGATCAATGATCACCCCCAGATCCGAGAGGTGTTCGCCGGCTTCGACCTAGTGCCGCTGCAGCTCGACTACACCATCGGCGGCGGGCAGGGTAGGGGGAAGAAGTTCGGAGAGTTGATCATCAAAAGCTGGGACGACAGCCAGGCCACCCTGTTGTAGGCATCACGCAATCTGCTGGAGCAGGTCTTCGCGATTGTTTCGTGGCGTGTTGACGGCGCGGCTGACCCTGTACGCCTCCATGGATGGAGGCGAGCTTGCCAGCAGCATCGCCATGGCGTCGTCGGGGCTTGCGGCCATCCACTCATCGATCTGGCCGGCCTGCAACCAGACCGGCATCCGGTCGTGGGTGTCGGCGGAGACGCCGCTGCTGTCGCCGGTGATGATGGTGAAGGTGCCCAGGTTGCCGTCGGGCAGCAGCGGGCTGGTGTCCTCCCACAGGCCGGCGGCCAGCAGCGGCCCGGTGGCGTGGATGAACCATGGGTCCTTCTTCCCGTCCTCGGGGCTGACCGACCACTCGTAGTACCCAGCCATCGGGATGACGCAGCGGCGCTTCTTGAACGCCGAGCGGAAGGCCGGTTTGGTGGCCACGGTCTCGATGCGGGCATTGATGGTCGAGCCCTGCAGCCCCTTGGCCTTGGCCCAGAACGGCAGCAGACCCCAGGCCAGCCGGGTGACCCGCCGACCTTCGCCGCGGTCGATGATGATCGATGCGCGCTGCGTCGGCGCCAGGTTGTAGCTGGGCTGGATCTCGGCCAGGCCCAGGGCAAGGTCAGCCAGCCCCGGCTGGCCGAAGTCGATCACGGGGAGCTGAACGAATCTTCCGCACATGGCCGGAGCGTAGCCCGGGCTGCCGTGCCTGGGATGTGTAGGGCGAGCCGAACTGTGACGCCGGTCAGGCGGCCTCTACGCGATTCTTACGGTAGCGGTTCTACGCTCGGGCTCCCCCCAAGAGCACGGAGCGGGCCATGCCGAATAGGGCAATCGTGTTTGTGAGCGAAGCGCGCGCGGAGCTGAGCGAGGCTCATCTGACCGCGATCATGGCGGATGCGGCCCGATTCAACTGGGACGCCGGCGTCAGTGGCGTCACACTCTTTGATGGGAGACGTTTCCTCGCCTACATGGAAGGCCCGCCCGATGGCTTGGACGTGGCTTTTTCCCGCGCTCTCAGTGCTTCGAGCCATGCACACCTGGTCGAGGTGGCCCGCGGCCGGGTTGGGCAGCGCCGGGTCCCGTACTGGCCCATGCGGCTGGTGGACGTCGAGACAGCAGTAATACCCCGGCTACTGCGGGCCGATTGGTCGGGCTTCGTGCAGCGGGCGGACGGAGGCCTGCCGCCGGTCACGGCGATGGACCTGCTTGCCTCGATGGTTCTGCCCATTGCTGAGGTTGCATAGCAAGGGATTCGCCTTAGCCCAGTACGTTGATGTCATCCGCCGACACGTCGCGCAGCGAAGCGTCAGCTGCCCTTCTAACTAGTGCGTTGCCTTGGATGTGCTACCGCTGCAAGAGCAGCGGGAAGTGTTCGGTAGCCGTGTCCTAGACTGGCTGTGTCACGGTGGTGATACATCGCAAATGGCAAGCACCAGCCAGCTGTGGGATGGCATAGGCTTAGTTCGCGTCATGGCCCGGCGGGAGCGGTGATCGCGGCGACTTTTGAGTGATCATAGTTTGTGCGGATGCTGTCCGGGCCAGGCCATAACACACGTGTAAGCAGCGTGCACGATGTGTATGCTAGGATTCTGTTGTCGAAAAAGGCAGGCCGGTTTGGTAAGCCCCGGTCCCCCGTCTAGCTTGCGGCGGGAATTGTTTCATCCTGCAGGATGACTCCCACGGCGAAGATTTCCCTCATGGGAAATTTACTCTTGAAAATCATGAGCACCGTCGGAAGGAGTTTATCCATGCGCACTACACGCTTTGCAATTGTTGGAGCCGGGCCGGTTGGCCTGGCTGTTGCACGTCTGCTTCAGATTCGCGGTTTGGATGTCGCTGTTTTTGAGCGCGATGCCAGTCGCGAGCCGCGTAGAGGTGGCAGCCTTGACCTGAAACCCGAGAGCGGCCTGATCGCCATTGACCGCACCGGATTGCGTGCCGCCTTCTTGGAAAAGGCTCGTTCCGAAGGCATCAGTTTTCGTTCCGTGGATGCCGAGACGTTAGCCGTGCGTTTCGAAGACGATACTTCAACGGATCCGGAAATTGACCGTGCTGACTTGCGCGACCTGCTGCTAGATTCGTTGCAACCTGAAACCGTATCGTGGGCGCACGAACTGGAAGCGGTGCATGAGACTGACGGGGGCTTTGAACTGGAGTTTCGCGGAAAAGGGTCTGTCAAAGCCGAATTCATCATTGGTTGCGACGGTCTGCGTTCGCGTGTTCGCCCATTAGTGACGCCGCTACCCCCGCACTACACGGGCATCACCGTCATCGAGGTGACTGCAGCTTCTCCACTGGTTCCTGCATTGGAAGTGATGGATAGGTTGGTAGGTAATGGCTCGCTGTTGGCCTCCGAATCCGGTCGTGCCATATGGGCTCAGAGAACTCAAGCCGGAACGATTCGCGCTTATTTTTCGTATGCGGCTCAAGAAGGAGCAGCAGTTCCTTCAGCGGAGCAACTCAAGCAGCTATTTTCCAGTTTTAACCCCGCGCTAACAGCGCTGATTGAATCTGCGACGTCGCCATTTCGCCCCTGGCCCCTGTATATATGCCCGCCGGACCAAAGCTGGCCGGTGCATCCGCGCATCACGATTTTGGGCGACGCAGCACACGTAATGCCTCCGTTTACAGGGGCCGGCGTCAATAATGGTTTACTCGACGCCGTGCAGTTTGTCGACGCATTAGAGAGTGATTCGCGGGCAGAGTTCGAAGCTGGCATGCGCTCTCGCACCCGCACCGAGATGCTGCGGACTCTGGAGGCTGCAGTCGAGCGTTACGGCTCGGCGGTAATCCTTCCATGATTCTGGGAGACGGTGCATCAATGAACGGGTTGTAGTGCCTGTGTTCTGCTGTCTGATTCAGCGAAGCTACCACTGCCCGTCATGGCCCATGCCTTAAAGGTGGAGAAGGCTCTACTGCTGCGTCCCCGCATCGAGAACGTGGTCGCTTCCCGCCCGAAAAATTGATCTGTAAATGGTGGCTCTGGGGGTGCCGGCAAACAGGTGCTGGCACTCTTCCCGAACGATTCAGGCAGGTCATTGCCGCGTTCGCAGGATCTGCGACTCCCGGCCGTATCCTTCCGGCCATGCTTCCCTCGCACGGCTACCAAGGCTTCCGCTCAGCACCATCACCCTCTGGCTGGGTCCAGATGGGGGACGGCTGGGTGCTGTGGTGGAGCGGTCGGCAGATCGCCAGCGTTTCCCCTGCGAGGGAGCATGGCGTTCGCGTGCACCTGGACGCCCGGAAGATGTGGCAGACCAAGGACGTGCGCGCGGCCAGCATCAAGCAGGGCAAGTGCTACGCAGAGCGATGGTGCGCGGCCAGGCTGTATCCCGAGCTGCCGCTGCGTGAGGCCGTCGCCCGACTGACCGATAGCACGCCGATCCAGTTGCCCCCACCACTGCCTGGCCTGCCTCCGACCCGCGAGCAGCAGCAACAGGCTCGGCGCCTGGCCGAGGCCGGGGCGAAGGAGGTCGAGCGGATCAAGGCGGCGCTTGAACCGCGCAGGCCGCCGGCAGAGACGAAACCCCGAGCGAGGGACACCCGCGCCAAGGCGTGGGTGAGGGCAGGGCTGCAGCAGATGCGGCGAGGTGTCTGAGGCATCCGCGACATTGCGTCGCAGACGTCATCTGCTGCTCGCTTGGCATCATGCGTTTGAGCAGATTGCGGAGCGTCGAGGAAATTGCGGAGCGAAAACGCGATCGATGATCGTCGTAAAAGCCTTGGTGCCCGGAGCCGGAATCGAACCGGCATGGGGTTTCCCCCGGCGGATTTTAAGTCCGATGCGTCTACCAGTTTCGCCATCCGGGCCTGCAGCGCGGCGCCGATTGTAGCCCACCCGCAGCACGACGACCGGATTGCATCGCGGCAGCGGCGTGCTTAACTGTCGATCCCATTCATGTCATAGTCCCAGCTATCGTTCCCAGGGGGGGAGCCACCTCATGTCGCTGCACGCGATTGCCTATGCCAGTGAGGCCCGCGCCGATCTGCAGACAACCGATCTTGACCGCCTGCTGGCCGATGCCACGGCATTCAACCGTGTAGCCGGCGTCACCGGCGTGCTGATGTTCGACGGCACGCGCTTCCTGCAATACCTGGAGGGCCCGGAAGATGGCATCGATTCGGTGTTCCCGCGCATCCTCAACGCGCGCAGCCATGGGCAACTGAAAGTGTTGTGCCGCGCGCCGGTAGCGCAGCGCGCGTTCCCGCGCTGGTCGATGGGCACGCGACGGATCGAGGCGGACCTGCTGGCGCAGATCATCGATGCCGCCTGGCCGGGCTTCCTGCTGGGCAGCGGCGGCTTCGAGCGCCTGCGTCAGGCCTGGACCGGTGCCGATGGCGAACTGGAACCGGCAGCGGTCGCACTGGGGTCCTGAACTGCCTTGGCGGCGGGGGACGAGGCCGTTACGCTGTAGCCTTTCCGGCGTGGGTTCCTGCGAGTGGTACAGCGAATGAGCGTATTGGCCGAAGCCATGGCTGCGAACGTGGCGCCCCGCCTGTCGCACAGGGCGTGTCGATGAGTGTGCCTGTTGCAGCGGCCGACGCACCTCGTTTTGCGGTGATCGGCCTGGGCTATGTGGGTCTGCCGCTGGCGGTGGCGTTTGGCCGGCACTGGCTGACGCTGGGCTTCGACATCGATGCCGGGCGCATCGCCGAGCTGCGCGACGGCCTGGACCACACGCTGGAAATGGACGCCGACGAGCTGGCCACTGCGCAGCTGCTGCAGTACGGCAGCGATCCGGAGTTGCTCGATGCGTGCAACGTCTACATCGTGACCGTGCCGACGCCGATTGATGCCTACGAGCAGCCCGATCTGGAGCCGCTGCGCTCGGCGACGCGGTTGATTGCCAGCCACCTGCGCGCCGGCGACCTGGTGATCTACGAATCCACGGTGTACCCCGGTACCACCGAAGAAGTGTGCGTGCCGCTGCTGGAGCAGGGCTCCGGCCTGCGCTTCAACGAAGACTTCTACTGCGGCTACAGTCCGGAACGGGTCAGCCCCGGCGACCGCCAGCGGCGTCTGGCCGACATCCGCAAGATCACTTCCGGCTCGACACCGGAAGTCGCTGCGGTGATTGATGGCCTGTACCAGCGCATCATCGCCGCCGGTACGTTCCCGGCGCCGTCGATGCGTGTGGCCGAAGCGGCCAAGGTGGTCGAGAACATCCAGCGCGACGTCAACATCGCGCTGGTCAATGAGCTCGCCCTGATCTTTGACCGGCTCGGCATCGATACCCAGGACGTGCTCGACGCGGCGGGCAGCAAGTGGAACTTCCTGCCGTTCCGGCCGGGCCTGGTCGGTGGCCACTGCATCGGCGTGGATCCGTACTACCTGCTGCACAAGTCCGAGAGCGTGGGTTTCCATCCGGACCTGATCCACACCGCGCGGCAGGTCAACAACCGCGTGGGTGAACATGTGGCCACGCGGGTGCTGGCAATGCTGGCCGAACGCGGCCGCGCGCCGGCGCAGGCACGCATCCTGGTACTGGGCGTTACCTTCAAGGAAGACTGCCCGGACCTGCGCAACAGCCGCGCGCTTGAACTGGCACAGCGCCTGCGCGATGCCGGTGCCCAGGTCGAGGTCAGCGACCCCTGGGTCGGCCCTGCCGCATTGGCCGACGAGGGCGTGCAGTGGCTGGCCGAGCCGGTGGCCGGCTGCTACGACGCGGTGGTGCTGGCCGTGGCTCATGCCCACTTCAAGGCGATGGACGAGGTACGGATCCGCAGCCTGCTGGCGCCGGGTGGCCTGGTCTACGACGTGAAATCGGCCTGGCCGCGCAACGTGGTTGACGGTCGACTGTAAACCCCGGCGGCGGGCGGCGCGGTAGACTCGGGGGCAGTTGCAACCGAGGAAAGCCATGCACCGGTATATCGTCTACGTGCTCGCCATCTTGATGTTCCCGATCTGCCTGTGGCTGGCCATGATATGGCCGGCCTGGTACTGGGGCGTCGGCCTGACTGCCGCGATGGTGGCGCTGGGGACCTGGGACCTGCTGCAGAAGCGCAGCACGCTGCGCCGCAACTACCCGGTGATGGCGCACTTCCGCTACGGCCTGGAATCGATTGGTCCGGAAATCCGCCAGTACTTCGTGCAGAGCGATCTGGAAGACGTTCCGTTCTCGCGGCAGCAGCGCGCGCTGATCTACCAGCGCGCCAAGAACGAAATGGACACGGTGCCGTTCGGTACCCTGCGCAGCACCTATGCGGTGGACTATGAGTGGATCAACCACTCGCTGGCGCCGACCGCCATCGCCAAGCACGATTTCCGCGTGCTGATCGGTGCCAGCTGTGCCAAGCCCTATTCGGCCAGTGTGTTCAATATCTCGGCGATGAGCTTTGGCTCGTTGTCGGCCAATGCGATCCGCGCGCTGAACGAGGGTGCGCGCCGCGGTGGCTTCTACCACGACACCGGCGAAGGTTCGATCTCGCCGTACCACCGTGAGATGGGAGGCGACCTGGTGTGGGAGATCGGCTCGGGTTACTTCGGGTGCCGTGACGAGAAGGGCGGTTTCAGCGAAGAGCGCTTCGTTGCCAACGCCACGCATGACCAGGTCAAGATGATCGAGATCAAGCTGTCGCAGGGCGCCAAGCCCGGCCACGGTGGCGTGCTGCCGGCACCGAAGGTGACCGCCGAGATATCGGTGACCCGTGGCGTGCCGATGGGGGTGGATTGCGTGTCACCATCGCGTCACTCGGCGTTTTCGACGCCGGTCGAACTACTGCAGTTCGTGGCCCGCCTGCGCGAGCTGTCCGGTGGCAAGCCGGTGGGATTCAAACTGGCGATCGGCCACCCGTGGGAATGGTTCGGCATTGCCAAGGCCATGCAGGAAACCGGCCTGCTGCCGGACTTCATCGTGGTCGATGGTGCCGAGGGCGGCACCGGTGCGGCACCAGCGGAGTTCGTCGACCATGTCGGCGTGCCGATGCACGAGGCGCTGCTGCTGGTGCATAACACTCTGGTCGGCCTCGACCTGCGCGATCGCATCCGGATCGGCGCGGCGGGCAAGATCACCAGTGCCTTCGACATCGCGCGCACCATCGCGCTCGGTGCCGACTGGTGCAATGCCGGGCGTGGCTTCATGTTTGCGCTGGGCTGCATTCAATCGCTGAGCTGCCACACCGACAAATGCCCGACCGGCATCGCGACCCAGGACCCGGCACGCTGGAAGCACCTGGATGCGCCGGACAAGGCGATGCGTGTGTACAGCTACCACGAACACACGCTGCACGCCTTGAAGGAACTGCTCTGCGCTGCTGGCCTGAATGACCCGGCGGAGCTTGGCCCGGAGCACATCCTGCGTCGTGTTTCGCCGGTGGAGATCCGTTCGCTGGCCTCCCTGTACCGCTATCTGGAACCGGGTGAGCTGCTGCACAAAGTGCCGGACCACGCGGTGTTCCATGCATTCTGGGCCGATGCTCGCAGCGACTCGTTCCAGCCGCCGCCGAAGATCCAGGCGTTGCGCGCCAGTAAGTCGCGGTAACGATTGCGTAGAGTCGAGCCATGCCCGACTGCCTTTCGATCAGGCATCGCGACGTTGGAACGAAGAACAGTCGAGCATGGCTCGACGCTACAAGGAGGCGCCATGCAGTTCAGAACCGGCACCATGGATGATGTAGCCATGCTGTGGGCCCTGCGCACGCGCTGCGTGCGCGAAACCTGCAGCAGCCATTACCCGCCGGAGGTGATCACCCCTTGGTCGGCCTCGCCGCCGCCGGCGCAGTACGCGCGATTGCTGGGGCAGGGCGGTTGCGTGGTGGCCGAGGACGGGCAGGGCGACCTGCTGGGCTTCGGCGTGTTCGATACCGATGCCAATGAAGTCGATGCGTTGTTCGTCGACCCGGATCGAGGCGGCAAGGGCATTGGTCAGGCGCTGATGCAGCGCCTGCTGGCGTTGGCCGACCACGAGCGCGACGTGGTGCTGTCGGCCTCGCTCAACGCCGTGGCGTTCTACCAGCGACAGGGTTTCATCAGCGTGCGCGAAGAGGCCTACCCGCATCCCAGCGGCGTGGCGCTGGCCTCAGTGAGCATGCGCCGGCCGTGGTGATGTAGCGTCGAGCTTGCTCGACTCTACAGGGCAGGTCCTACCGCTCCGCCAACCACCCGATCACGCCTTCCGCCGCACGCAGGCCGCTGGCGAAGCACGCGGTAAGCAGGTAGCCCCCGGTCGGTGCTTCCCAGTCCAGCATCTCGCCGGCACAGAACACGCCGGGCAGTGCCCGCAGCATCAGGCCCTCATCCATCGCATCCATGCGTACACCGCCGGCGGTGCTGATCACTTCGGCCATCGGTCGCGGCCGCAGCAGGCGCAAGGGCAGCCGCTTGAGCGTGGCCACCACGGCCGTCAGATCGTTGCCTGCGCCCTTGCCGAGGAGCTCGAATACCAGCGCGGCCTTCACCGCATCCAGCCCCGCGTTGCGGCGCAGATGCTCGCCGAAGCTGCGGCCCTTGCGTGGGCGCGACAGATCGGCCAGCAGGCGTGCCTCGTCGCGGCCTGGCACCAGGTCCAGCCACAGCATCGCGTGACCGTCGCGGTTGATGGTTTCGCGCAGATCGGCGGCCAGCGCATAGACCAGGCTGCCTTCGATGCCGTACTCGCTGGCCACGCACTCGCCCTGCAGGGACTGCGGCTGGCCATCCAGGTCGATCCAGTGTGCGACCACCGGCTTCAGCGGCGCGCCGGCATTGCGCTGGGCAAAGAACGGTGTCCACCCGATGTCGAAGCCGCAGTTGGCCGACTGCAGCGGGGCGATGCCCACCCCGCGTGCCTGCAGGGGCGCGACCCAGGCACCGTCGCTGCCCAGCTGCGGCCAGCTGCCGCCACCGACGGCGAGCACGGTGGCATCGGCATGTACTTCAACGGCGCCTTCTTCTGTTTCGAAGCGCAGGGCACCGTCGTCACTCCAGCCGATCCAGCGATGGTTGGCGTGCAGGCGCACACCCTGTTCCTTCAGGCGGCGCACCCAGCCGCGCAGCAACGGGGCTGCCTTGCGGTCCACCGGGAACACGCGACCGGAGCTGCCGACGTAGGTTTCCACGCCGAAGCCGGCGGCCCAGTCGCGCAGTGCCTGCGCGTCGAATCCATCCAGCCAGCGGCCGACCGAGGCCGTCTGCTCGCGGTAACGGCTGTCAAACAGCGGACGCGGATCGGAGTGGGTGAGGTTGAGCCCGCCCTTGCCGGCGATCAGGAACTTGCGGCCGGGCGAACCCTTGCCCTCATAGACGTCTACGTCCAGTCCGGCCACGCGCAGCCGCTCGGCAGCGAACAGGCCGGCCGGGCCACCGCCGACAACGGCGACCCGTTGAGCAATTGCGGTATTACGGTTTGACATCGAGCAGCTCGACGTCGAACACCAGCGACGAGCCGGCCGGGATCGGGCCGACGCGGCGGTCGCCGTAACCGTAGTCCGGCGGGATCATCAGGGTGCGCTTGCCACCGACCTTCATGCCGGCCACACCCTCATCCCAGCCACGGATGACCTGGCCCGCGCCGAGCGCGAAGGTGAACGGTTCGCCACGGCTGACCGAGCTGTCGAAGGTCTTGCCGTGCTTGGTCTCGGTGCGGCTGTCGTAGATCCAGCCGGTGTAGTGCACGGTCACCTTGTTGCCGGAAACGGCTTCGGCACCGGTGCCGGGTACGGTATCGATGCGCTCGAAGGTGGTCAGGGTGCCGCCCGGCGGCGGACCGGCGGGTTCGCTCGAACAGCCAACGGCGGCGAGGGACAGCAGCAGGGGAAGCAGCAGGCGGCGCATCGGGCGTCTCCGGAAGGGCGCAGGGCGAGGGCGGCAAGGGTAGCGCATCGGCGCCGGGTATCATGGGCGCATGGCAAAACTCCTGCTCAATCTGCGCAACGTCGGCGACGACGAATATGCCGATGTCTGCACGCTGCTCGACCAGCACGGCATCGCCTGGTATCGCACCGAACCCAGCCCCTGGGGCATTTCCAACGGTGGCCTGTGGCTGAGCGAGGATGCCGACCATCCCCGCGCCAAGGCGCTGATGGCTGATTACCAGGCCGAACGCGGGCCCCGCATCCGTGCCGAGCGCGAGCAGGCCCTGCGCGATGGCACCGGCGAGACCTTCGGCAGCCTGCTGCGGCGGCGGCCGGTGTATGTGGTGCTCGTGTTGTTGGCAATGGCCGCTGCAGCGGCTCTGGTACTGCTGCCGTTCGTACTGCTGCGGGGGTAGGGGGGGGCGGCCGGGTTGCACCCGGCACCCGCAGAGGCAACTGCAATGGGGCCTCTGGCCCCTGAGCCTGTGGAGCTGCAGTAGATCCAGGCCATGCGTGGATGAACGGGTAAATCTGCTCCTGGGGCGGTCTGGCGCTAAAATGGCGGGATGATCGCCAATACCGCTGCCTACCATTTCGCCGTCATTGACGCTCCCCAGGCCCTGTGCGACCAGTTGCTGGCGCGTGCCGAGGCGGCGCAGCTGCGGGGCACGATCCTGGTGGCGGGCGAGGGTCTGAATCTGTTCCTGGCGGGTGCGCCGGAGGCGATCGAGGACTTCTACGCAGCGCTGCATGCCGATGCGCGCTTTGCCGATATGCGGGTCAAGACCAGCCTCAGCGAGCACCAGCCGTTCGCGCGGCTGAAGGCCAAGGTCAAGGACGAGATCATCAGCTTCCGCCGCGATGACGGCCAGCCGCTGGAGTATCCGCGTGCACCGGCGGTTGATCCGGCAACCGTGCAGCGCTGGTTGCGGCAGGGGCACGACGATGCCGGCAAGCCGGTGGTGATGCTCGATACGCGCAATCTGCAGGAAGTGGAGTACGGCACGTTCAAGGATGCGCTGGTGCTGCCCATCCACAAGTTCACCGACCTGCCCGAGGCGTTGGCGCCGCATCGCGAAGCGCTGAAGGACAGCACCGTGGTCAGTTTCTGCACCGGCGGCATCCGCTGCGAGAAGGCTGCGCTGTGGATGGTCAACGATGGCATGGACAACGTGCTGCAGCTCGACGGCGGCATTCTCGGCTACTTCGAGGAGGTGGGCGGTGAAGGCTACGAGGGCCGCTGCTTCGTGTTCGACGAGCGCGTGGCGCTGGATGCCGAACTGCAGCCGATGATCGACCAGGCGCTGGCCGAGCCGCGCCCCAGCGCGTTCTGACGCTTCCCCGGTAGAGCCGGCCGCTGGCCGGCTGCCAGGTCGCTTTGCCTGCCGGCCAGCGGCCGGCACTACCGGATCAAGCGCAGTGGGGCCCTGAACCCGGCCCGCGGGAATCAGCATCCCGCCATCGTCACTGGCCGCGGCGCCCGGCCGACCCCATGCATGGGGGATCCTGTGACGGAAAACCGCCTGATGATCCCGTTGTCGATTCTTGACCTGGCCCCGGTCTGCGAGGGCAGTGACACCACCGCTGCCTTCGCCAACATGCTGGAACTGGCCCAGCACGCCGATGCGCTTGGCTACCGCCGCTACTGGCTGGCCGAACACCACAACATGCCCGGCATCGCCAGCGCGGCCACCGCCGTGCTGATCGGTCACGTGGCGGGTGGCACAAAGCGCATCCGCGTCGGCGCTGGCGGCATCATGCTGCCCAACCATGCGCCGCTGCAGGTGGCCGAGCAGTTCGGAACGCTGGCGTCGCTGTATCCGGACCGCATCGACCTCGGCCTGGGCCGTGCACCGGGCACTGATCAGCCAACCGCGCGCGCACTGCGCCGCTACTTCGACAGCGCCGACCAGTTCCCGCAGGACGTGCGCGAGCTGTTGCACTACTTCGAGCCGGTACAGCCCGGCCAGGCGGTGCAGGCTGTTCCAGGTGGTGGCCTGCGGGTGCCGACCTGGATCCTCGGGTCCAGCCTGTTCGGTGCGCGCATGGCCGCCTCGATGGGCCTGCCGTATGCGTTCGCCTCGCACTTCGCGCCCGATGTCATGGACGAAGCACTGGCGGTGTACCGGCGCGAGTTCCGCCCCTCGGCGACGTTGAAACAGCCGCATGCGATGCTGGCCCTGAATGTCGTCGCCAGCGACAGCGAGGCCGAATCGCGCCGCCTGTTCACCAGCCAGCAGCAGAGTTTCGTGAACCTGCGTCGCGGTCGGCCCGGCAAGATCCCGGCACCGATCGACGACATCGAGTCCTTCTGGGAACCGCATGAGAAGCTGGGCGTGGAGCGGGCGCTGGCCTGCACCGTGTTGGGCGATCCGCAGCAGGTGGCGGAAGGCATCGCCGCCTTCGTCGAACGCCACAGGCCCGACGAACTGATGCTCACCGCCAACCTGTACGACCACCGCGCCCGCCTGCGTTCGTTCGAGCTGGCGATGCAGGCCTGGCACGCCCGCCACGCGGGCTGAACAATTGCGTCACGGCCCATTGCAGCCGAACCGCGTCTGATGGGGGCTCATACCGATGGAGCCCCCACATGGCTGATACCCGCGCCGAACACATTGCCCAACTCGCCGAGCTGATCAAGGACGTGGAGGTGGCGATGTTCACCACCACTGGCGTCGACGGACGGCTCTACAGCCGGCCGCTGGCCACCCAGCAGGTCACCTTCGACGGTGACCTGTGGTTCGTCATCACTGCCGACAGCCCGAAGGTCGCCGAGATCGCGCTCGATCCGCACGTCAACGTTGCCTACGCCTCGCCTTCAAAGAACACCTATGTGTCGGTTGCAGGACGCGCTGGCATCGTCGATGACCGGGAGAAGATCGAGGAGCTGTGGTCGCCGGCGATGAAACTGTTCTTCCCCGGTGGCAAGGACGATCCCAATCTGCGCCTGATCCACGTGCGTGCCGATTCGGCAGAGTACTGGAATGGCCCGGGTACGCTGCTGGGCAAGGCATTGAGCTTCGTGCTGTCGGCGGTGCAGGACGAGCCGGGGCAGCTCGCCGACAACGGATTCATCGACCTGCGTTGATTGCTCCATCCACGCATGGCGTGGATCTACTGGCCGACAACGGGTTCATCGACCTGCGTTGATCGCTCCATCCACGCATGGCGTGGATCTACTGGCCGACAACGGATTCATCGACCTGCATCGATCGCTCCATCCACGCATGGCGTGGATCTACCGCGTGACGCGCGTGCCTGGCTTCAGTAGATCCACGCCATGCGTGGATGACAGACGGCCGGTGAGGATGGTGCCGGCCGCTGGCCGCAATCCTGGAAACGTGGCCGCCGGCCAGCGGCCGGCTCTACCGGATTGCGGCTCAGAACCAGCGCTGGAACAGTTCCACCGTATAGCCCACCAGCTGCCCCGAACTGAAACCGAAGAAGGCGATGGCCGCCAACGCTGCGATCCAGTTGAAGAGCATCAGCGCGCCATCGCGTTCCAGCAACGCCAGCGAGAACAGCAGCAGCTGGAAGCCGAACAGGAAATTGGTGAAGGGAATCGGCAGCGACAGCAGCAGGCCCAGCAGCACCAGCAGCAGGCCGCTGAAGGCCTGCGCCGATACGGGTGTCAGCAGCTGCGGCAGCCGCGGCTTCAGCATCCGGTCCAGCCGCCGCAGCGGGCGGTCGATACGGTCGAGGAAGCGGTGCATGGTGCTGCGCTTGGGCCCGCGGCGGGCAATGAAACCTGGCAGCCAGGGCCGGCGCAGGCAGCACAGCATCTGCACGCCGATCAGGATCACCAGCGGGCCGCTGACTGCGCCGCCCATGCCCGGAATCGGGATGAACGACGGCAGGATCGCAACGAACAGGAACACGCCGAACGCGCTCTGCTGCAGGTTGCACAGGATCTGGCCCAGCGGCATGTGCTCGGCCGGGTCGCCGGAGGCGAACATCTCCAGCAGGGTACGGATGCCCTCGTTGCGGTAGGTCGGGCGCTGTTCGCCCGGACCCTGTCCGGCCTCAGGCGGTGAGCTCATCGGCCTGCTCGTCGGACAGCGTGCGCAGCAGCAGCTTGTCCACCCGCGCACCGTCCAGATCGACCACCTCGAAGCGCCAGCCGGCCCAGTCGAAGTATTCGCCTGCGTGCGGGATGCGGCCGAAGTAGTGGATGCACATGCCGGCCAGCGTGTAGTAGTCGCCATCCTCGGCATCGGGCAGGTCGTTGCTGCCGATCAGCTCGCGCAGGTCCTCGATCGGCAGCGAGCCATCCACCAGCAGCGAACCGTCTTCGCGGGTCACCACCAGCGCATCTTCGTCGGCGTTTTCCACCGCCTGCAGGCGGCCGACCACGGCGCCCATCAAGTCGCTGATGGTCACCAGGCCCTGGATCTCGCCGTACTCGTCCACCACCAGCGCCATCGACTGCTGTTCCTCGCGGAAGATCTCCAGCAGCTTCATCGCGTGGGTCGATTCGGAAACGTAGAGCGGCTCGCGGAGGGTCTGGAACAGCGCGTTGTCGCCGCGCGCCATGCGCGTGGCCAGCGATTTCAGTTCCAGCACGCCGACCACGTCCATGTCGTTGTCGCGGTATACCGGGTATCGCGAGAATTCGTGCTCGGCCATGATTTCCAGGTTGCGCTCCAGGCCGGCCTGGGTATCCAGCCAGGCGATGCGGTTGCGCGGGGTCATCAGGCTGTCGGCGGTACGATCGCCCAGGCGCATGACGCGGTTCATCATGTCGCGCTCGTGGCTGTCGATCACGCCGGCCTCGTGGCTCTCGGCCACCAGCATGCGGATCTCTTCTTCAGTCACCGAGGCGACTTCATCCTTGCCCAGGCCAAACAGCCGCAGGACCAGCTGGGTGGTCTTGGACAGCAGCCAGACGAAAGGCAGGGCCAGCCTGGCCAGCCAGCTCATCGGCATCGCCACCAGGCTGGCAATGGCCTCCGAACGGGTCAGCGCCAGGCGCTTGGGTACCAGTTCGCCGAAGATCAGCGTGATGAAGGTGATCAGGCTCACCGCCAGCGCGGTGCCGACATTGCCGGCGTAGGCAAAGCCGGGCATCAGGCCCTGGATCCAGCCGGCGAAGGCCTCACCCAGCGCTTCACCGCCGAGGTAGCCGGTCAGCACGCCGATCACGGTGATGCCGATCTGCACGGTGGACAGGAAGCTCTCCGGCTTCTCCGACAGCTCCAGCGCCTTGGCGGCGCGCTTGGAGGTGGCGGCCATCTGCTTCAGGCGGCTCTTGCGCGAGGTCATGACCGACATCTCGGACATGGCAAAGAAGCCGTTCAACAGAACCAGCGCGAAGACAATCAGGATCATTTCAAACACGGGCATCGTCCCCGGTTGGTGGCAGGGAGGGCGGGTGCTTGCGATGGCGGCTGGCGCTCAGGAACAGGGTCCGGCGCGGCGCAGGGGGATAAGGGTCGTCGTCCATAAGGTGCGCCCGAGGGCGCGCTGGCATCTTAGCAAAGGGCCGTGGTTGGGTGGCAACTGCCTGTTCAGGTTGAGGGTGTCCGGGCTCCGGGAGGCGCCGGGGATACCCGAGATGGTCATCTAGCCGTCATAATTCGTCCTGGTGCCGTCCTTCCCGCGACGGCTGACAGGTTTCTCAATGTTCTCTCTGCAGACCATTTTCGGTTCCGGCAAACAGTTCTACACCCTGCTCGATGAGGCTGCCGTCGCGGCCTCCGACGCCGCCAAGGCGCTGCATTCCATGCTGCGCGAGGCCGACCGCCAGCCCGCGCTGGACGCGTTCAAGCTGGCCCGCCTGCGCGAGCGCGCGGCCTCGGACAAGATCAGCCAGGCGCTGGTGGACAGCTTCATGACCCCGATCGAGCGCGAGGACATCGAAGCGCTGGGCTCGGCGCTGTACAAGATTCCCAAGCAGATCGAGAAGTTCGCTGATCGCTATTCGCTGGCCACGACCCATCTGGAGCACATCGACTTCGCGCCGCGCGCGGCGATGCTGGAACAGGCTGCCGGCGTGGTGGTGGAGATGGTGGCCGACCTGCGCCATATGAACCTGGACCGGATGACCGCGCTCAATGAGAAGCTGCGCTCGTTGGAGAACGAGGCCGACCGCTTGATGCTCGAGCTGTACCGCGACATCTATTCGGGCCGCCTGGACAACCTGCAGATGTTCCTGCTGAAGGAATTCTTCGAGATCCTGGAAAAGGCCATCGACCGCTGCCGCGAGGCCGGTGTGGTGGCATACCAGATCGTGTTGAAGAACAGCTGACGGACGCCGCCGCATGTTGACCCTTGTCCTGGTGGTGATCCTGGCCGCACTCGTCTTCGAGTTCATCAACGGCTTCCACGACACCGCCAACTCCATTGCCACCGTGGTGGCGACCAAAGTGCTTTCGCCCGGCTGGGCGGTGATGCTGGCCGCCTTCATGAACCTGCTGGGTGCGCTGACCGGCACCGCCGTGGCCCTGACCATCGCTTCGGGCCTGCTCAACACCAACGTGGTCGACGTGACCCCGCAGGTGATCCTGTGCGCGCTGCTGGGCGGCATCATCTGGAACCTGATCACGTGGTGGAAGGGCTTGCCGTCCTCGTCCTCGCACGCGCTGATCGGTGGCCTCTGCGGCGCCGGCCTGGCCGCCGCCCACAACAACTGGGACGCGCTGATCTGGTCCGAGCGCCTGGGCAGCTGGGCGCAGAACAAGGGCCTGCTGTGGAAGGTGTTCGTGCCGATGATCACCTCGCCGATTGCCGGCTTCCTGCTCGGCATCGTGGTGATGGTGCTGCTGTGGGGCCTGATCGCCGGCCTGGCCAAGATCGGTGGTGCCATCGGCCGCCTGGCCCGTCCGCGCATCGTCAACGCCTTCTTCGGCAAGGCGCAGATCGCCTCGGCGGCCTACATGGGCTTCGCCCACGGCCACAACGATGCGCAGAAGACCATGGGCATCATCGCGATGACCCTGATCGGTGCCGAGGCGACCGGCGCACTGAACGACCTGCCGTCCTGGCTGGCCTTCATGCACCCGGACGCGCATGCCGGCGACGGCATCGCCATGTGGATCGTGCTGACCTGTGCCGTGGTGATGGCGGCCGGTACTGCTTCCGGCGGTTGGAAGATCATCAAGACCCTGGGCCACAAGATGGTCAAGCTGCACCCGATCCATGGCTTCGCCGCTGAAACCAGCTCGGCCACCGTGCTGACCGTGGCCGCCCACTTCGGCATGCCGGTCTCGACCACACACAGCATCTCCACCGCGATCATGGGCGTGGGCTTTGCCAAGAACCCGCGTTCGCTGCGCCTGGGCGTGATCGAGCGCATCGTCTGGGCCTGGATCCTGACCATCCCCGCCGCTGGCGGTTGTGCGTACCTGATCCTCAAGCTGTTCGAGCTGTTCGGCTGGGCCTGAGTTCCAAAGCTATGGCAGCACAAAAAAACCCGCCGGTTCGCCGGCGGGTTTTTTAATTCAGGGTTCCATTCGATTCCAGATATCCACGCATTGCGTGGATCTACCAACAGCGCCAGGAACCTGTCGAAGGCGGGGTGGGTCCGGTTGCGGGGGTGTCCGCGGCATGGGCCCAAGGTATACCTCGGGCGGGTTGGGCAGGACGCCCAACCCCGGTCTTGCCGTGTGCGCAGGACAGCGCACACGAGCAAGCCGCGGCCAAGCCCCCATGGAAGGGTTTACGGCGTCCCCCGCAACCGGACCCACCCCGCCAACCCACGGAGAGCTCGCAGTTGCTGTTGCTTCGGCTATTGCCCTTGCCTCTGCGGGTGCCGGGCCGCAGGCCCGGCCGGAACCCCTCAATTACGCTGGAACAACGCCTGCACATCCTTGCGGAACGCCGCCTGGCTGTCCGCCCGGCTGTAGAACATATGCCCGCCCGGATAGCTGCGGACCTGCACCCGGTCCGGGTTGCTGCCCATGGCCGGCATCTGGTCCACGGTCAGGATCGAGCCCATGAACGGGCACGACAGGTCGTTCCAGCCATGCACGATCAAGACCTGCAGGTGCGGATCGATCGCCACCGCCTGGCGCAGCTGGGTCACTGCGCCCTGGCGCAGGTCACCGTTGCGGTCCCACAGCCGGTTCACTTCGTAGTTCAGCGCCTGGTAGCGTGAATCCACCTTCCAGCCGACCACCCGGGTCACGAAGTCGACCATCGCGGTGGTCGTCGGCGCGATGATGCTGTCCAGCAGTGGGTCGTTGGCGCGCTGCTCGGGATCATTCGGGAACGGATCGAACGCGGTCACGTTGGAGTCGTAACGGCTGCCCAGCGTGCCTTTGTCGCGGAACACCTCGCGCAGATACGCCTGGGTCTCCAGGCGGCCACCGGCACGACGCACGAACTGCGGGTCCAGCCCGGTCAGCTCGGTCACCCGGCGCAGCATCGCCTCGGTCGCCTGCGGATCACTGCGGCCCTTCATCAACGCGGTGGCGTAGTCGCCACGGGTGTATTCCACCACTTCGCGCATCGCCGCATCGGTCAGCTTGCCCTGGCGCTCGAGGTGCGCAGCGGCGATCGACGGCAGCGTCTGCATCCACGCCATCGGCGAGACATCGGCGTTGTCTTCCAGGGTCGGGCTCAGATACGGCGACACCAGCACCAGGCCGTTCATCGCCACGCCCAGCCGGGTCTGCAGGAAATGGGTGATGCGCGGGCCGCGGTAGCCACCGTAGCTTTCGCCGGTGAGGTACTTGCGCGAGGCCATGCGCTGGTTGCGCAGGAGCCAGTCGTAGATCGAGCGCGACAGGTACTCGATGTCGGCGTTGGGGTTGTACAGCTGCTTCTTCGCTTCTTCATCGCCGATGCGTGCGCGGCTGAAGCCGGTACCGACGGGGTCGATGAACACCAGGTCGGTGAAGTCCAGCCAGGTGCCCGGGTTGTCGTGCAGGGTGGCCGGGGCCGAGGCGCTGTCGCCCTCCGAACCGAAGGTCACCACCTTGGGACCGATCGCGCCCATGTTGAGATAGACCGACGAGGCGCCGGGGCCGCCATTGAGCGCGAAGGTCACCGGCCGGTTCTTGCCCGGCAGCGTGTACGCGGTGAACACCACATCGGCGATCACCTTGCCCTTCTCGTCGCGTACCGGCAGGGTGCCGACGGTGGCGGTGTAATCGAGCGTGCGGCCGGCCAGGCGGATGCTCTGGCGCGCCGAGGCATCGGCCGGCAGCGCGGGGGCTTCGGTCTTGTCTTCTTTCGGATCGGGTTTTGCATCGGCCGCCGGGGCAGCCAGCGTGACGGCGGGGGCGATGAGCAGGCCGACGCAGAGCGCGGCAGTGTGCAGCAGGGACTTCATGGCACCGTATCGGCAGCGGAAGGGGATTCCGATGCTAGGCCCCTGGGGTGCCGCGCCGTATGTGTCCAAAGCCATGCCCAGGTGTTGTCGCCAGCTGCGGCCAGATTCGGTCAAGCGGGCAGGGCGGTTGCCGCTTCGTCGTCGGCCAGGAGCCCGTACACAGCCGAATCGGCCAACTCGCCCTGGATGCGCCAGCGTTGGCGCAGGAGGCCCTCACGGTGGAAGCCGAGGCGTTCAAGTACGTGGGCGGAAGCGGCGTTGCGTGGATCGATCTCGGCTTCCACGCGATGCAGGCGCAGCGTCCTGAACAGGTAAGCCAGCACCTGCTGCAACGCTTCGTGCATGTAGCCCTGGCCCTGGAGGTCGGGTGCCAGCAGGTAGCCGATCTCGGCACGCGCGGCGTCACGGTCAACGGCAAACACCACGCAGATGCCCAGCAAGGGCCCTTCCAGCGATTCGCGCACGGCCAGCTTGAGCTGGGTGCCGATGGCGTGTGCCGCGAGGTCGTCGTCGATCTGTTCGCGGGCCTCGCCCGGTCGTTTCCAGGCAGGATGGTTCCACCAGCGCATCACCGCCGGGTTGGACTGCAGCGTGAACAACGCAGCCGCGTCATCACGGCGGATCGGGCTCAGGACCAGGCGCGCGCTGTGCAGCGGCAGGCCGGGGAACAGCAGCGAGTGGCTGGGCAATGCAGTGGTCCACGCGGATGAGCGCGCATTATGGACCCGCAGGGTTTGCCGATGGGGGTGTAATGCCCGGGGCCCATGAACCGGTAGTGCCGGCCGCTGGCCGGCAGATCTGCCTGGATCACGCGGATGTCGAGGTTGCCGGCCAGCGGCCGGCACTACCGGGCAGTGGGGTCAGAGCCGTTTCCTGTCAGGAAACGGATCCGACCCCGCGCCGGTATCAGGCTTCCAGCGAGGCCAGGTCGCCCTTGGTCTCCAGCCAGCCCTTGCGGTCAGACGCACGCTTCTTGGCCAGCAGCATGTCCATCAGCGAGCTGGTCTGCTCACGGTCATCCACCGTCAACTGCACCAGCCGGCGCGTATCCGGGTGGATGGTGGATTCACGCAGCTGCGGCGGATTCATCTCGCCCAGGCCCTTGAAGCGGGTGACGTTGATCGCGCCCTTGATCTTCTCGCGTTCGATCTTGTCCAGCATCGAGCGCTTTTCTTCCTCGTCCAGGGCGTAGAACACCTGCTTGCCCACGTCGATGCGGAACAACGGCGGCATCGCCACGAACACGTGGCCGGCATCGACCAGCGCCGGGAAGTGCTTGAGGAACAGCGCGGTGAGCAGGGTGGCGATGTGCAGGCCGTCCGAGTCCGCGTCGGCCAGGATGATGACCTTGCCGTAGCGCAGGCCGGTGATGTCGTCCTTGCCCGGGTCGCAGCCGATGGCCACGGCCAGGTTGTGCACTTCTTCCGACGCCAGCACGCTGTTGGACGAGACTTCCCAGGTGTTGAGGATCTTGCCGCGCAGCGGCAGGATCGCCTGGAAATCCTTGTCGCGGGCCTGCTTGGCGCTGCCGCCTGCCGAGTCACCCTCCACCAGGAACAGTTCGGTGCGCGACAGGTCCTGGCTGATGCAGTCGGCCAGCTTGCCGGGCAGGGCCGGGCCCTGGGTGACCTTCTTGCGGACGACCAGCTTCTCGGTCTTCAGGCGCGCGCTGGCGCGCTCGATGGCGATCTGCGCGATCTTCTCGCCCAGCTCCACGTTCTGGTTCAGCAGCAGGCTGAACGCATCGTGCGCGGCGCCTTCAACGAAACCAGCGGCCTGGCGCGAGGACAGGCGTTCCTTGGTCTGGCCGCTGAACTGCGGATCGGTCATCTTCAGCGACAGCACGAACGACACGCGGTCCCAGACGTCTTCCGGGGCCAGTTTGACGCCCCGCGGCAGCAGGTTGCGGAAGTCGCAGAATTCGCGCAGTGCCTCGGTCAGGCCGGTGCGCAGGCCGTTGGCATGGGTGCCGTGCTGGGCGGTCGGGATGAGGTTGACGTAGCTTTCCTGTACCAGCTCACCTTCCGGCAGCCAGGCGACAGCCCAGTCGACGATCTCGGTGTCCTTCTTCAGGTTGCCCACGAACAGGTCGGCCGGCAGCGACTCACGATCACCCAGCTCCATCTTCAGATAGTCGCGCAGACCGTCTTCGTAGTACCAGGTATCGACTTCGCCAGTAGCCTCGTCGGTCAGCTTGACGGTCAGCCCCGGGCACAGCACGGCCTTGGCGCGCAGCAGATGCTTGAGCGCACGCACGGCGAACTTCGGCGTATCGAAGTATTTCGGGTCCGGCCAGAAACGCAGGCGGGTGCCGGTGTTCTTCTTGCCAACGGTGCCGACCACTTCCAGCGGCGAGGCGCGGTCGCCGTTGCGGAAGGTGATGCGGTGCTCGGCACCTTCGCGCTTGATGTGGATTTCCACCAGGGTGGACAGCGCATTGACCACGCTGACGCCCACGCCATGCAGGCCGCCGGAGAAGGTGTAGTTGTTGTTGTTGAACTTGCCGCCGGCATGCAGGCGGGTCAGGATCAACTCGACACCGGGGATCTTCTCTTCCGGATGGATGTCCACCGGCATGCCACGGCCGTCATCGCTGACCTCCACGCTGCCATCCTTGAACAGGGTGATCTCGATCGAGCGGGCATGGCCGGCGAGGGCCTCGTCCACCGAGTTGTCGATCACTTCCTGCGCCAGATGGTTCGGGCGTGCGGTATCGGTATACATGCCGGGACGGCGCTTGACCGGGTCAAGGCCGGACAGGACTTCAATATCGGCGGCGTTATAGCGGGCGTTCATCTGTCTTCGAAAGCTTGGAGCGACGCGCAAGTGTGCGGTCTGGCCCGTGATTTTGCACGCCTGCGGTTCAGCCTTGGAGGGCGCAAGGGGGTAAAATGGCAGCCGCTGGAATCTGAACGCCGGCGCCCCTAGTTGGACCGATACGTCCAAGCCATACCGCGAGGAGGACTCCATGAAGAAGTTGCTGACCATTGCGATCCTGGCCGCCGCTGCCGTTGCTGTGCCGTTGGTGATGGCGCAGAACGCCGGCCAGCCGGCCCCGCAGCAGGGCGACCAGGCCGACAAGGCGCAGGCCGAAGCCGATGCCAAGGCCAAGCGCCGTGCGCAGGCCAATGCCGAAATGAAGGCCAAGGGCCAGCCGGTCCCGCAGCAGGAAGAAGAGGAAGAAGCGCGGAAGAAGCGCTGATCCCGCAACCTGCCAGGCGCCCTTGCGACAAGGGGTGCGCTCCAGAACGCCCCGCCCAGCGGGGCGTTTTTTATGGGCTGGGTCGCACAAGCCCCTTGGGTTGGCGGCCATCAATCTGTAAACTATGGCTTTCCGGGAGTAAGTGCGTGTCCACCATTTGCGAATGGGCTGGAGCGGCCAAGCGTGGCTTCCAGCATGGCGGGTCGCAGGTGACGGTCGATTTGACCGGCACGGCCACCCCGACCTCGCACGGTGGTCCCCGTCCGGCGCCTGCCGCCGCACGGATCCGCACCTCCCTCGCTGTTCCAGCGAACCGGAAAACCCCCTCTGAGCACCATGCCCGCCCTCCGGGTGCGCGTGGTGCTGCCGTTTTCCATTTCCAGACAGGATGCTTGCAGCCATGACTCCCTTGATTTTCGTAACCGGCGGCGTGGTGTCCTCGCTCGGCAAAGGCATTGCCGCCGCGTCGCTGGCCGCCATTCTTGAAGCCCGTGGCCTGAAGGTCACGATGATGAAGCTCGACCCGTACATCAACGTCGATCCGGGCACCATGAGCCCGTTCCAGCACGGTGAGGTCTATGTCACCGACGACGGCGCCGAGACCGACCTCGACCTGGGCCACTACGAGCGCTTCGTGCGCACCCGCCTGAGCCGCAAGAATTCGGTCACCACCGGCCGCATCTACGAGAACGTGATCCGCAAGGAGCGCCGCGGCGACTACCTGGGCGCGACCGTGCAGGTCATTCCGCACATCACCGATGAAATCCGTCGTTGCATCGATGAAGCCACCGAAGGCTACGACGTGGCCCTGGTCGAGATCGGCGGTACCGTCGGCGATATCGAGTCGCTGCCGTTCCTGGAAGCGATCCGCCAGGTGCGTACCGAGCGTGGCCCGGAGAAGGCACTGTTCATGCACCTCACCCTGGTGCCGTACATCGGTGCGGCCGGTGAGCTGAAGACCAAGCCGACCCAGCACTCGGTGAAGGAGCTGCGCTCGATCGGCATCCAGCCGGACGTGCTGCTGTGCCGCTCCGAGCAGGCCGTGCCGGATTCGGAGCGCCGCAAGATCGCCCAGTTCACCAACGTCTCCGAACGCGCCGTCATCAGCGTGCCGGACGTGGACGTGTTGTACCGCATTCCGTCGGGCCTGCATGCGCAGGGCCTGGATGAGATCGTGGTCAATCAGCTGAAGCTGGCCGACAAGGTCGGTCCGGTCGATCTGTCGATGTGGGAAGACGCGGTCGACGCGACCCTGCATCCGCTGGACGAAGTGACCATCGCCGTGGTCGGCAAGTACGTCGATCACCAGGACGCCTACAAGTCGGTCGGCGAGGCGCTCAAGCACGGCGGCCTGCGCCAGCGCACCAAGGTCAATCTGAAGTGGCTGGAAGCGCAGGACCTGGAAGGCACCGACATGGCCGCACTGGCCGATGTCGACGGCATCCTGGTGCCGGGCGGCTTCGGTGATCGTGGTTTCGAAGGCAAGGTGCTGACCTCGAAGTTCGCCCGCGAGCAGCAGGTGCCGTACTTCGGCATCTGTTACGGCATGCAGGCAGCCGTAGTCGACTACGCCCGCAACGTGGTCGGCCTGGAAGGTGCCAACAGCACCGAGAACGATCGCCAGTCGCCGAACCCGGTGATCGGCCTGATCACCGAGTGGCGCACCGCCACCGGCGACGTCGAGAAGCGTGACGACAAGAGTGACCTGGGTGGCACCATGCGCCTGGGCCTGCAGGAGCAGCGCCTGAAGCCGGGCACGCTGGCCCGCGAGCTGTACGGCAAGGACGTGGTTGCCGAGCGTCATCGCCACCGCTACGAGTTCAACAACCGCTACCGCACCCAGCTGGAAGACGCCGGGCTGGTGATCGCCGGCAAGTCGATGGACGACACCCTGGTGGAAGTGGTCGAGTTGCCGCGCGCTGCACATCCGTGGTTCCTGGCCTGCCAGGCGCACCCGGAATTCCTGTCCACGCCACGTGATGGCCACCCGCTGTTCATCGGTTTCATCCGGGCCGCGCGCGAGCGCAAGGCCGGCGGCACGCTGCTGCAGGAAGCCCGCGCCTGACTTGTGATGGGGGCCCCGAGCCCCCATCTTGCTCGCTTCAACCCCAGAGCATCGGCCTGGCCGCTGCGTGGACAACCAAGGAAATGCCATGAAACTGTGTGGATTCGAGGTCGGGCTGGATCAGCCCCTGTTCCTGATCGCCGGCCCCTGCGTGATCGAGTCGATGCAGCTGCAGCTCGATACCGCCGGCAAGTTGAAGGAAGTCACCGACAAGCTCGGCGTCAACTTCATCTTCAAGTCCAGTTTCGACAAGGCCAACCGCACTTCGGGCACCGCGTTCCGCGGCCCGGGCATGGAAGAAGGCCTGAAGGTCCTGGCCGAGGTCAAGAAGCAGATCGGCGTGCCGGTGCTGACCGATGTCCACGAGTACACCCCGATGGATGAAGTGGCCTCGGTGGTGGACGTGCTGCAGACGCCCGCGTTCCTGGTCCGCCAGACCGACTTCATCACCAAGGTGTGTGCGGCCGGCAAGCCGGTCAACATCAAGAAGGGCCAGTTCCTGGCGCCGTGGGACATGAAGCCCGTCGTGGAGAAGGCCAAGGCCACCGGCAACGAGCAGATCATGGTCTGCGAGCGTGGCGCCAGCTTCGGCTACAACAACCTGGTCAGCGACATGCGCTCGCTGGCCGTGATGCGCGACACCGGCTGCCCGGTGGTGTTCGATGCCACCCATTCGGTGCAGTTGCCGGGCGGGCAGGGCACCAGTTCCGGTGGCCAGCGCGAACACGTGCCGGTGCTGGCGCGTGCCGCGGTGGCGGTGGGCATCTCCGGCCTGTTTGCCGAGACCCATCCGGACCCGTCCAAGGCGCTGTCCGATGGCCCCAACGCGTGGCCGCTGGACCAGATGGAAGCGCTGCTGGAGACCCTGATGGAGCTTGATGCGGTGACCAAGAAGCACGGCTTCTCGCGCTTCGCGTGAGCCAGGACCCGTGGGCGACGCCGGCAACCCAGCGTCGTCGCCCGCACTGGAAACAGTGGCCGTGGGGCCTGATTGCACTGGGCCTGGCCGTGCTGTTCACCGTGGGCATATTCGGTCTGGTGCTGATCGGCGCCGCGTCCGTGCGGCCACCCGGTGATGGCAGCAGCGCACTCAATCTGCGGGCGTACTTCATTGCGCTGCTGGTGGCAGAGCTGCTCGGTGCGGTGGGATGCATCGCTGCCGCTGTGCTGGCCTGGCGGCTGAATCGCGGCAAGGTCACGGCTGGGCTGGCGATCATCCTGCTCTCGCTGTGGCTGGGCGCCCTGTTCTACGGATTGCTTTGATGAATACGACTACATCGGCGCGTGGCTGGCCCTGGGGCCTGATCGCCCTGGGGCTGTCGGTGTTGACCTGGATCGCCCTGGTGGTAGGCGTGCTGGCCTTTACGTCCGGTTTCCGGCCGCCGGGGGACGGGAACAACGGCGTGCAGGCCACGCAGTGGTGGTTGCTGGGCGCGCTGGTCACGATGGTGCTGTCCTTCCTGGGCAGCCCGGTGGCGATGGTGCTGGCCTGGCGACGGCGGCGTGGCCCCATCCTGGCGGCGATTGCCGGTGCATTGCTGGTGATGCTGGTGTCGATGGTCTTGATCGTGATCGGGTCCAGCTGGGGCTGAAGCCGCCCATGCCATTTGGCAAGTGGCGGGCAGCCGGGGATAATCACGCGGCATTCGTTTTTGTCGCCCCCTCTCCATACAGGTAACCGGCCCGACCATGAGTACGATCCGCAGCATCCATGCCCGTGAAATCCTCGACAGCCGTGGCAATCCCACGCTGGAAGCCGAAGTCACCCTGGAGGACGGTTCGTTCGGTCGCGCCGCCGTTCCCTCCGGTGCCTCCACCGGCACCAAGGAAGCGGTGGAGCTGCGCGACGGCGACAAGACCCGTTACCTGGGCAAGGGCGTGCGCAAGGCGGTCGAGAACGTCAACACCACCATCGCCAACGCCCTGAAAGGCGTTGAAGCCTCCGACCAGGAAGGCCTCGACCGTCGCCTGATCGACCTGGATGGCACCGAGAACAAGGGCCGCCTGGGCGCCAACGCGCTGCTGGGTGTTTCGATGGCCGCCGCGCATGCTGTCGCCGCATCGAACAAGCAGGCGCTGTGGCAGTACCTGGCCGCCAAGACCGGCGTGACCCCGTCACTGCCGGTGCCGATGATGAACATCATCAACGGCGGCGCACATGCCGACAACAACGTCGACTTCCAGGAGTTCATGGTGCTGCCGGTGGGCTTCACCTCGTTCTCCGAAGCGCTGCGTGCCGGTACCGAAATCTTCCATTCGCTGAAGTCGGTGCTGAAGGGCCACGGCCTGAGCACCGCCGTGGGCGATGAAGGCGGCTTCGCGCCGGACTTCCGCAGCAACGTCGAAGCACTGGACACCATCCTCGAAGCCATCGGCAAGGCCGGCTACACCGCCGGTGAAGACGTGCTGCTGGGCCTGGACGTGGCCTCCAGCGAGTTCTTCGAGAACGGCAAGTACAACCTGGTCGGCGAGAACAAGCGCCTGACCTCCGAGCAGTTCGTCGACTTCCTCGCCGACTGGGCCGCGCAGTACCCGATCATCACAATTGAAGATGGCCTGGCCGAGAACGATTGGGCCGGCTGGAAGCTGCTGACCGACCGCATCGGCAAGAAGGTCCAGCTGGTGGGTGACGACCTGTTCGTGACCAACCCGAAGATCTTCCAGGAAGGCATCGATTCGGGCACCGCCAACGCGATCCTGATCAAGGTCAACCAGATCGGCACGCTCAGCGAGACCCTGGAAGCGATCGCCATGGCCGACCGTGCCGGCTACGCCGCGGTGGTCTCGCACCGCTCGGGCGAAACCGAAGACACCACCATCGCCGATATCTCGGTGGCCACCACCGCCACCCAGATCAAGACCGGCTCGCTGTGCCGCAGCGATCGCGTGGCCAAGTACAACCAGCTGCTGCGCATCGAAGAAGCTCTCGGTGCCGGCGCGCGTTACGCCGGTCGTGACGCGTTCGTTTCGCTGAAGCGCTGATCCGATGCGCGACTGGCGCTGGATGCTGCTGGTGCTGGCCCTGTTGCTGGGCTGGCTGCAGTATCGCTTCTGGTTTGGTCCGGGCAATTCGGGTGAAGTCATGATGCTCGAGGCCCAGGTCACCAACCAGGAGCGCGACAATGAGGGCCTGCAGCAGCGCAATGATGCGTTGGCTGCCGAAGTGAAGGACCTCAAGGAAGGCCAGTCCGCCATCGAGGAGCGCGCGCGCAGCGAGCTGGGCATGATCAAGCCTGGCGAGAAGTTCTACCGCGTGGTCGAGGATGCACCGGTCCATCCGGTGCAGCCCGCCGCTGGCGTCAGCGCGCAGGTGGGCGAACACCCGGCGGACGTGCCATGAGCGCGGCGATCTGGGTGGTGGTTCCGGCCGCCGGTCGTGGCGCCCGTTTCGGCGCGCCGCTGCCCAAGCAGTACCTGCAGGCGGGAGGGCAGATCCTGCTCGCCCACACCCTGGATGCACTGATGGCACATCCGGCCGTGGCCGGGGCGATGGTGGTGATCGGCCAGGACGATGCCGACTGGCCGGGCTGGAGCGAATGGGCCGGCAAGCCGGTGCTGACCTGCATCGGTGGCGCGACCCGTGCGGCCTCGGTGCTGGCCGGGCTGCAGGCGCTGCCGGAGACGGTGCGCGCCGACGAGTTCGTGCTGGTCCACGACGCAGCGCGCCCCAACCTGTCGCCGGCCGATCTCGGTCGCCTGCTTGAAGTCGGTCGTACCGACCCGGTCGGCGCGATTCTCGCCGCACCGGTGCGTGACACCCTCAAGCGCGCTGGCGACGACGGTGGCATCGATGGCACCGAGCCGCGCGAGCGCCTGTGGCGCGCACTGACGCCGCAGTTGTTCCGTCGCCACCAGCTCAGCCGCGCGCTGACCGAAGCTGCCGCTGCCGGCGTTGAAGTCACCGACGAGGCCATGGCCATGGAGCGTCAGGGCCAGCGCCCGCTGCTGGTGGAAGGCAGCGAGGACAACTTCAAGGTCACCACCCCGGCCGATCTGGACCGGTTTGAATTCGTACTTTCCCGCCGCGCCGGCTGATTGCCCGCGCGGCCCTGCTGCAAGGGTTGTATCCATGAGCACCGCACCGTTCCCGCCCGTCCGCATCGGCCAGGGCTACGACGTCCATGCCTTCGGTGAAGGCGACCACATCATGCTCGGCGGAGTGAATGTGCCGCACAGCTGCGGCGTGCTCGCGCACAGCGATGGCGACGTGATCCTGCACGCGCTGTGCGATGCGATGCTCGGCGCGTTGGCGCTGGGTGACATCGGCCAGCATTTTCCGCCGAGTGATGACCGCTGGAAGGGCGCCGACAGCAGTGATTTCGTACGCCACTGCGACAGCCTGCTGCGCGAGCGCGGCTGGCGTGTCGGCAACACCGACATCACCGTGATCTGCGAACGGCCCAAGGTCGGCCCGCACGCATCGGCCATGCGCGCGCGCATCGGCGAGCTGCTGCAGCTGCCGCTGGACGCGGTCAGCGTCAAGGCGACTACCTCGGAGAAGCTGGGCTTCACCGGGCGTGGCGAAGGTATCGCCGCGCAGGCGGTGGTGCTGCTGGTGGCCGCATGATTCCGCTGCCGCTCGCGTTTGGAGCGCCGCTGCTGAAGGCACGCATCCGCACCACGCCGGAAGATTTCCAGGTTGACGAACTGCCGGCCTTCGAGGCTACCGGCGAAGGCGAACACCTGCTGCTGCACATCCGCAAGCGTGGTGCCAACACCGTTCACGTGGCCAAAGTGCTGGCCACGTGGGCCGGCCTGCCGGAGATGGCTGTGAGCTATGCCGGCATGAAAGATCGGAATGCGGTCACCACCCAGCGCTTCAGCGTGCACCTGCCCAAGCGCATTGCACCTGACCTGGCCACGCTGGCCAGTGATGAAATCGAAGTGATCGAATCCACCTGGCACAACCGCAAGCTGCAGCGTGGTGCGCTGGCCGGCAACCGCTTCAAGCTGGTACTGCGCGAGGTGCAGGGTGATGCTGCAGCGATCAGCGAACGCCTGCAGCAGATCGCCGAGCGGGGCCTGCCGAACTGGTTTGGCGAGCAGCGTTTTGGCCGTGACGGTGGCAACGTGCCGGCGGCGCTGGCAATGTTCGGTGGCCGTCGCATGCGCAAGGACCAGCGTTCGCTGCTGCTGTCGGCCGCCCGTTCGGCGCTGTTCAACCGCGTGCTGGCCGCACGTGTAGAGCAGGGCAACTGGGATCAGCCGCTGGACGGTGAAGTGTGGATGCTCGATGGCAGTCGCAGCGTGTTCGGCCCTGAGCCGTACACCGATGTGCTGGCCGAGCGCCTGGCGCGTTTCGACATCCATCCCAGCGCACCCCTGTGGGGTGAAGGCGAGCTGCGCAGTGCCGATGCTGCGCGCGAGCTGGAGCTGGCCGCGCTGCATGACGACGAATCCAAGGCCTTGCGCGTGGGTCTGGAAGACGCGCGCCTGAAGCAGGAACGCCGTTCGCTGCGGCTGCGACCGGCGCTGCTGCAGCACCAGTGGCTGGCCGACGACGTGCTGGAACTGTCGTTCGCGCTGCCGCCGGGCTGCTACGCCACCGCCGTGCTGCACGAGCTCGGCCCGGTGGAAGACGCCTCGCAGGCCTGACAGAAAAAGCGGGGCGGAGGCGAAGATCATCCACGCATGGCGTGGATCTACTTTCCTCCGCTCGCCACAGTAGATCCACGCCACGCGTGGATAGCCGTCAGTAGATCCACGCCACGCGTGGATAGCCACAGTAGATCCACGCCACGCGTGGATAGCCGTCAGTAGATCCACGCCACGCGTGGATAGCCCCACGCGTGGATAGCCACAGTAGATCCACGCCACGCGTGGATAGCCGTCAGTAGATCCACGCCACGCGTGGATAGCCACAGTAGATCCACGCCACGCGTGGATAGCCGTCAGTAGATCCACGCCACGCGTGGATAGCCGTCAGTAGATCCACGCCACGCGTGGATGGGTCGTCAGTAGATCCACGCCACGCGTGGATGGGTCGTCAGTAGATCCACGCCACGCGTGGATGGGGCGTCAGTAGATCCACGCCATGCGTGGATGCGTTATCTCACCGACGCGCCAGCAGCACCAGCATCGCACCGGTACCGCCTTGCCCGGTCGGCGCCGAATGGAATGCCAGCACGTCGTTGCGCAGCCGCAGCAGGCGATCGACCAGGTTCTTCAGCACCGGCGCGCCGCCGTCGGACTGCAGGCCCTTGCCGTGGATGATGCGCACGCAGCCATATTCGTGTGCATGCGCCTCCAGCAGGAACTGGCGCAACAGCGCCTCCGCCTGCGCCGCGGTTGCACCATGCAGGTCCAGTTCGTCCTGTACCGAGTACTGGCCACGCTTGAGCCGCTGGAACACCCGCGGTGGCAGGTTGTCGCGTCGATAACTGGCCACGTCACCGGCTTCCAGGGGTGTACTGTCGCGCAGCAGCCGGGCGAACTCACCGGCGGCTTCCGCCTCGTCGCGCTCGGCCATGCGCGCGCGCGGTTTCGGTCGTGGCGCGGTGGGTGCCGGCTCGACTTCCTTGCGCAGCGGCGTCACTTCGCCGATCGCCGCACGGAACAATGCGGCCGGATCTTCATCTTCAGGGTGCGACATGCGCACAGGGTAAACCGCCGGCGTGAGCCTGCCTATGACGATTCGATGTCGGCTGTGACCGCCGGCAGGGT
Source organism: Stenotrophomonas maltophilia (assembly GCF_004684085.1). Taxonomy (GTDB): domain Bacteria; phylum Pseudomonadota; class Gammaproteobacteria; order Xanthomonadales; family Xanthomonadaceae; genus Stenotrophomonas; species Stenotrophomonas maltophilia_AS. The sequence goes on from NZ_SRHZ01000029.1 coordinate 157,474, forward strand.
AGGACCGGCGGCTCGCATGCGGCACAATAGACGATGCCCTTGCAGGGTCGACGGCTTCCGCAGGGGAGCGCGACGGTCCCGCCCACACTGCACGGTGATGGAATCGAATTCTTGGAAAATCAAGCGCTTAAATCGAAGATGCGAATCCTGGTCAGCAACGACGACGGTGTCGACGCCGCAGGCATCCGGATGCTTGCCTCGGTCCTGCGCGAAGCCGGCCACGAAGTGACGGTGGTCGCACCCGACCGCGACCGTTCCGGCGCCAGCAATTCGCTGACCCTGGACCTGCCGATCCGCCTCAAGCGCATCGATCACTACACCGTGTCCGTAGCCGGCACACCGACCGATTGCGTGCATCTGGCGCTGACCGGCCTGCTTGAATTCGAACCCGACATTGTCGTGTCCGGCATCAACAATGCCGCCAACCTCGGCGACGACGTGATCTATTCCGGAACCGTCTCGGCGGCAATGGAAGGTCGCTTCCTCGGCCTGCCGGCGGTCGCGGTCTCGCTGGTCACACGCAACCACGATCCGAAGCACTTCGAGACCGCCGCGCGTGCCGCGGTGGAGATCGTCGCCCGGCTCAAGGCCGATCCGCTGCCCGCTGACACCATCCTCAACGTCAACGTGCCCGACCTGCCCTGGAGCGAGGTCAAGGGCTTCGAGGTTACCCGCCTCGGCAACCGCCACCGCGCAGAAGGCTGCATCGCGCAGAAGGACCCGCGCGGCAACGAGGTGTACTGGATCGGCCCGGCCGGTCGTGAGCAGGACTCCGGCCCCGGCACCGATTTCCATGCGGTGCGTACCGGCCACATTTCGATCACTCCGATCCAGGTCGACCTGACCCGCTACCAGGCGTTGGAGAAGGTTGCCAGCTGGGTTGGCGGCCTCAGCGCCGCGCTGGACCAGCCGGCATGAGCCCACGCCTGCGTCTGCAACCGGAAGCTGTCGGTATCGGCATGACCTCGCAGCGCGTGCGTGACCGCCTGGTCGACCGCCTGCGCGAAGCGGGCATCGCCGACGAATCCACCTTGAATGCGATCCGGGTGGTTCCGCGCCATCTGTTCATCGATGAGGCGCTGGCCTCCCGTGCCTACGAAGACACCGCCCTGCCGATCGGCCATGGGCAGACCATCTCGCAACCCTGGGTGGTCGCGCGGATGACCGAAGCGATCCTCCAGGTCTCGCCGAAACGGGTGCTGGAAGTGGGCACCGGTTCGGGTTACCAGGCCGCCATCCTCGGTGCGCTGGGGCTGGAGGTCTACACCGTCGAGCGCATCGGCGACCTGCTGCGGCAGGCGCGCAAGCGCTTTCGTGCGCTGGGCATGAACATCCGTACCAAGCATGATGACGGCCGCGTTGGCTGGGCCGAGCATGGTCCGTTCGATGCCATCGTGGTCACCGCAGCGGCGCCGGCGCTGGTCGATGCACTGATCGAACAGCTTGCCGAAGGCGGCCGACTGGTGGCCCCGGTGGGTGGCCCCAGTGCGCAGTCGCTGGTGCAGCTGGACCGCAAGGCCGACGGCAGCATCGAACAGCACGTGCTGGCGCCGGTCACCTTCGTGCCGCTGCTGTCTGGCATGCTGGACTAATCCACGGAGCAGGGTTGCATGAAGATTTTCGGGCCGCTGTACGAGCGGGCGATGAAGTGGGCGGCGCACGAACGCGCGCCGACCTACCTGACGGTACTGAGTTTTTTCGAGGCGATCATTTTTCCGGTGATGCCGGAAGTGATGCTGGCGCCGATGTGCGTGGCCCAACCCAAGCGTGGTTGGTGGTTCGCCACTCTCAGCCTGGCCGGTTCGATGGTCGGCGCGGTGATTGGCTACGCGCTGGGTCACTACGCCTTCGAGGCAATCAAGCCGCTGTTCGAAGCGCTGGGCATGCTGCCGGCCATCGAGCAGGGCATCACCACCGTGCAGGCCAAGATGGCCGAGTCGCCGTGGGCAGTGTTCACCTTCCTGGTGCTGGGCGGCTTCATGCCCATCCCGATGAAGGTCTTCACGTGGGCATCGGGTATCGTCGGCGTACCGATGCCGCAGTACCTGTTGAGCATGCTGATCGGTCGTGGCAAGCGCGTGTTCGTGCTGGCCGCGGTCATCCGTATCGGTGGTGCGCGTGCCGAAGCGGCGTTGCGCCGCTGGATTGAACCGCTGGGCTGGATCGCCACCGTGTTGGTGGTGGTGCTGATCGCCTGGCTTGTCTGGAGGTCGAAGTTCGCATGAATCCTGATCGTCTGAGCAAGGGAGTGCGCATCGCCGCGCTGGCGTTGCTGGTTTCCACCTTGGCCGCCTGCGGCACTGCTACCGTGGTCCGCCCGGGTGGCGCGACCAGTGGCGGCGTAAGTACGCCGAAGACATCGGTGCCCAAGCCGGGGCAGACCGTTGTCGTGCGCAAGGGTGACACCATCTATGCGCTGGCCCGCATCCACGACATCACGCCGGCCGACCTGATTGCCTGGAACAGCCTGGACAACCCCTCGTCAATCCATCCGGGGCAGGTGATCCGCTTGTATCCGGCAGGTGCCAGCGGTGGTCGCGCACCGACCACGGTGGTGACTCCGCCGCGTTCCGGCGGCAGCACCGCAGGCAGTACCGCGCCGACCACGGCGCCGGCCGGGCCGGTGAAGAGCAACATCGCCTGGCGCTGGCCGGCCGATGGTGCCGTCGTGGGCCGCTACGTGGCGGGCGACGCGACCAAGCAGGGCGTGGACATCGCGGGCACCAGCGGCCAGGCGGTCAAGGCCACTGCCAATGGCGTGGTGGTGTATTCCGGCGCCGGCCTGGTCGGCTACGGCGAGCTGATCATCATCAAGCACAGCGACCAGTGGCTGTCGGCCTACGGCCACAACCGCAAGCGCCTGGTGAATGAAGGCCAGAGCGTGAAGGCCGGTGAGCAGATCGCCGAGATGGGCCGTACCGGTGCGAACCGCGACATGGTCCACTTCGAGATTCGCTACAACGGCAAGCCGGTCGACCCGCAGCAGTACCTGCCGGCGCGCTGATCGCCAGATTCGCCATCTGGGCGGATCCCCGGCCCGGCGTAGCACGCCGGGCGTTTGCCGGCGGCGTGGCCCATGGGCCGCAAACACGCACCCGCTACAACGGCAAACCGGTTGACCCGCAGCAGTACCTGCCGGCGCGCTAGCGCGGGCAGGTACGGTAGCGCCGGGCCATGCCCGGCGGCTTTACGCCGGGATGCGCAGCTACCCGAGCATGGGCTCGGGCGCTACAGGCGGTGTGTGATCCAGGGTAGCGCCGGGCCATGCCCGGCGGCTCCAGCCCTCAACCTTCCAGAATGAAGGCGGCGGCAACCTTGCGGCCTTCGCCGGCAAGGATGTTGAAGGTGCGGGCGGCGGCCGGATTGTTCATTACTTCCAGGCCGATGCCTCGGGTCAGGCAGGCCGCCATCACCACCGCCGGCGGAAACACCTGGCGGTCACCGGTGCCCAGCACGATCAGCGCCGGGTTCAGTGCCAGGATCGGCTCCAGGTCGGCCAGCTGCAGCTCGGCGGCACGTGTCACCGGCCACTGCTCGACCAACTGGTCCGGGGTCAGGAAGAAGCTGCTGCCCAGCACCTGGTCGTTGACCTTGGCCGAGCGCCCGTCGGCAGCGCGCAGGCTGTAGGCGTAATCGGGCGGTTCGTGGTTCAGCTGCATGGCAGTAGGGCGATCAGCCGCGCGGAAGCACGATCTGGCGCTGTTCCCTGCTCGGGCGGTACAGCACGGCGACGTGGCCGATGCGCTGCACCAGCGCGCTCTCGGTGGCGGCGACGATCTCACCGATCATCACGTCACGGGCGTCACGGTCCTCAGCAGCGACCTTCACCTTGACCAGTTCGTGGCGCTCCAGCACTTCGTTCAGCTCAGCAATGAAGGCCGGGGTCACGCCCTTGCCGCCGGTCTGCAGCAGCGCCTTCAGGTCGTGGGCTTGGCCGCGCAGGAAACGGGTCTGGGAAGCGGTCAGGGCGATGGACATGCAGGAAAACACGGTTGAATGGGGCGATCAGGGTATCATGAGGACCCCATCAGCCCCTATTTTCAATGGCTACCCGCAGCAAAAGCAGCCAGCGCTGGCTCAAGGAACACTTCTCCGACCCCTTCGTGAAGAAGGCGCAGGCCGAAGGCATGCGCTCACGCGCCGCCTACAAGCTTGAAGAGCTGCTCGAACGTGACCGGCTGCTGAAGCCGCATATGGTCGTGGTCGACCTTGGCGCGGCCCCCGGCGGTTGGTCTCAGCAGGTACGGAGACAGATCGGCGATACCGGCCGCGTGCTGGCCCTGGACATTCTGGACATGCCGCCGCTGGCTGGCGTGGAGTTCCTTCATGGTGACTTCAGGGAAGAAGCCGTTCTATCGCAGTTTGAAGCCATGCTCGGGGATCAGCCGGTAGACCTTGTGCTGTCGGACATGGCCCCCAATAAGAGTGGGGTAGGCGCGGTCGACCAGCCGCGGATGATGCACCTGGCGGAGCTGGCACTGGATTTTGCCGACAACCACCTGAAGACCGGTGGGGCATTCCTGATCAAGCTGTTCCAGGGTGAAGGCTTTGACGACTACGTGCGCGACATGCGCCGCCGGTACGACAAGGTCTCCATCCGCAAGCCGGAAGCGTCGCGCAAGCGCTCTCCCGAGGTGTATGCCTTGGGTCAGGGAAAACGCGCCCACATGAAGTAAGCTCGCAACGTACGCAAGTTCGACCCCAACGCAACGCCAGCACTAAGAGGAACACCGGAGCCAATGAGGATGAACGACTTGACCAAGAACCTCCTGCTATGGGTGGTCGTCGCCGTCGTGCTGATGGTGGTCTTCCAGAGCTTCTCGCCCAAGACTTCCGGGGCAGGGGCGCAGGGCGCGTCGTATTCGCAGTTCCTGGACCAGGTGGACACCGGCAACGTGCAGAAGGTCGCCTTCGGCGGTGACATGCGCGGCGGCACCAGCCAGCTCACCTACACCACCCGCGGTGGGCAGTCGGCCACCATCACCGCACCGTTCGATCGTGACCTGATCAACGTGCTGCGTACCAAGAACGTTGAAATCGTGCAGGAAGAGCCGTCCAGCGGCATCTCCCTCGGCGCGATCCTGATGAATTTCCTGCCGGTCATCCTGATCATCGGTTTCTGGTTGTTCATCATGCGCCAGATGCAGGGCGGTGGCGGCGGTGCCAAGGGCGCGATGTCCTTCGGCAAGTCGCGGGCCAAGCTGCAGGGCGAGGACCAGATCAAGGTCACCTTCGCCGACGTCGCCGGTTGCGATGAAGCCAAGGAAGAAGTGGGCGAACTGGTCGACTTCCTGCGCGACCCGTCCAAGTTCACCAAGCTGGGCGGCAAGATTCCGCGCGGCGTGCTGATGGTGGGCCCGCCGGGTACCGGCAAGACGCTGCTGGCCAAGGCCATTGCCGGCGAAGCCAAGGTGCCGTTCTTCTCGATCTCCGGTTCGGATTTCGTGGAAATGTTCGTCGGCGTCGGCGCCAGCCGCGTACGCGACATGTTCGAGCAGGCCAAGAAGCATGCCCCGTGCATCATCTTCATCGACGAAATCGATGCCGTCGGCCGCCACCGTGGCGCCGGCCTGGGCGGCGGTCATGACGAGCGCGAGCAGACCCTGAACCAGCTGCTGGTCGAGATGGATGGTTTCGAGGGCGGCGAAGGCGTGATCGTCATCGCCGCAACCAACCGTCCGGACGTGCTGGACCCGGCGCTGCTGCGTCCGGGCCGTTTCGACCGCCAGGTCGTGGTCGGCCTGCCGGACGTGAAGGGCCGCGAGCACATCCTGAAGGTGCACATGCGCAAGCTGCCGCTGGCCGACGACGTCGAGCCGATGGTGATCGCGCGCGGTACCCCGGGCTTCTCCGGTGCCGACCTGGCCAACCTCTGCAACGAGGCCGCCCTGTTCGCGGCACGTGGCAACGAGAAGGAGGTCCGTATGGACCACTTCGACCGTGCCCGCGACAAGATCCTGATGGGTGCCGAGCGTCGCTCGATGGCCATGAGCGAGGAGGAGAAGACCCTCACCGCCTATCACGAAGCCGGCCACGCCATCGTCGGCCGCCTGGTGCCCGAGCATGATCCGGTCTACAAGGTCACGATCATTCCGCGCGGTCGTGCGCTGGGTGTGACCATGTACCTGCCGGAAGGCGACAAGTACTCGATGAACCGCGTGGCGATCAAGTCGCAGCTGTGCTCGCTGTACGGTGGCCGCGTGGCGGAGGAGCTGATCTTCGGTGCCGACAAGGTCACCACGGGCGCCTCCAACGACATCGAACGCGCCACCAAGATGGCCCGCAACATGGTCACCAAGTGGGGCCTGTCCGACCAGCTCGGCCCGATCGCCTATGGCGAAGAGGATGACGAGGTGTTCCTGGGCCGTTCGGTTACCCAGCACAAGAGCGTGTCCAACGACACCGCGCGCCGCATCGACGAGGAAGTGCGCAATATCCTCGACGAAGCCTACGCACGCACCACCGAGCTGATGACCGCCAACCTGGACAAGCTGCACGCGATGTCCCAGCTGCTGCTGCAGTACGAAACCATCGACGCGCCGCAGATCGACGCCATCATGGAAGGCCGCGATCCGCCGCCGCCGATGGGCTGGAACAAGTCGAACAAGGACGGTGGCAACGACAAGGGTGGCGACGCCCGTCCGCTGCCGCCGATCGCCGGCCCGGCCGAGTCGCACTGACGGCCTGCTGCACGTGATACCAGACGAGGCCGGGGCAACCCGGCTTCGTCGTTTCTGGGCCACCGGCCCATCCATCCCGAAGAACCGATCTGACGCTGGAGCCTGCATGTCCACCCCGAAGCCCGAACCGATTTCCCACACCGCCGAAATGGTCATCGCCACCGTGGTCGGCGTGGGCGTAGGCCTTGGCGCAGACAACCTGTTGCTGGGCTGCGTGGTGGGTATCGGGGTCGGCATCGTGCTGAGCATCGCCAAGACCCTGTACGTGGACCGCAAGCGCCGCCGCCGTTGAGGGGGTGTCGGCAGGGCTGCGCCCCACCTCTGACAGATTCCGGCAGCTGTTGGTAGGTGCCGACCTTGGTCGACGCGGTAGATCCACGCCATGCGTGGATGAATCTCCATCGAAATCGAATATTTCGAGAATTGAACGAAGAGCATCCACGCATGGCGTGGATCTACTCGATCGCGGAAATCTGTCAGAGGTGAGGCGGTGTCGGATTGCGGGGTGTCAGCCGCATGGATGCGGCTGCCAAGCCTACAAGGACGTACTTGCGGCGTCCCCGCAATCCGGCACCGCCTCGCCCAACCACGGAATCTCGCCTTTGCTTTGGCTTTTGATCTGGTCTCTGCGGGTGCAGGGCGCCGCCCTGCCGAACTAAACTACCCGCCGTTGTCCCTGCAGGATTGCCCATGTTCGATACCTCGCCCCAGCTCGATTGCGCCGGCCGCATCCTGCGCCTCGACCGTGCCCGGGTCATGGGCATCGTCAACGTCACCCCGGATTCGTTTTCCGATGGCGGCGCGCACGACACCACCGAGGCCGCGGTCGCACATGGCCTCAAACTGGTCGAGGAAGGCGCAGACCTGCTCGATATCGGTGGCGAATCGACCCGCCCGGGCGCTGCGCCCGTATCGGTCGAGGAGGAACTGCGCCGGGTGATTCCGGTGATCGAGCAGCTGGCCGCTCGTACCCAGGTGCCGATCAGCATCGACACCTTCAAGCCCGAGGTGATGCGCGCGGCGGTGCCGGCCGGCGCCGGCATGATCAACGACATCTTCGGCCTGCGTCAGGAAGGTGCGCTTGAGGCCGCCGCTGAAAGTGGAGTGCCGGTGGTGCTGATGCATATGCAGGGCGAGCCGGGCCACATGCAGGCCGATCCACACTACGACGACGTGGTGGCCGAGGTGCATGGCTTCCTGGTGCAGCGCCTGTTCGCCGCAGAGATGGCCGGCATCGCGAAGAAGAATCTGCTGATTGATCTCGGTTTCGGCTTCGGCAAGAGCACCGCCCACAACATGACCCTGCTGGCGCGCTCGGAGCGTTTCCTGGAGCTGGGCGTGCCGATGCTGGCCGGCCTGTCGCGCAAACGCAGCCTGGGCGAACTGACCGGCCGCGACATGCCGTCCGAACGGGTGGCGGCGTCCGTGGCCGCGCATCTGATCGCGGTCCAGCGTGGCGCGCGCATCGTGCGCGTGCATGACGTGGGCGCCACCGTCGATGCGCTGAAGATCTGGCAGGCGGTCGAAGCGGTGCCGACGCCGCGCGCCGACGCGACGCCGACGATCCGCTGGCCGGACGAAGACTGATGGGCATTGACCGGCGGCCACTGGCGATCGCCGTGATGGGGCCGACCGCCAGTGGCAAGACCGCCACCGCGATCGCCCTGGCGCAGCAGCTGGATGGCGAAATCGTCAGCGTCGATTCGGCGCTGGTGTATCGCCATCTGGACATTGGCTCGGCCAAGCCCGATGCGGCCGAGCGCGCGCAGGCACCCCATCATCTGCTGGACCTGCGTGACCCGTGGCAGACCTATTCGGCGGCCGAATTCGCCGCCGATGCGGGGCGAGTCGTCGCGGACATCGTGGCGCGCGGTAAAACGCCGATCCTGGCCGGTGGCACCGGCCTGTATTTCCGGGCGCTGCTGCAGGGCCTGTCGCCGATGCCGGAGGCCGATCCGGCGACGCGCGAAACGCTCAGTGCCGAAGCGGCCGAACGTGGCTGGACCGCCTTGCACGCTGAGCTGGCCAAGGTCGATCCAGTCGCGGCCGCACGCATCCATGCCACCGACCCGCAGCGCATCCAGCGTGCACTGGAGGTCTACCGCCTGACCGGTATCCCGATCAGCGAGTGGCAGCGGCGGCCCGGCGTGGCGCGGTTGCCGGTGCGCAGCCTCAAGCTGATCCTGGCCCCGCGTGACCGCGCGGTGCTGCACCAGCGCATCGAGGCGCGCCTGGACGTCATGCTGGCGCAGGGCTTTCTTGACGAGGTGCAGGCATTGCGTGCGATGCCCGAAATGGCCGCCGTGGAAGCGCCGCTGGACCTGCCGGCGGTGCGCGCGGTCGGCTATCGCCAGGCCTGGGAATACCTGGACGGGGAGGGTGATGCCGCCCGTTTCCGTGACAAGGCGATCTTCGCCACCCGCCAGTTGGCCAAGCGCCAGCTGACCTGGCTGCGCGGCGAGCTTGATGCGCGCTGGTTCGACCCCCATATGGATCAGGAGCGCCTGGCCCGCGCGGTGTCGACCTTCGTTGCACGCTGAACCCCCGCCAGCCGTGTAACATCATCGGTCGGTGGGCGGCTCGGGGGCCGCGGCAACCGCCGGCAACCCAATAAGAACAATAATCAGGAGTGTGCAATGTCCAAGGGACAATCGCTGCAGGATCCTTTCTTGAACGCACTGCGGCGCGAACGCGTGCCGGTTTCGGTGTATCTGGTAAACGGCATCAAGCTGCAGGGCACGATCGAGTCGTTCGACCAGTTCGTGGTCCTGCTGCGCAATACGGTCAGTCAGATGGTCTACAAGCACGCCATTTCCACGGTGGTGCCGGCCCGCAATGTGAAGGTGGGCCCGGGCGGTGGATATGTGCAGTCGGGTGAAGGTGGTCAGGCAGGTGATGAAGCAGACGAGTAAGACCGGAGCGGTGAATGTTTGACCGCTCGAAAAAGGGCGAACACGCCCTGTTGATCCAGCCGCACTTCGGCAAGCTGGAAGACGATGTGCTGGAAGAATTCGGCGATCTGGCCCGCTCTGCCGGGGCCAGCATTGCTGCCACCATCACTGCGCGCCTGGATCGCCCCAATCCCTCGACCCTGATCGGCAGCGGAAAGCTGGATGAGATCAAGGCAGCGGCCGATGCCAGCGGTGCCGACCTGATCCTGGTCAACCATGCGTTGAGCCCGGGCCAGGAACGCAATCTGGAACGCTTCCTGGAGCGTCGGGTGATCGACCGTACCGGTCTGATCCTGGATATCTTCGCCCAGCGAGCGCGTAGCCATGAAGGCAAGCTGCAGGTCGAACTGGCCCAGTTGCGCCATATGGCGACGCGGCTGGTGCGCGGCTGGACCCATCTGGAGCGCCAGCGCGGTGGTTCGATCGGTCTGCGCGGCCCGGGTGAAACCCAGCTGGAAACCGACCGCCGCCTGCTGCAGAAGCGGGTCGAGCAGCTGCAGAAGCGACTGGAAAAGGTCGAGGTGCAGCGCACCCAGATGCGCCGTGCGCGTGTGCGCAGCGAACTGCCGCGCGTGGCCCTGGTCGGCTACACCAATGCGGGCAAATCAACGTTGTTCAACGCGATGACCGGCGCTGAGGCCTATGCCGCCGATCAGCTGTTCGCCACGCTGGACCCGACCGTGCGCCGCATTGCCGTGCCCGGTGGCAACGTGGTGCTGGCTGACACGGTCGGTTTTGTTCGCGACCTGCCGCATGACCTGGTGGCCGCGTTCCGCTCGACCCTGTCTGAAGCGCGCGAAGCGGATTTCCTGCTGCACCTTGTCGATGCTGCCGATCCGCATCGCGAGGAGCGCATCGCCCAGGTGGACGAAGTGCTGACAGCCGTCGGTGCTGGCGACCTGCCGCAACTGCTGGTGTTCAACAAGATCGACCGCATCGAGGGTGCCGAAGTGCGCCACGATGGCCAGGACGGCGTGCCGGATGAATCTCGGCGTGAGCGGGTGTGGATTTCCGCACGCGACGGGCAGGGCATCGAGCTGTTGCAGGCCGTGCTCGGCAAACGCCTGGGGCTGCAGCATGTCACCGGCGAACTACGCCTGCCGCCGGATGCGGGGCGCCTGCGCGCGCGCCTGCACCAGCTGGAGGTGATCCGCAGCGAGCAGGCCGATGAAGACGGCTGGCTGCTGCAGGTCGACCTGCCGATTGCCGAAGCCGAAAAGCTGGCCGCCAGTGCCGACGGCGCGCCGATCCGGGCGCTGCTGCCGGAAAAGCTGCCGGAGTGGTGAGGTCGCGCCGGGTCATGCCCTGCCCGGCAAGGTAGTGCCGGCCGCTGGCCGGCAGCTGCTACGTCGTGGCGCGCGACATCCAACTGTCATCTGCGGTACAACGTGCAGGTTCTTCACCCCACGATCATGCCGATGTCCACTCCTACCGACGCCGATCTCAATGCCCAGTCCGCCGCGCTCGGGCAGCGCCTGCAGCAGGCCTCGCTGCAGCTGGTGACCGCCGAAAGCTGCAGTGGCGGCTGGATCGCCAAGTGCATGACCGACATCGCCGGTTCCTCGGCGTTCTTCGACTGCGGCATGGTCGTCTACAGCTACGAAGCCAAGCAGCGCCTGCTCGGCGTGCGCGCGCAGACCCTGGAGCAGTTCGGCGCGGTCAGCCGCGAAACCGTGCTGGAAATGGTGTCCGGTGCGCTGGTCAATTCCGGCGCCGGCATCGCCGTGGCGGTGACCGGTATCGCCGGCCCCGGTGGCGGCAGCCCGGACAAGCCGGTTGGCAGCGTCTGGATCGGCTGGAAGCGCCGGGGCGGCTACGCCCGCGCCGAGCTGTTCCAGTTCGATGGCGACCGCGAAACCATCCGCCGGCAAACCGTGGCGGCAGCATTGCGCGGTATCGACGCCCAGCTGTGACATGCTGCTCCGGTAATTGTCCGGAGCACGCATGATGTGGGAAACGCTGGGCACCGTCCGTGACCTGGGCCGACTGCAGGAAATCGCCGTCGTCCTGATCCGCTATGGCTTCGGCGACGTGGTGCGGCGCATTGGCCTGGCCAGCACATTGGAGCGGGCAGGGCGCCTTCTGCATTGGAACGAGGAGCGGCAGGAACTGCTGCGGATGACCGCGCCGGTGCGTGTGCGCAGCGCGATGCAGGATCTCGGCCCGACCTTCGTCAAGCTCGGCCAGGTACTTGCGACCCGCGTTGATCTGCTGCCGCCGGAATGGATCGCCGAGCTCTCTGAGCTGCAGAATGCGGTGCCGGCGCTGCCATACGCGGATATCCGCGAGCAGCTCGAAGCCGATCTTGGTGCGTCTCCGCAGGACGTGTTCGCTTTCCTCGATGAAACCCCGATGGCCGCCGCCTCGCTGGCGCAGGCCCACCGCGCGCGCCTGCATGACGGTCGCGAGGTAGTGCTGAAAGTGCGCCGCCCGGGTATCCGCGATGTGGTCGAGGCCGACCTGCGGCTGCTTGCCCGCCTGGCCGAGATCGTTGAAGCACGTCTGCCGGACCTGCGTCGCTATCGACCGGCCGAGGTCGTGCAGCAGTTCACCGTATCGCTGCGCCGCGAACTGGACTTCGCCGCTGAATGCCGCAATGCCGAGCGCATCGCGCGCAACTTCAAAGGCCGCGACGACATCCTGATTCCGAACGTGCACTGGCAGTGGACCTGCGAGAGCCTGAACGTGCAGGACTTTGTGGACGGCATTCCTGGCCGTGACCTGGCCGGCGTCGACGCGGCGGGGCTGGACCGGCGCGAACTGGCGCGGCGCGGCGCCGATATCGTGCTGAAGATGGTGCTGGAGGACGGCAGCTTCCACGCCGATCCGCATCCGGGCAACATCATCTACCTGCGAGACGGCCGCATCGGTGTGATCGATTTCGGCATGGTCGGCGCGCTGTCCGAAGTGCGTCGCTTCCAGGTCGCGCAGCTGCTGCACGGGCTGGTCGAGCAGGACCCGCAGGGCGTGGCCGACGTGCTGCTGGACTGGGCCGGCGGGGTGGAAGTGGATGAGAACCGGCTGCAGCACGACATCAGCCAGTTCGTCGATCAGTACCGCGGCGTGCCGCTGAAGGATCTGCGCATCGGCCTGATGCTGGGCGACATCACCCAGCTGCTGCGCAGCTACAGCCTGACCCTGCCGGCCGACCTCGCGTTGATGATCAAGGCGTTCCTGACCCTGGAAGGCATGGGCCGGCAGCTGGACCCGGATTTCGACATGGCCAGTGCCGCGCGCCCGTTCCTGGAGCGGGTGGTGCTGCAACGCTATGCGCCCAAGGCGCTGCTGAAGCGGGGCCGGCGCAGCCTGCTGGGCCTGGTCGACTTCGCTGGCGAACTGCCGCGCGACCTGCGCAAGCTGGTCCAGGCCGCGCGTCGCGGGCGTCTGCAGCTGAAGGTGGAAACCACGGCGCTGCAGGGCTTCGGCGAACAGGTCAACCGCGCGGCGAATCGACTGGTGATGGGCATCGTTACTGCGGCGCTGATCATCGGCTCGTCGATCGTGATGCACAGCGTTGGCGGGGTTTCCAGCCGCTGGCTGCTGGCGCTGGGCGTGTGTGGCTTCATCGGCGCCGGCTTCTGCGGCGTGTGGATACTGTTTTCGATCTGGAGAAGCGGTAAGCACGCCTAGCGCGCTTACCGCAGCGGTTCCCAGCGGGAACCGCGGAATCGCTGCGCGATTCCTGTAGAGCCGACCGCTTGTCGGTGCCTTTGCTCCTGGTGCCAGCCCATGCCCGGCGATGCTTGCCGAGCATGCCTCGGCCCAACAGGCCCGCACCACCCCATGTCGTTTTCGGCACTTGCAGTCCCGCATGTTAGTAGTAATACTACTAACCATGGACCTGACCGACACCCAGCAGGCGATCCTGCAGTTGATCGCCGAGCGTATCGAGAGCGAAGGCGCACCGCCGTCGCAGACTGAAATCGCACGCGCATTCGGCTTCAAGGGCGTCCGCGCGGCCCAGTACCACCTGGAAGCCCTAGAGCAGGCCGGTGCGATCCGTCGCATCCCCGGCCAGGCCCGCGGCATCCGCCTGGTGCAGGCGCCACCCTTGGAGACGCTGGCGGAGCCGGGTCTGCCCGACAGCGTCCTGCGCCTGCCGGTGCTGGGCCGGGTCGCAGCGGGCCTGCCGATCGGCGCCGACATCGGCTCGGACGATTTCGTGGTGCTGGATCGGGTGTTCTTCTCGCCGGCGCCGGATTACCTGCTGAAGGTGCAGGGCGATTCGATGATCGACGAGGGCATCTTCGACGGTGACCTGATCGGCGTGCACCGCACCCGCGACGCCCATTCCGGGCAGATCGTGGTGGCTCGCATCGATGACGAGATCACCGTCAAGCTGCTGAAGATCGCCAAGGACCGGATCCGCCTGCTTCCGCGCAACCCCGATTACAAGCCGATCGAGGTGCTGCCGGACCAGGACTTCTCGATCGAAGGCCTCTATTGCGGCTTGCTGCGACCCAACCGTTGACCTGTTCCATAGCGCATTACTCCGCGGTCTTTTGTGGCGATTCTCTGGTTCTACTGAGGTTGGTACGGATGTCCGATAATTCTCTTCAGAGCGCCGGGCAGAATCTCAGCCTGTGCGATACGTCCGACTTAAAGTGAACCCATGGCAAAGAAGACCCCCAAAGACAGCACCTCCAACGACACGACCTCTGCAAGGACCAATCCGATGGACGAGAACAAGAAGCGCGCCCTCGCTGCAGCTCTGGGCCAGATCGAAAAGCAGTTCGGCAAGGGTTCGGTGATGCGCATGGGCGACCGTGTGGTCGAACCTGTCGAAGCCATCCCGACCGGTTCGCTGATGCTCGACATCGCGCTGGGCATTGGTGGTCTGCCGAAGGGACGTGTCGTTGAAATCTACGGCCCGGAGTCGTCGGGCAAGACCACCCTGACCCTGCAGGCCATCGCCGAGTGCCAGAAGCTGGGTGGCACCGCCGCCTTCATCGATGCCGAGCATGCGCTCGATCCGATCTACGCTGCCAAGCTGGGCGTCAACGTGGACGACCTGCTGCTGTCGCAGCCGGATACCGGTGAGCAGGCGCTGGAAATCGCCGATATGCTGGTCCGCTCGGGTTCGGTGGACATCCTGGTGGTCGACTCGGTCGCCGCACTGACTCCCAAGGCCGAAATCGAAGGCGAAATGGGTGACCAGCTGCCGGGCCTGCAGGCCCGCCTGATGAGCCAGGCGCTGCGCAAGCTGACCGGCAACATCAAGCGCTCCAACACCCTGGTGGTGTTCATCAACCAGCTGCGCATGAAGATCGGCGTGATGATGCCGGGCCAGAGCCCGGAAGTGACCACTGGCGGCAATGCGCTGAAGTTCTATGCCTCGGTGCGCCTGGACATCCGCCGTATCGGCGCGATCAAGAAGGGCGACGAGATCATCGGCAACCAGACCAAGATCAAGGTGGTCAAGAACAAGCTGGCGCCGCCGTTCAAGCAGGTCATCACCGAGATCCTGTATGGCGAAGGCATCAGCCGCGAAGGCGAACTGATCGACATGGGCGTGGATGCCAAGCTGGTTGAGAAGGCCGGCGCCTGGTACAGCTACGGCGAAGAGCGCATCGGTCAGGGCAAGGACAACGCCCGTGGCTACCTGCGCGACAACCCGACCGTCGCCGCCAAGCTCGAAGCCGAGCTGCGTGAGAAGTTCCAGCCGTCTGAAGCTGCCCGCGAAGAGGGCGACGACGAAGGCGACGACGAATAAGGCTTGCTGTGGGGCAGGGCGGCGCCGTCAGTGACGTCGCCCTGCTCCGCAGGTTCGAATCGCCCATGGATGGGCAGGGCGCCACGGACGGCGCCACCCTTGGAGCACCGATGTCCGACGCCGAAGACATTTCCACAGGCCGCAAGCGCCGGCCGCGTGAGCAGACCCCCGTACAACGGGCGCTGGGCCTGCTGGTCCGCCGTGAACACTCGCGCAAGGAACTCACCCGCAAGTTGACCGCCCGGGGCATTGAGGGCGAAGCAGCGCAGGCTGCTGTTGCCAAGCTGACCGAAGCCGGCTGGCAGGATGACACCCGTTTTGCTGAGAACCTGGTGCGGATGCGTGCCAATACCGGTTATGGGCCGATCCATGTGCGCGCGGAGCTTGGTACCCATGGTCTGGACAGCGCGGCGATCGCTACGGCCATGGACAGTTATGAAGGCGACTGGCAGGAAAACGCCCGCGACCTGATCCGCCGCCGCTTCGGCGAGGCTGGCCCGCAGGACTTGGCACAGCGGCGCAAGGCCGCCGATCTTCTGGCCCGGCGGGGCTTCGACGGCGACAGCATCCGCCGTGCGACCCGTTACGACCCGGATGACTGAGACTGGCGGCGCCGGGCCTGCTACCCTTTAGGTTTTCGGCGGTCCCGCGCGACCCTGGCCATTGCGGCCGGTGGTCCCGGTCCGCCGGCCCGCCGACTGCCAGCCCCCAATGAACGCATCCGCCAAATTCACGACCTCCCAGATCCGCAGCGACTTCCTTGAATTCTTCAAGGGCAAAGGCCACACCATCGTGCCGTCGGCGCCGCTGGTGCCGGGCAATGATCCGACCCTGCTGTTCACCAACTCCGGCATGGTGCAGTTCAAGGACGTGTTCCTTGGCGCGGAGAAGCGCAGCTACGTGCGCGCGGCTGACGTCCAGCGCTGTCTGCGTGCCGGTGGCAAGCACAACGATCTGGACCAGGTCGGCTACACCGCACGTCATCACACCTTCTTCGAAATGCTGGGCAACTGGTCCTTCGGCGACTACTTCAAGAAAGATGCGATCGCCTGGGCGTGGGAGCTGCTGACCCAGGTCTGGAAGCTGCCGGCTGATCGTCTGCTGGTCACCGTCTACCAGACGGACGACGAAGCCTACGCGCTGTGGCGCGACATGGTGGGTATCCCGGAAGAGCGCATCGTGCGCATCGGCGACAACAAGGGTGCACCGTACGCCTCGGACAATTTCTGGCAGATGGCCGACACCGGCCCGTGCGGCCCGTGCACCGAGATCTTCTACGACCACGGTGACCACATCGCCGGTGGCCCGCCGGGTTCCCCCGATGAAGACGGTGACCGCTTCATCGAAATCTGGAACCTGGTGTTCATGCAGTTCGACCGCCAGCCCGACGGCACGCTGGTGCCGCTGCCGGCACCGTGCGTGGATACCGGCATGGGCCTGGAGCGCCTGGCGGCGATCCTGCAGCACGTCCACACCAACTACGAAATCGACCTGTTCCAGGCGCTGATCCGCAAGGCCTCCGAGCTGACCGGCACCGCCGACCTGGAGAACAAGTCGCTGCGCGTGATCGCCGATCACATCCGTGCCTGCTCGTTCCTGATCGTCGACGGCGTGCTGCCATCCAACGAAGGCCGTGGTTACGTGCTGCGCCGTATCATCCGCCGCGCCCTGCGCCATGGCTGGATGCTGGGTGTGCGCCAGCCGTTCTTCAGCAAGCTGGTACCCACGCTGGTCGATCAGATGGGCGAGGCCTATCCGGAACTGCCGGCAGCGGTGGACACCGTCACCCGTGCGCTGCAGGCTGAGGAAGAGCGTTTCGCTGAAACCCTCGATGCCGGCATGAAGATTTTCGAGGACGTGGCCGGCAAGGCCAGCAATGGCGTGATCCCGGGTGTTGACGCGTTCCGCTTGTACGACACCTATGGCTTCCCGCTCGACCTGACCCAGGACATCGCCCGCGAGCGCGATCTGACTGTCGACATTGCCGGCTTCGATGCCGCGATGGAACAGCAGCGCGAGACCGCGCGTGCGGCCGGCAAGTTCGGCGGCGGGGTGACCCTTCCGGCGGATCTGGTGGCAACCCTCAGCCCGACCCAGTTCCTTGGCTACGACCGCCTGCAGGCCGATGGCCTGACCGTGCTGGCGGTGCTCAAGGATGGTCGTCCGGTGCAGTCGGCCAATGCCGGTGATGCGGTCATCGTGATCACCGATCAGACCCCGTTCTACGCCGAATCCGGCGGCCAGGTCGGCGACACCGGGGTACTCACCGGTAACGGCGTGCGCCTGGTGGTGGAAGATACCCAGAAGTTCGCCGGCCAGTTCCATGGCCACGTCGGCACCCTGTCCGAAGGCGGCCTGAAGGTGGGCGACGTGCTCTCCGGCCAGGTCGATGGCGAGCGTCGCGGCGCCACCATTCTCAACCACTCCGCGACCCACCTGCTGCATGCCGCCCTGCGCGAAGTGCTGGGCACCCATGTACAGCAGAAGGGCTCGCTGGTCGCGCCGGACCGCCTGCGTTTCGACTTCTCGCACTTCCAGCCGATCAGTGCGGAAGAACTGGCCGTGATCGAGCGCAAGGTCAACCAGCAGGTGCGCGCCAACAACGCCGCCGAAGTGCACACCATGGGCATGCAGGAAGCGCTGGACTTCGGCGCGATGGCCCTGTTCGGCGAGAAATATGGCGAGCACGTGCGCGTGCTGAAGATGGGCGATTACTCGACCGAGCTGTGTGGTGGCACCCACGTCAACCGCACCGGCGACATCGGCCTGTTCAAGATCACCTCCGAGGGCGGCGTCTCCGCTGGCGTGCGCCGCATCGAAGCCGTCACGGGGCAGGGTGCCCTGGATTACGTGGATGCCGAAGAGGCTCGTCTGGCCGACGCCGCTGAACTTCTCGGCGGTAGCGCCGCCGACGTGGTCGAGAAGATCCGTGCCCTCGGCCAGCGCCAGAAGCAGCTGGAACGCGAACTGGAGGCCGTGAAGGCCAAGGTTGCCGCCGGTGCCACGGCCGATCTGTCCAGCCAGGCCGTCGAGGTTGCCGGCGTGAAGGTGCTGGCCACCCGCCTGGAAGGCTTCGACGCCAAGGCCCTGCGTGACGCCATGGACCGCCTGAAACAGCAGCTGGGCGACGCGGTGATCGTGCTGGCTGGCGCCCAGGACGGCAAGGCCGCCCTGGTTGCGGGTGTGAACGGCAGCGCAATGGGCAAGGTCAAGGCCGGGGAACTGTTGTCCCATATCGCCGGTCAGATCGGGGGCAAGGGCGGCGGACGCCCGGACCTCGCCCAGGGTGGTGGCGAGGACGGGCCCGCCCTTGCCACTGCGCTGGCTGCCGTCGTCGAATGGGTCAGCCCCCGCCTGTGATGAACCGCGCCGTCCCCCTCCTTGTAGGAGCGGGACGGCTGACGGTACCATTGCGAATCTTTTCCCTTTGTCGTGGTAGCGCTTCTTGACGGAGCGTCAAGCCGGTGGGGGATACCCTTCCACACGGTTCCATGGAGACTTACAAAAATGTTGATCCTCACTCGCCGCGTCGGCGAAACCCTGATGATCGGTGACTCGGTGAGCGTCACCGTGCTCGGCGTCAAGGGTAACCAGGTGCGTATCGGCATCACCGCGCCGAAGGACGTCGCTGTGCATCGCGAAGAGATCTACCAGCGCATCCAGCGTGGTGACGAAGCCGGTGGCACCGGTAGCGAAAATTCTGCCGAATAACGCTTTACCTTCGCACTCGATTAACGTTATGATTCACGCCCCGCTGAGGTGCAACGCACCAGACGCGGTAAAAACCCCGGAGTGATGCCCGAGCGGCTGAAGGGGCTCCCCTGCTAAGGGAGTATAGGGTCAAAAGCTCTATCGAGGGTTCGAATCCCTCTCACTCCGCCAGATACAAAGAAGCGCCTGCAGATCCTCGATCTGCAGGCGTTTTTCTTTATCTGGTGCTCGGAAGGGCAGACCTGTGCCGAATTGCGCATGCCTACTCGGCAGTGCTGATCATGGGCAGCGAACGGGTAGGGGACGCGGGCACTGCAGCGGGCGCAGGGAGTACGGGCGGTTCAAGATCGCGAGGCTGCGTTTCCCGCCACAACAGGACAAGCGCGCAATCGTTGGCGCGCTCCCTGCACATTCTCTCTGCCTTCTTCTGCGCGGCGTCCGGCGTCTTCTCAGCCAGTGCAAAGCCCAACGCAATCGTGCCTGTGGCAATGGCCGAATAGCCTTCGCTTGCGGTACTGGCGGACTCACCGCAATTGCGCGATCGCGCTGCGCAATAATGCAGTGACTGCTGCATCGCCGCGGTCAATGAGCGTTGGTTCATCGAATAGCCGTAGCGGCCATCCTTGTCGTAGGTGATTGCAGACGCAGCGCTCGCGCCTGACGAGATGGACAACAACAGCCCAAGTGAAACCAGTCGCATCCGCTTCATCGCCATCTCCCTTTTTGCCGATGGTGGATCACGCGGGGGGCGAGGCGCAACCAGCCAGGATTCTGGTCCAGGGTGCCTGCAGGCAGTTCACCTGCAGGCGTGTTTCGTTCAATCCCTGATCAAAGCTTCACCGTCACACCCACCTGGAAGCCACGTCCTGGCAACGGCGCGATGTACTTCAGCGGCGAGTTGTGTGGGCGTGCTTCTTCATTGAGCAGATTGCTGCCGTTGACGAACACTTCCATGCCGGCGATGTAGCTGTTGCGTACCGGCAGTTCACGGCTGACCTGCAGGTCGACCAGATTGAACGCATCCAGTGGCACTTCCTCGCTGACATTGCGGCCGAGGTACTTCTGCGTGTCGTAGTAGGTGCTGGACAGCTGCGCCTTCCATCCCTCGCGTTGCCACTGCAGGTTGGCGCCGTAGCGGTTGGTCGGCATGTTTGGCAGATACTCACCGTCATTGTGGGCACGCAGCGAATCGGGGTGGTCGGCCTTGTTCTTCACCAGGTCGGCGAAAGCGGAGACGTTCAACGTGCCGTAGCGGCCCAGCTCCAATGCCTGCGACGCGTCGATCTCGAAGCCCTTCACCGTGGTGTCGGTCTGCTTCCAGTACTTCAGTGGCAGGCGGTTGGCGGTCTGCAGGCCGGAGTATCCGAGGTAGAGATAGTTCTCGTATCTCATGCGGTAAGCGGTAGCGGACAGCTCGAACCCTCCGATGTGGAACAGCCCGGTCAGCTCCAGGTTCTTCGCGCGTTCCGGCTCGAGGTTCTGGTTGCCTTCTTCCTGGGTCATCACCGAATAGTGAGCATTGCTCGCATACAGCTCGTTGATCTCCGGTGCGCGCTGCGAGGACGAGTAGCGCAGCTTGGCCGCGAACAACGGACCGAGCTCGACGTACGATCCCAGGCTGTAGCTGTTGAGCCGGTAGTCGCGGTCCTGCAGTTTCGTGTTGGCGGCATTGCGCGCGGTCTTGAAGCGGCTCGGCTGCAGTTCATGGTCGACGCGCTCGTGGCGCACGCCCGCGTCGAAACTGGCCCAGCCGAAGTCCAGCGTTTCCTTCAGGAACACCGCGTTGCTGCGGGTGTCGACGTCAGGCAGGTAGCGTAGCGAGCCGTTGCCGGTGACATCACGCGATTGGTGGCTGAAGCCGAGCAGGCCGCTTAGCGGACCAACGCGCTGATGGCTGAGCAGCAGCTCGGCCTGGGTGCTCTCGAAGTCGTAGTCATTGGCCCGGGTGGCGCCCAGCCGCTCGCCCGAGGTGTTGTCCAGCTTGGAGACACGCAGTTCGGCGCGCTCGAACCACGGCAGCGGATCGTGCAGCAGGGCTTCCAATGCGTAGCGTTCCTGCTTGATCACCACCCCCACCGGCAGCCCGTTGGCGTAGTTGGAACCGAACGACAGGTTCTGCATCGAGAACCCCGGCACGCCGTACTCGCTGTCCTTGGCATCGATGCTGACCCCCACGTAGCCACGGTCGAAGAACAGGGTCGACCCGAACGCCACCTGCGAGTTGCGCGCGTAGCTGTTGCCCAACCGGTGATGGTAATCGGGCGTCACATCATTGTTGATCTGCTTCTGCACGTACGACGGCGTGCCAGCGACATAGGCAGGATTGACCGGATTGATATAGGTACGGCGCTGCCACACCGAGGTCGGGTTGTTGGTAAAGAACGAAAAATCACCATCGGCCCAGTCCGGGTTCTCGGTCATGAACTGGTCGATGTAGGGCTGCGAGGCCTTGTTGTAGATCTGCTGGACGCGCGCCTCCTTCTGGCAGCTGTCGGCCAGTGCCGAATTGACACCACCGGTCGGTGGGAACAAACGGGTGTTGCAGACACTGGCCTTGCTGTTGCCGGGGATGTCGTAGTGCGAGATGCGCTGGCGCGACACCTGCAGGTTGGTCGAGAGGTTGCGCTGGTTGTTGAAGTTCATGCGGAAGCCCTGCGCGTCGGCGGCATTGAAGCCCTTGCGCAGGACCAGTTCCATCGACTGGTCCTTGTCTTCCATGCTGCGCGAGATCAGGCCCGGATCGATCTCCACGCTGCCGCCGATCGCATTGCCGCCATAGCGCACTGTGTTGGAGGACTTGTTGACGGTGACACTGCGTACGAACAGCGGATCGAAGGGGATGTTGATGTCGCCGCTGATTGCGTTCATGCCGAGAATGGATTGGCCATCCTGCAGGATCTGCACGCGGTTGCCGCTGAGGCTGCGGATGACCGGAGCGCCCGCGTTTGGCCCGAAGGCGCTGCTCTGCACACCGGAGACATGTTCGAGCAGGCCGCCGAGGGTGCGGTTCTGCGCCTGCGGGTTGTCGACGGTGACCCGGCTGTCGATGCGCGAGGGCTGGGAAGCCTGGACCTGGAGGGTGGGGAGGGTGGGCTCGTCCGCGGCCTGGGCGGTGTGGACGGCAAACAGAATGGCAGCAGCAAGCAGGTGACGACGCATGGCACGATCCGTGAAAATGACATGAAATGTTATAACGTAACTCTTTGTATCGACAAGGGTGGATTGGGCCTTGCGGCAGGGGCTGGATATGAGAACGGTTCTCATATGAAAATGACGGACGATCCACTGCAGGCCCCTCATGCTCAACCTCACCCTTGCCGACCTCGATCGCCTGGGCCGCAGCAGCGGCTTCCGCTATCGCTTGCCAGCACTGGCGTCAGTGGACGCGTCGGGTGAACAGTGCGTGGTGCAGGGCAGGGTGGAGCAGCGTCGCCTGCGCCCGGGCATGACCTTGGCGCTGTCGGACGTGATCGCCCATCAGCCGTTCGAGGCAACCTCGGAGTCGCCGCCGGCCTTCTCGGCGATCGTCATGCTGGAGGGACGCGCAGGGGCGCGGTTGGCCGGGCAGGCGGTGATCGGCATGAGCCCGGGTGCCGGCGCGATGGTGCTGGCCGAGACCGCGCCGATGACCGCGATTCATCCCGCAGGGCAGCGGATGCGCAGCCTGAATGTCTCGTTGGACGCACCCGCCGGGATTGACGACCCGATGATCAGCGAGCTGCTGTCCACCGCGCGCCGCACCGGCCATCCGCGGTTGCGTGGTTGGCAGGTCCCCGGGCACCTCGAGCACGCCGCCGACCAGCTGTTGTCGGGCATCTGGCAGGGCGCGATGCATGCACTGCTGTGCGAGGGCATCGGCCTGCAGATGCTGGCCCTGGCGCTGGGCGCACCCGCGCCGGAGGCGTCGCCGGACCTGCGTGTTTCAGCACGTGACCGCCGCATGCTGCAGCGGGTGATCGATTGCCTGCAGGCGGCACCGGCCGCAGACCATTGCCTGGAGGATCTGGCGCGCCTGGCCTGCATGAGCCCAAGCAGCCTGCGCCTGAAGTTCCAGCAGGTGTATCAGTGCTCGGTGTTCGGCTGGCTGCGCGAGCATCGCCTGCAACTGGCCTGCGAGCAGCTGCGGCAGGGCTGCAGCGTGCAGCAGGCCGCGCATTTCGTCGGCTACCGGCACGCCACGAATTTCGCGACCGCGTTTCGTGCGCGCTACGGCATCGCGCCCAGCCAGCTGCGCTGACTCCGGATCAGCATCGGCGGCGCGCATACATCTGCTGCGTCCGCGCATACCTGTGCTCACGCTCAAATGACAATAATTCTCATCCAGCCTTTCCCTCCTGCTGGATCTCCCATGCCCGCCTGTATCCGCCCGCGCGCCCTGGCAACCGCCATCGGCACGACCCTGGCGCTGTTCAATACTGCCCACGGCGCCGAGCGCGCCCCCGCTGCGAAGACCTCGCAGCTGCCCACCGTGCAGGTCACGGCCGACCTCGATGGCAGCACCGAAACCTCGCGTTCCTACACCACCGATTCCATGGGCACGGCGACGGGGCTGTCGCTGACCTCGCGGCAGACGCCGCAGTCGGTCAGCGTCATCACCCGCCAGCAGATCGAGGACCGGGGCCTGCTCAGCACCGCCGATGCGCTGGCCACCGCTCCGGGCATTTCGGTCACGCGCAGTGATGCCAACCGCTATTCGTTCTCGGCACGCGGCTTCGACATTGACAACTACCAGTTCGATGGCGTGGTGATGCCGGTGCTGTCGCCATGGAACTTCGGCGAGAACAACCTGGACATGGTGGTGTACGACCGCATCGAGATCGTGCGTGGTGCCAATGGCCTGATGACCGGTGCCGGCAATCCATCGGCTGCGGTGAACTACGTGCGCAAGCGCCCGCTGCGTGACTTTGCTGCCAGTGGTGGCATCAGCCTCGGCAGCTGGGACGCGCGCCGCGCCTGGGTGGATGTGTCCAGCCCGTTGAGCCGGGAAGGGCGTGTGCGCGGTCGTGTGGTCGCCGCGCAGGCAGAGGGCGACAGCTACACCGCTGGCCTGGACAGCACCGCCAAGACGCTCTACGGCGTGGTCAGCGTGGACCTGGGCGAGGACACCGGATTGATCGCCGGTATCTCCTACCAGGGCAACGACAATCGTGGCTTCGGCAGCGGCTTCGCGCTGTTCAACGCCGACGGCACGCGTACCCGCTTCGACCGTTCGGTATCGGCCACCGCACCCTGGGCACGGATGACCACCGATACCCGCAACGGCTTCTTCGATTTCAACCATCGCTTCGGGAACGACTGGCAGGCACGCGTGTCCTACAGCCGCTCGCACACCGACATGGAGATGAAGCATCTCTACCGGGGCGGCTATCCCGATCCGGTTACCGGGGCGATGCCCAATGGCAACAGCTTCACTCGTTACGACGGCCCGGTGCGCCGCGAGGCAGTCAGTGTCAGCCTGACCGGTCCCTTCCAGCTGTTCGGCCGCCAGCACACGGCGTCCGTCGGCTGGTCGCGCTCACGCGACGAGATCGCACTGGGGCAGTACCGCGCACTGGCCCCGTTGCCGCCGTTGGCCAGCTACCTGGACTGGCACGGGCCCGGTACGCCGGAACCGGTGTGGGCCAGCAGCAAGACCCAGGCCGATGATCTGGACAACCAGCAGAGTGGTGCCTATGCAGTGGCACGGCTGTCGCTGGCGGATCCGCTGCATGTGATCGTCGGCGGCCGCTTGAGCAACTGGGAGACCGACCAGGTCTACTTCGGCAGCAAGCGCAAGTACCGCTACCGCAACGAGTTCGTGCCGTATGCCGGTGTGGTCTGGGACCTCAACGGCTACAGCAGCGCCTACGCCAGCTACACCGGTATCTTCAAGCCGCAGAACAATCGCAACGAATCCGGGCAGATCCTCGACCCGGTCAGCGGCCGCAGCTATGAGCTGGGCCTGAAGGGCAGCTGGTTGCAGGAGCGCTTGAATGCGTCGGCAGCGCTGTTCCGCACCCAGCAGGACAACCTCGCCGAGGCCACCGGAGGTCTGGTCGAAGGCAGCACGCAGGCGGCCTACCGCGCGGTGAAGGGCGCAACCGTGGACGGCCTGGAGCTGGAACTGGCCGGCGAACCTCGGCCAGGTTGGAGCCTGGGTACCAGCTTCACCACCTTCATCGCGCAGGACGCGCAGGGCCGTGCGATCAACACAGCCAAGCCGCGCAGCCTGTTCAAGCTGTTCACCACCTGGCGGCTGCCGGGTACCTGGGACCGGCTGACGATCGGCGGTGGCGTGGACTGGCAGAACCGCATGTACCAGACCGCCACCGCGCCCGGAAATCGCCGGGTGCCGGTGGAGCAGCCCAGCTACGCACTGGTGAACCTGATGGCGCGCTACCAGTTCAGTTCCAATGTGTCGGCGGCGGTCAACGTCAACAACCTGTTTGATCGCCATTACTATTCGCAGATCGGCTTCTACAACCAGGGCTGGTACGGGGCACCGCGAAACGTGATGTTCACGGTGAAGGTCGGCTACTGAAGATGCTGTCGCGTCGGTCAGGGATCCAGCGGATCCATCGGATCGATGCGCAGCGATTCGGGAGCCGGCACGAATGCGATCGCGTAGGGCGAAACGCGTGAACCGACCTTGCCCGGAACGTAACCCAGTTCATGGCGGTTGCGCTCGCTGAAGGCGCTGCTAGCGACCGAATCGATATGCGACGGACTGCTGACCACTAGTGCCGGTTGCCGCGGCGGTGCCTGCAGGGCCGCCAGCAACCGTGCTGCATTGCGCAGGTTGGTGGTGGTGTGGCGGGCATACGGCTCGATGATGATCGCATCTGCGGGAATGCCGAAGCGTGCCATCAGCGCTTCGCGCATCTGCACCGCTTCGACGCTGCGGGTGCCGCGCGGATGTACCGCACCACCCGAGACGATGAGGAAGGGCGCATCACCTGCCGCGTAGCGCTGCGCGGCCGCCTTCAGGCGCAGCTTGCTGCCGGCGCTGAGCGGGGTGGTCAGTTCATCCGGTCCCTGGCCCAGCACGATGATCGCGGTGTACGGATGCGCATTCCAATCAAGCTGCCGCGCACGCGCAAACGGCGCGGCGTTCATCCCCGCGCTGATGGGCTCGAAGCGGATCGCATCGAGGCGGTCATTGGCATCGAGCAGGCCTACCGCCACCGCGATGCTGTGATCGAAGGCGGTGTAGGCGGCGCTGGCGTCCACCTCGCTCATCTGCATGGCAATGGCGACGTCGCCGGCCAGTCGCGTGCTGCCCGCCGCGCCGACCGGGCCGTCGATGGCATCGT
The DNA here is from genome assembly GCF_004684085.1 of Stenotrophomonas maltophilia. Taxonomy (GTDB): domain Bacteria; phylum Pseudomonadota; class Gammaproteobacteria; order Xanthomonadales; family Xanthomonadaceae; genus Stenotrophomonas; species Stenotrophomonas maltophilia_AS. The sequence goes on from NZ_SRHZ01000029.1 coordinate 183,821, forward strand.
AGCGGGGCGGCTGGCCCTGGCCATAGACGGAGAGAATGTTGTTGAGGCCCGCCAGCTCCCGTTCGATGGCCTCGGCGTGCGCGGGAGCCGCTGCGGTCAACAGGCCTGCCTGTGCGGGCGTCCAGCGTGCGGACGCGAGCGTGCAGGTGGCGGTCCGGCAGCGGGCCAGCTGCTGCATGCGTTCAGCCAGGAGGGCACGCGCATCACCGGGCAATGTATCGGGCGTCAACTGCATGAGGGTCGGGAACAGGCGTGCGGCCAGCGCGGCGCTGTCGCGGTCGTCGGCCGTCGCCGCAAGCGGCAGCGCTGCCGTGGCAAGCAGGACAATGGACAAGGCAAGTCGTTGATGCATCACCAGCTCCTGCTCACCATCAGGCGGACGTTGCGGCCGAACAGCGGCCGTCCATAGATTGCCTCGGCCGAACCCTGTCCGGCCAGGGCATCGGTGCGGGTGTTGCCCTCGGTGAGTCCCTTTTCATTGGTCAGGTTGTCGCCTACCAGCTGTGCGCCCCAGTTGCCGCGCTTCCATGAAACGCCCAGGCCCAGGGTCTGGTAGGCAGGCAGCGCCGTCTGGTTGAACAGATCAACATAGGATTTGCCGACCACGTCATAACGCAGCCAGGTCTCGAACTGGTCCTGGCCGTGCTGGAAGCTGAAGGTCGGGCGGAGGTTGCCGTAGAGCTTCGGCTCACGAACGATCTGCTTGCCGTTGACGGCAGCCGGATCGGCGCCGGAATCGTTCTGCAGGCTGTCGTACTGCGGATCGCTGATCGTGATCGAGCCGGCGATGCTGAACCAGTCCAGCGGCCGGAACAGCCCATCCAGTTCGATGCCCTTGGAGACGGCGGTACCGATGAACGGCACCGACTGGTCATTGCGGCCGGTTGTCGGGTTGAACGCCACGAACGAGGCGTTGAGCGGGTCGAACTTCGTGTAGAACGCGGTCAGGTACAGGTAGGACCGGCCGAATCCGGCCTTCAGGCCCAATTCGTACTGGTCCAGCTGGGTCTGCACGATGGTGGGATCGATCGAGCGTGCCACCGATGAGTTGGGAACGATCTCCATGTGCGACACACGGGCGTAAGCGCCCACCGAAGCGGTGAAATCGAAGTTCGCACCCACGGTCCAGTTGGTCGCGGACGGATCCAGGCGATGGTTCTGGACGACACCGGTGAACCGACGCGTGGTGTTGTCGGCCAGTGTGTTGCGGTCGCCGAGGTCGACCTGCGCGGTCTGCTCTGCATAGCCTTCATAGCGGTAGCGTTCATGGCGGATACCGGCGTCGAGCTTGAAGCGGTCCGTCAGTGTCCACGTGTCATTGGCGTACACCGCGAACATGCGGGCATCGACCTTGCCGCGATTGAGGGTGGTGGTGTAACGCAGCGTGCCCTTGTCGGTGACATAGCCCAGCGGGGCGCCATCGTTGCCGTAGGCCACCAGATCCAGCAGGCGTGGCTTGCCGCGCATCTCCATCAGCATGTCCTGGTACAGGCTGAAAGCCGTGGTGCCGAAGAAGGCTGTGTATGCGCCGATGTTCAGATCGTGGCTGCCCCAGGCCGTTTCAAACAGCCGCGTCGCACTGACGTCGGCCTGGCCGGAGTAGAAGTCCGAATCTGCGGCCCGGTACTGGGCCGAGATCACCAGGCCGGAGTCGGCATAGGGATCGTAGGCGCTCGCCCCGTTGCTGCCGGCCAGGGCGTAGCCCATCCGCGCGACGCCGGCACCGAAGGCGGTACGGGCCGCGCCCAGATAGCCGTTGGCGAAAGCGCGTGCGTCGACCGGGTTGGTGGTCGAGTACAGCGCGTCGAAGGTGTTACGACCCTTGGTGTAGCCGGTTTTCAGCGAGATCGTCCAATCGCTGGCGGTATTCTCGTACTGGAAGCCGATGTTGCCGAAGCGCATGTGCCGGCCATCAGCCAGGTCGCGGTTCATGCCCTGCAGGACGCCGCCGCCATCGAGGTACTTCAGGTTCACGCTGCGCAGCGACGGCGAGTTCAGCGTACCGTCGAAGTAGTCGATGTACGGGTCCAGCGGAACGCTGGGATTGCGCGGATCGGCGACCGGGATCGGCAGGTAGAACGTATTGTGGTCATCGACGAAGGTACCGCTGACCTTGAACCAGCTGGTGTCGTCGAAGTAGTGCTTGATGTTGCCGCGGATCTGTCCGCCCTTGTCGTTCGGGAAGCCGTTGTCGCGGTAGCCATCGTGCTGGCGCAGGAACCCACCGACTGCATAGAAGGTGTCCTTGCCGAGGGCGCCGGACTGGTACATCTCGCCGCGGTACAGCCCGGTGTCACCCACGGTCAGCTGGGCCTTGCCGTGGGTCTCTTCCGAGCCCTCGGCCAGGATGTTGTTGACGATGGCGCCGCCACTGCTCGCATAGATCGGCGCCGGGCCACCACGTACGATCTCCACCCGCTGGTTCATCACGTCGAACCGGTTCATGCCGTCGCCGGAATTGAAGAAGTGGCCATCCAGCTCCTGGTAGAGCGGCAGGCCGTCCTGCTGGAAGGCGATGAAGCCACGATCGGTGGGAATGCCGCGCAGCCGGGTGATGTTCTGCACCTCGCCTCCGGTGGCCTCGACATGGATACCAGGCACGGAGCCGAGCAGGTCGGCGTAGCTTTTCGGTGCGAGTTTCTGCACGTCTTCGCGGCTCAGTGAATTGACCGCGAAGGACGCATCGAAACGACGCTGGGTGCGTGCCGCACCGGTGACCACCACCGCATCCAGCGTTGCGGCGTCGGCGCTGCCCTTGTTCTGGACCGGGGCGTCCTGCGCAGAAGCGTTGCCGTGCAGGGATATCAAGGCCAGGGAGATTCCCAGGACCAAGGGGCTGATGTTCATCGGAGGGCGGCCATGCAGGGAAGGGGGACCGCTGCACGGTAGGTCCCGGCGATGACGGAATTGTTTACTTCGGCGGAAATAAACAATTAAACGATGGCGTCGGCGCCCAGCTGGTGGATCGGCAGCAGTGCCGCGCCCACCGATACCGCGGATCCTCCCAGCCGGGACACATGCACCTGCGGCAGGCGCAGGCTGTCCAGCGCGCTACTCCAGCGTGCCGGCTGCTGCAGGTGTTGCCCCAACGCTTCCAGTACCTGGCGGGGCAGGGAACCGGACAGGATCACAGCGCCTGGATCGAGCCAGGCCACGCCGGTATTGGCCGCCGCGCCCAGCTGGTTGCCCGCGCGTTCGGCCCAGGCACTGATGATGCCGGCATGGCTGTCCAGACAGGCCTCCAGCTCGAACAGCGAAGGAATTCCAGCGCCGGCGTTGCGCAACGTGGCCAGCAGGTCGATGCCCGAGGGACGCGGTGCGTCCATGCGGAACAAGCGACCGATGTCGCCGGCATTGCCGAATTCACCGCGCATCACATCACGCCGGTGGATCACGCCGCCACCCACGCCGTGGCCGACATACAGCAGCAGCGCCGAGGCGCAGTCGCGGATCAGCCCGCTGTCGTAGTATTCCGCCAGCGCCGCCAGGGTTGCATCGTTCTCCACCCAGACCGGAAAGCCAAAGTAGTCTTCGAAGAACTGGTCGTTGTCGATATCGCGCCAGCCATGCAGCCAGTCCACCGCATGCCGGCGTGCCGGACCGGTTTCGACCACGGGCCCCGGAACGGCCACACCGAGGCCCAGAAAGCGCGCGCGCATCAGTCCGGTGCTGCTGGTGAGGCTGCGCAGGCGCTGGTCCACGGCATGCACGAAATCGTGGGGATCTGCGCTGTCGAACGCGGTGGCATCACGGGCGATGACCTGGCCGGCGAAATCCACCAGTGCGATCTCCAGCCAACCCGGATGCACCGTGGCACCGGCGGCATAGCCGCCCCGACCGGACAGCGCCAGTGGCACCGAGGGACGGCCACGCTGGCCATCGGACAGCTGTCCCTGTTCCTCGATCACTTCCAGCATCAGCAGTTCACGCGCCAGTCGGGTCAACGCGCCGTTGTGCATGCCCAGCTGGTGGGCGATGGTGATGCGGGGAACGGCGCCCATCGTGCGCAACAGCCAGATGATGCGCTTGTGGTCGGCCTCCAGTGCGATCAGCGGCTTGCGGCGCAGCCGCGATGTGGGGGCCAGACTCACGGGCGCAGGCCCTCGGTACGTGCTGGCGGGATGGGCCAGGCCAATGCGGCCAGCGAAAGCAGGCTGCCGGCGCCGACCAGCGAGACCAGAGCGGCCGCGGTGCTCGGATCGCCCGCCTGTATACCGGGCAGCACTTCGCCCAGCAGCAACGAAGAGGCCGCGATGGATAGCTTCATGGTTCCGGTGAGCAGTGCAAAACAGCTGAGGTCATCGTCGCGTCCGCAATGGATGGCATGGCGACGGGCGATCAGCGCGGTGCGTCGCCACAGCACCAGGCCGACGCTGGCCACCGCCGTCCCGTGGATGGCGGCACATGCAATCGCTATGGGGGTGGAGGGGATGGTCAGGTACACGACAACGGTGGCGACGGCCAGCACCGACATCAGCGCAAGCATCCCGGTCTCGCTGTGCAGCGTTGAACGCAGGCGCAGGCAGAGCCAGGGGGCAAGTACCATGCCCGCCACCATCGCGAAGGTCAGTGCTGCCCCGTGTTCGGCGAAGGGGAACAGACGCCCGGCCAGGCCTACCAGTGCCGTCTCTGCCGCTGCGGCCAGCAGAACCGGCAGCAGCGCCGGCAGGGGCAGGGCAACAGCACCGGGCATCCTGGTTGCGGACGGCCGTGAGGGCGCGGCGACGCAGGCCAAGGGCAGCGCGGCAGCCGTGATCAGCACGCCGATGATCATGCAGATCAGCAACGCGTCGCCACTACCCTGGGACGCAGGCGCACCGACCACGCCGAACAGCGTCGAGGCGACGCACAGCTTGGAGATCGGCACCACCACGGCGCGGGTCGAGACATAGCGCATGGCCTCGTCCTCGTCACGCGGCAGCAACGAAGTCAATGCGTTCTGCGCCACGTCGTAGACCGCATAGCAGCTACGGAACAGCAATGATGCGACCAGCAATGGCAGGAAGGCAGGTTCGGCCGCGTTGCCCGGGCTGAACAACAGGCAGGCGCTGGCCGCCGTGCCGAGCCCGCCGATGAGCTGCAGGCGCAGGGCCAGGCGCTGCTGGTTGCGCAGGCGGCTGAATACGGCGGCCAGCAGCAGATCGAGCAGGCTGCTGTAGGCCAGTGAAATGGCCAGCAGCTGGCCGGTGTGGGCCGCCGACAGCCCCAGCCGGGCGTGCAGGTAGTAGCCCAGCACCAGATCCACGAACGACCAGACCAGGGTGCGGGCAAAGTGGCCGGCGGCATAGAGGTGCCGTGGCGAGGGCTGCGCGTTCAACGCCGTGTGCTGGGGGGAAGAGCCGGAGATGCTGGATCGTTCTACTACCCCTGTGTGACATCGTCCTGACATGACGGGTGGTCAGGCATTCAGCGAGTGGCTTGCACCCCCTGCCGCAGGCGTGCAGCATTCGCCCTGCTGCCCCCCACCACGCGTTACGCAGCGCTTTCTTCACTGGAACGGAGCAACGTATGAAACTGTTGTCCGCTGTGTTGTTGTCTGCGCTTTCGCTCTCCGCCGTTCCGGCGCTGGCAGTGGAAGCTTCGCCCTCACCGCTGCTGGGGCGCTGGTCGCTGGATATCGCCACGTCTGCGCTTCCCGAAGCGCAGCGCCCGAAGCACGTGGTGCTGGAGTTCAAGGACGCCGGTGCGGGGCGTTGGAGTTCACACGTGGACATCGTCCTGCACGACGGCAAGACCATGAAGTCCGACGGCACGCTGGCGCTGGACGGCACGCCGGGGACCTTGTCCGGCACTTACGGCGCGGACAAGGCCAACCTGAAACTGCCGGCGCCGAACACTTTGGTGATGCAGCTGGTGGACCACGGTACGCCGGCCTCCACCCGCATCTATACCGTGGCGGCCGACCGTACGACGATGACCGAGACCAAGGCGTTCTACGGTCACGACGGTACACCGATCCTGCAGACCAACCTGTTCAAGCGGATACCGTAGCGGCGCCGCCTGCGCCATGCCCATGGGGAAGAAATCCACGGGCATGGCACCGGCAGCCTTACACCGCGGCCGGGTCGCGCTTGCCGGTGTCGATGCCGTATTTGTCGATGGCCTCCTGCATCCGCGCGCGTTCGATGCGACCTTCGTCAGCCAGCGATTTCAGGGCTGCCAGCACGATGAAGTGGCGATCCACTTCGAAGAACGTGCGCAGCGATTCACGTGTGTCGGAGCGGCCGAAACCATCGGTGCCGAGTGCGGTGAAGCGACGGTCGTTGATGAAGGGACGGATCTGGTCGCCGACGATCTTCATGTAGTCGGTGGCCACCACTACGGGGCCTTCGTGGCCCTGCAGGCACTTCTGCACGTACGGCACGCGCGGTTCCTCGGCCGGGTGCAGCAGGTTCCAGCGCTCGGCGGCCAGGCCGTCGCGGCGCAGTTCGGTCAGGCTGGTAGCGCTCCAGACATCGCTGGCGATGCCGAAGTCCTGCAGCAGCAGTTGTGCCGCGGCTTCCACTTCGCGCAGGATCGAACCGCTGCCCATCAGCTGCACGCGAGGCTGCGAGGCAGCATCGGCGGCTGCTGGATGCAGCAGATACAGACCCTTCAGGATGCCCGCTTCCACGCCCTCCGGCAGTGCCGGCTGCGGGTAGTTTTCGTTGAGCACGGTGATGTAGTAGTAGATGTCTTCCTGCTCGACGTACATGCGGCGCAGGCCGTCGTGGATGATCACCGCCAGCTCGTAGTTGAAGGTCGGGTCGTAGGACACGCAGCTCGGAATCACCGACGACAGCACGTGGCTGTGGCCGTCATCGTGCTGCAGGCCTTCGCCCATCAGCGTAGTGCGGCCCGACGTGGCACCAAGCAGGAAGCCGCGGGTACGCGCATCGGCAGCGGCCCAGGCCAGGTCACCGACGCGCTGCAGGCCGAACATCGAATAGAAGATGTAGAACGGAATCGTGGCCAGGCCGTGGTTGCTGTAGGCGGTGCCGGCGGCGATCCATGAGCAGATCGCACCGGATTCGTTGATGCCTTCCTGCAGGATCTGACCGTCCTTGGCTTCCTTGTAATAGCTCAGCTGGCCGGCATCCTGCGGGGTGTACAGCTGGCCCAGGTAGGAGTGGATGCCGATCTGGCGGAACAGGCCTTCCATGCCGAAGGTGCGCGATTCATCGGGCACGATCGGAATCACCAGCTTGCCCAGCTCCGGGTCCTTCAGCAGGCTGGTGAGAATGCGCACGAAGCCCATGGTGGTGGACTGGCCGCGATCACCGCTGCCCTGCAGCTGGGTGTTGAAGATGGACAGCGGCGGCAGCGGCAGCGGATCGACCTTGGCCAGGCGCGCCGGCAGCTGCCCACCCTGGATGCGGCGGCGTTCGGCGAAGTAGGCAGCCTCGGCGCTGCCGGGTTCCGGGCGCAGATAGGGCATTTCCTCCAACTGGTCGTCGCTGACCGGCAGGTTGAAGCGGTCGCGGAAGGCGCGCACCGCATCGGCGCTCAACTTCTTCAGCTGGTGGTTGATGTTCTGGCCTTCGCCGGCTTCGCCCATGCCGAAACCCTTGACCGTCTTGGCCAGGATCACCGTCGGCCGACCGCTGGTGTTCACCGCCTGCTGGTAGGCGGCGTACACCTTCTGCGGATCGTGGCCACCACGTGCCAGCGCCCAGATGTCGTCGTCGCTCATGTGCGCGACCAGCTCCAGCAGCTCGGGGTAACGGCCGAAGAAGTGTTCGCGCACGTAGGCGCCGCTCTGCGACTTGAAGGTCTGGTAGTCGCCATCCACGCATTCCATCATGCGCTGGCGCAGCAGGCCGCTGTGGTCGCGGGCCAGCAGGTCGTCCCAGCCACTGCCCCAGATCAGCTTGATCACGTTCCAGCCGGCCGCGCGGAAGGTGCCTTCCAGTTCCTGGATGACCTTGGCGTTGCCGCGCACCGGACCGTCCAGGCGCTGCAGGTTGCAGTTGACCACGAACACGATGTTGTCCAGCCGCTCGCGGCCGGCCAGGGAAATTGCCGCCAGCGATTCGGGCTGGTCCATCTCGCCGTCGCCGAGGAAGGCCCAGACCTTGCGGCCCTGGTGTTCTTTCAGGCCGCGGTATTCCAGGTAACGCATGTAGCGCGCCTGGTAGGCGGCGGTCAGCGGGCCCAGCCCCATCGACACGGTGGGGAACTGCCAGAACTCCGGCATCAGGCGCGGGTGCGGATACGAGGACAGGCCTTCGCGGCCGGCTTCGCGGCGGAAGTTGTCCATCCGTGCCGGATCGATGCGGCCTTCCACGTATGCACGGCCGTAGATGCCCGGCGCCGAATGGCCCTGGATGTAGATCATGTCGCCGTCGAAGGTGTCGGTGCGGCCACGGAAGAAGTGATCGAAGCCGACGTCGTACATCACCGCTGCCGACTGGTAGGTGGCAATGTGGCCGCCGACGTTGGAATGCTTGCCGGCACGCAGCACCATCACCATCGCGTTCCAGCGGATCATCGCATTCAGGCGGCGCTCGATGGCCAGGTCACCCGGGTAGGCTGGCTGGCGCTCGGGCGGGATGGTGTTGACGTAGGCGGTCCAGGCACGGGTATGCAGGTCGCCGTGCTGCTGCGCGTCCAGATCGCTCAGCTGGTCGATCAGGTAGTGCGCGCGCGGCCGGCCGCCGGCCTGCATCACCGCCTCCAGCGATTCACGCCACTCCTGGGTTTCCAGTGGGTCGGTATCGAAGGGAGTGAGGGCTTGGTTCATGGCTGTCTCCAGAGGGCGCCGGTCGGACTTCTGCCTGGGCGACAACACCGGCAGGGCGCACAGCACTGGAGCGGGGTCGCAACGGCGGGGGCCGTGACGCGAAGGGCGACCGTGGTGGCCACCGAGAAGACAAGCGTAGGCCTGCCCCCTAGGCTTCGGTAGGCGGGCGGGGCTTGGGTCTCTGGCAAGCAAGGGTTGGTGCTGCGCGCCGTATCATGGGCCGATGCGCTGGGCACGGCCGCTGATCAGGCCGGGGACAGCCCAGGCAGGAACACCGGGATGATCGCCACGCCGACGCCCAGCAGGCACCAGGCGACGATGGGCAGCCAGCGCGCCAGACGTTGGGCGGGTTCCGGTGCACGACGGCCGCCGATCCACAGCAGCAGCGTGAGCACACCTAGCGCATAGGCGAGGACGACGATCACCGGATGCACATGGATGACCCGGCTGGGTGGCCACATCTGCTGCTGGTAGGCGGTGGTGTGGGCGACCAGCAGCAGGAACAGCAGGCTGCTGAGGGTGTTGATGGCGGTGCGTGCGTTGATGGGAGCACTCCTTGTGCGGGCTGCCGGGACATTGCAGGGGCCGCATTCTAGCGATTGCCCGCCGATTGCTGACACGTCACTGTCATCCTCGGCCGTCACCCTGCGGGGCTTTCCAGCCTCGGGGTGGTTGGCCGGCCGTGAACAGCGTGAGGATCTGGGAGAAGAGCTACGAACTGCGGCGCCGGCTGCTGCGTGGCTTCTTCCTGCGTCGCGGTTCGGCCAGCGAGGATGCCGAAGACCTGGCGCAGGAGGTCTACCTGCGCCTGCTGCGCAGCACCGGCGAGGACGCCGATGCGGTCGAGAACCCGGAAGCCTACCTGTTCACCGTGGCGGCCAACCTGGCGCGCGAGCACGCGCGCGCGCGGTCGTCGGTGCCGCCGCTGGAAGACGTCGACCTGCTGGCCGAAGTGCTGAAAAGCGAAGAAGACATCGAAGGTGAATTCGAGCGTGCGCAGCGCTGGAACGATATCCGCAGCACCATCGCACGACTGCCGGCAACCACGCGGCGGGTGATGGAGCTGCACTACCGCGACGGGCTGGACTGCCCGGGAATCAGCCAGCAGCTGCAGGTGTCGGTGCACATGGTGCGCAAGCATATCGGCAAGGGGCTGGAGGCCTGCAGGAAGGCGCTGGGCGCCAGGGAGCTCACATGAACCGGTATCCATCGCGCAGGCCTGACGACGAGGTCGCCCGTGAGGCAGCTCACTGGTTCCTGTGCAATCGCGAGGGGGCGCTGGATGAGGCCGGGCGCGTCGCGTTCCTGGACTGGATGAAGCGCTCGCCCGAGCATGTGCGCGCCTACATGCACGCCCTCGCGTTGCACCGGCAGGTGGGTGAGGCGCTGCAATCGCCGTTGGCTGACGAGGCGGCGGTTCCACCGCGGCAGGTCGCCGCCAAGGTGGTACCGCTGTTCGGTAGCGTGCACGCGCCGTTGCGCGCTGTGCCGCGTCGCGGTCGTACGCGCCGGTGGGTGGCGGCTGCCGCAGCCTGTATCGCCCTGCTCGGCGTGGGCCTGGTTCCGCAGGTGATGCCCACCGAGCAGCTTTACAGTGCCGGACAGGGTGAACTTCGCGACCTGGTGCTGCCCGACCAGACCCAGGTGCGGCTCAACGCGGACAGCCGCCTGCGGGTACGCATGGGCTGGTTCAGCCGCAAGGTGGAGCTGCTGAAGGGGGAGGCCACGTTCGACATCGCCCGCGACCGCCGTCCGTTCGAGGTGCAGGTGAACGGCCTGGAGATCCGGGACATCGGCACGGTATTTGATGTATCGCGACGGCTGCAGAGCACGCGCATCGGCGTGGTCTCCGGCGAGGTGGAGGTATGGAGCCAGGGTGCGGACGCCCGGCGTCTTGCGCAACTGGGCGAAGGCCGGGTGGTGCAGGTCGACGCGCGCAGCCATGTGGTCGAGTCATTGGACCTGCCATTGTCGATGCTGCTGGATTGGCAGCAGCGCAAAGTGTCCTTCCTCGACGAGCGGCTGGATGAGGTGGCCGCTGCCTTCAACCGGCACAACCAGGTGCAGGTACGCGTGCTGGACGAAGGCGCGGCATCGGCCCGGTTGTCGGGCAGTCTCGATGCGCATCGCATCGGTGCGCTGCAGGCCTTCCTCGAACGCGACCCGCGCTTGGTGGTGAGGCGCGAAGGCAACACCGTGCGGGTTGGCAGCCGCTGAGGCCGACGTGGCCGTGGACTGTCAGAAAAAATTCATCGAATCCGTGTTCTCCACTTCGGTGGATGCGGGCTCTTACTTGGGAGAAGCCGCTGCCGAGCTACGCAGCGGCACCTGCTGCCTTCTCTCTTCCAAGGACCCGTGATGCGCAACACGCTCTACCTGTCGATCATCCTCGCCCTGTCTCCCTGCAGCGTGCCGCTGGCGGCTGCGGCCATTGCCGATGGCCTTGAGGCCCGCGTTTCGGCGCCGATCGCGGCGCAGCCGTTGGCACGTGCACTGGAGCAGTTGTCGCGCAGTTCCGGTGTGCAGTTCCTGTATTCGGGCAGTGGAGAAGTGCACATGGCCGGTGCGGTGCCGCGCGGTGCCACGGTCAAGCAGGCGCTGGACGCGCTGCTGGCAGGGACCGGCCTGGGCTACACCGTGGTCGATGGCAACGTCATCGCCATCGATCCGGCGCCAGCACGTAACGAACCGAAGCCGGCCGCGCCGAGGCCGCGCGAGGCCGAGGCGGTGGTAGCGCCGACCCTGGGCACGGTGAAGGTGATTGCCGCACATGAGGTCATCGACCAGAAGAAGTCGTCGCCGGTGATCAAGGATTCGGTGGTCTACGACGAGATGGACAGCTATGGCGACGAGACCCTGGCCGAGAGCCTGATGGCCGCTCCAGGCCTGAGTGCGGTAGAGGATGCCGGTGAGCCACGTTACGTGACCGTGCGCGGCGTACAGGCCAACCTCAACTACACCACCATCGATGGCATCGCGATTGCCAGCGTGGGAGGCAGTGGCTCCGGCGAGCGAATGAACAACCTGCAGCTGATTCCCAGCGACATCGGCACCCGTACCGACATCTACAAGAGCTTCAGTGCGGAGCAGGCACCGGATGCGATCGGCGGCGTGATCGACATCATCAGCCGCAGTGCTTTCGACCGTTCCGGCAAGTACGTGTTTGCCGATGTGGCGGGCATCTATTCCACCGCCGAGACCAACGTCGAGCGCAGTGCTGGCGGCAACCACGAGACCCTGGGCCACTTCGGAAAGAGCGCCAAGATGGTGTTCTCCAACCAGTTCGGCGCCGACCAGGAATTCGGCATCGTTGCGGTGGCGCGCTATGAGCAGCGTTCGCGCAACAGCATCAAGCGTTGGGTGGAGTCGAACTACTACTACAACGACGCTGGCAAATACCTCACCGACGGTACCACCGGTCCGGACGAGGCCAAGGGCTGGAACGGGCGGCGTGCGCCTGGCAACTTCAGCACCGGAACCTATACCAACTTCATCACCAACTTCGGTGGCTCTGCCAAGCTTGAGTGGAAGCCCTCGGATGATCCGTTCTACGCATCGCTGCTGCTGTACTCGTACCGGTTCTACGAGAACTCGACGATGAACAAGACCGATCTGTACGGCAATGCCAAGTTTCCGATCCGCGACCAGACCGAGGACAGCGGCACCACCCAGATCAACAGCATCTACATCAAGAACCGGCACGACCGCTGGGACCGCAACAACCGCGGTGCCATCGCCAGCTTCAACTGGGATATCGGTGATCGCTCGCGGCTGACCCTGCGCGGTGGCCACACCGAAGAGACCTTCCACAACAACCAGGTTTACTGGGGGGTGCGCGCCTACCCAAGCAATCTGTTCGTCGATTACGAGAATGACAGCCACGGTTTCCCCAACGCGGTGGCCGTTTCCGATTCCAGCCTGCTGACCAGCTCGGCGTTCAAGCTCAACCCGGCACAGGCCTATGTCTCGCCGCGCGACGCCAAGGAGAGCATCGACAACCTGCGCGCCGACTTCAGCTACAACATCGACGCCGATGCGCGCGGCTTCGGCCTGGCCGCCGGTGCCGAGTACCGCCACCTGAAGATCTGGCAGGACATCGACTTCGACTACTACAAGAGCAGCGCGACACTGAACGATTACCTGTACCCGGGTTCGACGCTGCTGGGCAGCGTGCCGGGCTTCCCGCTGATCGACAACCGCAAGTGGAACGAGGAGCTGGCGCCGACGCTGGGCAGCAACAACAAGGCCTATCCGAATGCCAACTTCACCAGCGACTACAAGTACGTGGAGGACATCACCAATGCCTATGCATCCGCGCACTACGCCTGGGACCGGCTGCTGCTGATCGGCGGCCTGCGCTACGACCACACCCGATTCGATGCCTACAGCCCGTTCAGCGATGATGGCGGCACTACGTATACCTCCGCCTTCCGCAACACGAGCGGTGGCTACAACAACCTGCTGCCCTCATTGAATGCGACGTTCAAGCTGAGCGAGGACCAGCGCCTGCGCTTCTCCGCCAGCCGCACGCTGGGCCGGCCGACGCCGAGCAACATCGCCCAGGCCACCAGCACCAGCTGTGGTGATGACGAGGAGGGCAGGGGCTTCTGCACCATCAAGCAGGGCAATGCGGATCTGCAGCCGCGCCGTTCCACCAACATCGACCTGGCGTGGGACCTGTACTTCAACGGCAACAACGGCCTGGTCTCGGTGGCGCTGTTCGACAAGGTGATCAAGGACGATATCTACACCCTGACCACCTTCGAGAACGTGGGTGACACCCGCTACCGGGTGACCCAGCCGATGAATACCGACGAGTCCAAGCTGCGCGGCGTCGAGTTCGCGGTGGCCAACCGCAACCTGCAGTGGGGCCGCCAGCGCTTCGACATGTACTTCAACGCCACGCGGCTGGAAGGCCAGACCAACTACCGCATCAGTGATGGCACCGAGCGTCGCCTGGACCGCCTGCTGTACCAGCCGGACTGGTCGCTCAATGGTTCAGTGATCTGGCGCATGCCGTGGAAGAGCGCGCAGCTGCGCCTGTCCGGCACCTACCGCAGCCGGATGCTGGTCGACTTCGGCGACACGCAGTGGCTGGATTCGTACTACGACCCGTACATGACCTTCAACATGGGCTTCAGCCACAAGGTCAGCAAGCACGTGACGCTGAAGTACGAGGCCAAGAACCTGTTCAACACCCAGCCGACCTACAGCACCGGCCCGAACGGGCGCTTCCGTACCGAGATCGACGACTACGGCCGCTTCTTCTACTTCCACATCATCTACAACTGAGGGCACAGCCGTGGAGACGATCAATCGCAGGCGATTCCTGGCCTTGGCCGGCCTGTCCGCTGCCGGTGCCTGGATGGGCACGGCACACGCGCTGGCCGCGCAGGCCGATGCCACCGCGCTGAACCCGCGCAACCTGCTGGCCAAGCCGCGCTTTGCCAGCACACCCTTCACCCTGGGCGTGGCCTCGGGCGATCCCTCGGCCGATGGCATGGTGCTGTGGACGCGCCTGGCGACCGAACCGCTGGTGTTCGGCGGTGGCATGCCGACCCGGCCGATGCTGGTCGAGTGGCAGCTGGCAGCGGACGAAGGCATGCGCATGGTGGTACGCCAGGGGGCGGCGATGGCGCATCCCGAACTCGGCCACGCCGTGCACGTGGAGCTGGATGGATTGGCGCCCGGACGGCCCTACTGGTACCGCTTCACCGTAGGCGGGCACGCCAGTGCGGTCGGTTGCACCCGCACGCTGCCCGCAGCTACGGCCGTGGTGGATCGCGTGCGCTTTGCGGTGGCCGGTTGCCAGCACTACGAAGAAGGCCACTACACCGCGTGGCGGCGCATTGCCGAGGAGCCGCTGGATTTCGTCTTCCACTACGGTGATTACATCTACGAAGGCGAAAGCCAGCCGGGCCTGCGGAAGATGAACGGCCAGCCGTTCACCAACCTGCGTAATCATGTCGGGCCGCAGACCTACACGCTGGACGATTACCGCCGCCGCTACGCCCAGTACAAGAGCGATGCCGACCTGCAGGCCGCGCATGCGTCGGCACCGTGGTTCGTCACCTTCGATGACCATGAAGTGGACAACAACTGGGCCGGTGCCGAAGACCAGGATGACACGCCCAGCGAAGTGTTCCTGCTGCGCCGCGCACAGGCGTTCCAGGCTTACTACGAGAACATGCCACTGCGCCGTTCGGCATTCCCGCGCGATGGCCACATGCAGATGTACCGACGCGCACGCTACGGCACGCTGATGGATCTGCACCTGCTGGACACCCGCCAGTACCGGAGCAAGCAGGTGAACATGGCGATGCGTGAGGACGTGGAATCGCCGGAGCGCAGCATTGTGGGGGCGAAGCAGGAGCGCTGGCTGTTCGACGGTCTGGCCGATGCCGCACCGCGCTGGCACACCATCGCCCACCAGGTGGCGCTGGGCAACTACATGCGCGAGAAGGACGGCGTGGTGCAGTCGTCCGACGACCAGTGGTCAGGCTATCTGGACAGCCGTCGGCGCCTGCTTGATCACATCCAGAAGGTGGGCTTCGGCAACGTGGTGACCGCCTGCGGCGACGCGCATCGCCACTATGCCAGCGATCTGGTGCAGGACCATCGTGACTCGGGCGTGATCTCCAGCGAGTTCCTGGCCACGTCGATCACCTCCGGCGCCGATGGCCAAGGTGTGGATGCGTATGCCGGGAATCAGCTTGCGCACAGCCCTTATCTGAAGGCGACCACCGACAAGCGGGGCTATGTGCTGTGCGATGTCACCCGCGATGCGTGGATCGGCGACATGAAGACCTTGAATACCGTGATGCAGCCGAATGGCGCGGTGCAGAGCTGGAAGCGCTATGCGGTGGAGCATGGCCGGCCAGGGCTGCAGGAGGCCTGAATCTACCGGTCTACCCTGTAGAGCCGAGCCCATGCTCGGCTGCTCTTTGATAACTGACCGGAAAAGCAGCCGAGCATGGGCTCGGCTCTACAGAGATCCTTCAATCGTGCTCGAACCGCAGTGGTTCGCTGCCCATCGCCGGGTCACTGGTGCCGGGGCGCCCGTCCTCGGCACGGCCGGCCAGGCGCAGGACATTTTCACCTGCGCTGACCTGTAGGTCATACCAGCCGGCGGTAGGCGTTGCATCCCACGCCAACGAAGTCTCTGCGCGCGCCGGCAGTGCCACCGTCTGCTCCGGCATGTGCCCGGCATAGGCGCCCGCCTGCACACGCACCTGCTGCGCGCTGTCACCCAGGTTGCGCAGGTGCAGTCGCAGTTGGCCATCCGCACGATCGATTGAAACCTGCACGGCAGGCCCCTTGGCCGCACCCTGGAAATGGCGGTGGAAGCCGTTCGGGCCGAGCAGCCACAGGTCATAGCGGCCCTGTGAATCCAGCGGCCAGCGCTCGCGCAGCGGCGTACCGGGCAACAGCGTGTAGCGGCGTGGCACCGCATCCAGCCGTAGCCGGTCGTAGGCATGCAGCACTGCCGCTGCACCTTCGCAGGACAACGTCAGATCCACGCCCGAGGCGTCCACCGCAGCGATGGATGCCTGCGGCCGATAGGGCAGGGCACGCGCAGGGCGTACGCCGCTTTCCTGTTTCGCCGGCTTCAATCCCTCCGGCAACGCGGGCACGGTGCGTCCCGGCAGGGCGGCGGCACGCGCGGCCACCGCGCTCACGTCGGGCAGGCCGCGTACGAACGGGCGGGTATCGCGCTGGGCGAAGTCGAAGGCGTTGCTCAGGTCACCGCAGACCGCGCGGCGCCACGGCGAGATGTCCGGTGCGGCCACGCCGAAGCGGCGTTCGATCAGCCGTATCACCGAGGTGTGGTCGTACACCTGCGAATCGACCCAGCCACCGCGGCTCCACGGCGAGATCACATACAGCGGCACGCGCGGGCCCAGCCCATACGGGCGGCCGCGCAGTTCGGCGAGGTCGTACTTCTCGTCGCCCGGTGCCGGATGGCGGTGGTACTCGCCCTCGGTGCTGACCGAAGAAGTGCCTGCCCAACCGCCATCCACAGGCGAAGGCGGTGCCGGCGGGGGCATGTGGTCGAAGAAGCCGTCGTTCTCATCGAACATCAGCAGCAGCGCGGTGCGGCTCCATACCTGCGGATCGGCGGTCAGCGCATCCAGTACGCGCGCGGTATAGGCCGCGCCCTGGGCCGGGCTGGATGGGCCGGGATGCTCACTGCCGGCCGCATCGGCGATGATGAAGCTGACCTGTGGCAGGCGCCCATCGATCACGTCTTGGCGCAACTGCACCAGGCCACGCGTGCTGACACCGCGTGCGCGCAGCTGCGGGTCATGTCCTGGCGCTGCGCGGTGGGCCTGGCGGAAGGCTCCAAAGCCGGCCAGGGGATTGTCGGTGAAGTTGTCGGCCATGTCCTGGTAGATCTGCCAGGACACGCCCGCCTTCTGCAGGCGCTCGACATAGCTGGTCCAGCGGTACGACGCCGGGTGTCCGCCC
The DNA here is from genome assembly GCF_004684085.1 of Stenotrophomonas maltophilia. Lineage (GTDB taxonomy): Bacteria > Pseudomonadota > Gammaproteobacteria > Xanthomonadales > Xanthomonadaceae > Stenotrophomonas > Stenotrophomonas maltophilia_AS. The sequence continues at coordinate 201,012 of NZ_SRHZ01000029.1, forward strand.
TGTTCGGGGAAGTTGTCGTGCGAGTTGGCGATCACCGGGCCGCCAGCACGCGCGTGTGCATCATTGTGGCTGGTCCACAGGAACACCCGGTTCGGGTTGGTGCCCGCCTGCATCGCACAGTGGTAGGCGTCGCAGAGGGTGAAGGCATCGGCCAGCGCGAACTGGAACGGCAGGTCGCTGCGCTGGAAGTAGCCCATCGAGTGGTTCTGCTTGGCCTTCGGCCATTGGCCCATGCGCCCGTGGTCCCAGGCCCGCTGTGCGTCGGGCCAGGTGTGCGGTGTGCCCTCCACCCGCATGTAGCCGAAGTGCGCGGCGGTATCCAGCGGGAACGGTGCGATCGCGCGCGTGCCGCTCGCGTCGGGCTGCAGCCACAGGCTGCGGGTGCGGCCACCGGCCTGCAGCGCCGGCGCCGGGGCCACGAAGCGGTCGCCGAAACCACGTACCCCCGGCAGCGTGCCGAAGTAGTGGTCGAACGAGCGGTTCTCCTGCATGAACACCACGACGTGCTGCAGGTCTTCGAGGCTGCGCGTCTGCGCCGCAGGTGCGATCGCTGCGGCCCGGGCAATGCTGGGCAGCAGCGGGGAAAGGCCGGCGGCAACGCCGGCCTGCAACAACCGGCGTCGGCCGATATCAGTCACGGGCTCACTCACAGGTCCACACGGAAGGAGATGCCGACGGTGCGCGGGGCGCCGATGAAGGCGTTGTCGCGGCCGTCCACCCCTGCAAGATACCGCTTGTCGGTGAGGTTGCTCACCACCAGGTTGGCGCCCATGCCCTTCAGGCGCGGCGACAGCGCCTGCAGGTCGAAACCGATGTTGGCGTTGAACACGGTGGCCGAGGGCAGCTTGTTGACGTTGGCGGCGTCGAGGTAGCGGGTGCCCAGATAGCGGCCGGACAGGCCGAAGTTCCAGTTCTCACCCTGCCAGTCGGCCGACAGCACCAGGGTCTGTTCGGGCTGGCCGATCACCTTGGCACCGTCGACGATGCCCAGCTGGGTGTCGCGTGCGGCATCGCCACTGCCCAGGTACTTGGAACGGTTGTAGGTATAGGCCGCGTTGAGCCGCCAGCCGTTGTCCCAGCCGTAACCGAATGCGGCTTCCAGGCCGTTGCTTTCCACACCGCCGAAGTTCTCATAGACACCATCGGTCTCGCCCAGGTAGTCGATACCGCTGACGAAACCGGCCGGCAGGTAGACGATGCGGTTGTCGAACTTGATGTTGTACAGGGTGACCGAGGCGGTCAGCGGCCAGCGGCTGATGCGCATGCCGACTTCGATGTTGTCGGCGGTCTCCGGTTCGACATTACGGAAGCGCTGCGGATCGGTCTCGCCAAGTACGCCGGAAGGAATGGCGGCGAAGTTCTGCGAGAAGCCGGCAAACAGTTCCATGCCTTCCACGCCCGGTGCCCAGGTGAAGCCGGTGGACAGCAGCGGATCGGACTTGGAATCGGACGTCACGTGTTCGCTGGCACCGATCACGCGGCGGCGCGACTGGTCGACGAAGAACTGCTTCACGCCCAGGCGTGCACTGAACGGCCCGAAGCGGGCCACGTCCTCGACGTAGTACATCTGCTCGTCAACCTTGTACTTGTCCTCGAACTGCACCCAGTACGGCTGATGGTCGAAGGCGATGTCCTGGCCGACGTTGAGCAGGCGGTGCCAGTCGCGGCGTGCCGAACGGTCCAGCTTTTCCACCCACAGGCCACCACGGATGGTGTTGTCGATCGCACCGAAGGTCTGCCGCCATTCGACGTCGGCGGTCACGCCCATGCGGTCGTTGTCGTAGTGGGTGTGGCGGTAGGACTGCGCGCCCAGCACGTTGCCCGCGTAGCAGTTCGGATCATATTCGGCGGTGAAGCCCAGGCGCGGGGTGCAGCTGGCCAGGCGCTGCGCAGCGCTGCCGTCAGGATTGACGAAGAAGATCTGGCCACGGTTGCTGCCGCCGTACACGGTTTTGCCGCCGAGATACTCCGATTCGGGGCGGCCCGCACCCTCATCGCTGACCTGCGCCAGGTAGGGTGGCAGCCAGTCGCCACGACCTTCCATGCGGTGCCCGTAGGCGGCCACCGAGGCCTTGAACCCGTTGCCGCCGTCGAAGGCCGCACGCAGGTAACCGAAGGTGTTCTCGCGCAGCGCACGCGAGCCGGAACGGAAGTTCTGGTCCAGATAGGGAATGCCGGTGAGGGTGCCGACCAGGTTGTCGCGATCCGGATTGGTGGCGAAGCCCTTCGGTGAGACGCTGGTGTATTCCGGCTCGTCGGCATCGTTGTAGGACAGGTAGCCGGTCAGGGTCCAGCGATCCAGTTCGGTGATGAACTTGCCGGCGATGTGGTCGTTGCTGGTCTTGCCGCTGCCATCAATCCAGTCGTGCACGCGTGCGGAAGAAGCGCTGACCCAGGCGCGGGTGTGGCCGCCGAGCAGGCCGGTGTCATAGCGCACGTAGTACTTGCGCGCCTCGTTGTCGCCGGCGCCGACCACGAAGCGCAGGCGACTGTCCTGCAGCGGATCGCTGGTGAGGAAGTTGAGCGTGCCGCCCAGCGCCTCGTTCGAGCGCGAGGAGATATCGGCAGTGCCCTGGCTGACTTCCACTGTTTCCAGGTCGAGGGTGTCGATGTAGCGGTTGGCCAGCGAGCCGCCGCCGTAGCCCGAGCCGCCATTGGGCAGGCCGTCGATGGTGGTGCCGATCTGCTGGGTATCACGGTTGGTGACGAAGCCGCGCATGCTGATCTGCGTACCCCACACCGACGAACCGGTGGCATCGGCCTCGCTGACCACCACGCCGGGTACTTCGTTGAGCGCGTCGTTGACGCTGCTCATCACGGTCTGCCGATTCAGCGTTTCCGCACGCACCGACGTCTTGGCGTAGCTGGTGGCCTGACCGATCACCTGCACCTGGTCGAGGGTACGGGCATCGCTGCTGCGCGATTCGGCCGCCTCGCCCTGCGGTGCTTCTGCGAGGGCGTCCAGGGCGGGGGCGATCAGCAGGGCAAGCAGGGAGACACGGGGAAAGCGCGCAATCGTTCGCATCGAGACCGGACCTTGAGGGGAGGGAAGCCCCGGAGTGTCGGCAGCGCCAATGACATCGGCATGACGCGAAGATGCAGGAACCGTGTTGTGTGACCGCCGGTGCCGGCGGCCACTTGCCTCAGTAGCGCGCGTCCTTCGGTTTCGGATCGCGTGGCCAGTCCTTGGCTTTGTTGGCGAAGTCCGGCCGCGGCTGGTTGATGAAGTAGCTGGCGATGTCCACCGCATCCTGGTCGGGCATCACCTGCTGTCCCAGCGGGGGCTCACGGGTCACCGCCGGTGGCATGTTGTGCTTGACGAAGCCGGCGGCCTTGTACAGGCGCGCCATGCCGGCGCCGATGTTGAAGCTGTGATCACCCCACAACGGCGGGAAGGCGACGTCACCGCTGGCATCGCGCCGTCCCTCGCCGTTGTCGCCATGGCAGGCAGCGCATTGCGCGGCGTACAGCGCCTGGCCACGGATCGGGTCGGGAGTCAGGGTGTTGTCGATCGGTCCTTCGCTGGGTGCAGCCACGCGCGCGCCTTCGGGAACCGGGCGGCTCAACCAGGTCATGTATTCCAGCATGGCGCGCATTTCCGGCGCGTCCTTGGCCAGCGGCTTGCCGTTCATCGAACGCTGCAGGCAGCCGTTGATGCGCTCGGTCAGCCCGATCTCCTTGCCCGGACGCGGCATGTAGCGCGGGTAGGCACCGCCGCCGGTATTGAAGTAGTGGTTGCCGAACGGCCGCTTGCCTTCGGCCATGTGGCACGAATTGCAGTTCAGATCGTTGCCGACATTGTCCGGCAGCAGCCGCGCGGTCTCGTTGAGGAGCCGGCGGCCGAACATCACCGATTCTGCATTGCCGAGCCCGGCGATTTCCTCGGCGCTGGGTACGTTGTACTGCCCGACTACCGTGCCCTGCGCATCCAGGATATCGATCGTGCTGGCCACGGCGGCATCCAGGTCCGGGTACAGATGACGGTAGGCGAGGGTGCCGGCGCAGGCCAGCACCACGAGGGTGATCGCACTGCCGATCAGCAGGCGGGAACGCGTGCGCGAACGCTTCATTGTGCGGTCTCCTGCGGAACGTAGTGCACCGGCTTGTCGCGCACCACCCGGCGCATGCGCGCCACTTCAACTTCGCTGACCGCGCTGGCCTGGTTGCCCCAGCTGCTGCGGATGAAGGTCAGGATCTGTGCCAGCTGCGCATTCGGCAGCTGCTCGAAGCCGGGCATGGTGAAGGCCATCCGGTCATGCGGGGTATGCGGCGTGCGGCCACCGATCAGGGTCACCTGCACCAGCGAGCTGGGATCATCGGCGAACACGATCGAATTGCCGGCCAGCGCCGGATAGACGCGCGGCATGCCACGGCCATCTGCACGGTGGCAGGCCTGGCAGTGCTCGGCATAGGCCAGCGAACCGGCAACACGGTAGTCGCCGCTGCGCAGTGCGGCGGTGGTGGTGTCGGTACCGGGCGACCACTGCGCACTGCGTCCTTCGCGCGCCGGCAGCTGCTTCAGGTAGCGTGCCATCGCCAGCAGGTCGGCGTCGGACAGGTATTGCGTGCTGTGCTCGACCACATCGGCCATGCCACCGAAGGCCGCCGAGCGATCGGTGCGTCCGGTGCGCAGGAAGTCCACGATCTCGCCCTCGCTCCAGCTGGCCAGGCCGGTCGACTCATTGCGCAGGTTCTTCGCGTACCAACCCTCCAGCACCGAGCCGGACAGGAACTGGCGGCTGCCATCGTCGGCCATCGCCTTTTCCTGGAACGCCAGCCCGCGCGGTGTATGGCAGGCGCCGCAGTGGGCCAGGCCTTCAACCAGTTCGGCGCCGCGCTGCTGGCCGGCATCCAGCGCAGGATCCGGGCTGAAGCTGCGCGGGCGTGCAAACAGCAGCTGCCACCAGGCCAGTGGCCAGCGCATGTTGGCTGGCCAGGGAATCGTGCTGTCGGCGTTGCTTTGCTTCACCGGCTGCACCGAGCCCATGAAGTAGGCGTACAGCGCCTTGATCTCGGCATCGCTGGCGATCACGTACGAGGCGTACGGCATTGCCGGATACAACGGCTGCCCATCGTGACGGATGCCGCGACGGACCGCGCGCTCGAAGTCGGCGTAGTCGTAGGCGCCAATGCCGGTATCCGGATCGGGCGTGATGTTGGTCGAGTAGATCGTGCCCATCGGCGTCTGCATGCCGAGGCCACCGGCGAACGGCTTGCCGCCCGGTGCGGTGTGGCAGGCCGCGCAGTCGGCGGCACGCGACAGGTACTGCCCCTGCGCGATCAATGCCGGATCGTAGATGTCGACCTGCGCCGTCTGTCGCGGTGCGAACCAGTAGGGCGTAGTGCGGGCGATGCCGTAAGCGGCGGCCACGGTGGCGGCCAGGGCAATGGCGAGCTTGAACGAGGTGCGCATGGCGGCACTGTGGACAAACACGCCGGCGTATTCATTGATCCGGATCAATGCCGAGGTCGATCGCGCCATTGTGACAACCTGAATCGATCCCGCATTGTCATCAAGCCGTCATCCGCGCGCGATAGATGGCCCGCGTCCGCGTCGCTAACCTGCCACGCTGTCGCTCCTTTTCCCCGATTGCCCATGAAACGCCTGCTGCTGTTGTTGCTGGCGTGCGCCGGCCTGTGGCTGGCTGCATGCTCATCCTCTATCAACGCCTCGTCCACCTCGCTCGCCGATCGGCTGATCGCGCCGGGTGGCGTATCGACCCTGCTCGATCGTCCACGCATTGCCGCAGTCATTGCCGAACTGCCCAACCGCCACGGCTTTGCGCCGGGCCGCGATGGCGTGCCGATCTTCTGGCGTGTGTTCGATCCAGGTGATTACGGCGCGCGTTACCACTACCTGCCGCAGCGCCACGAGAATGGCCTACCGCTGGATACCGGCCTGAGCCTGGCAGTACCGCAACCGTTCCGCGCGCAGGCACCGCGCGGCACCGTGGTGCTGCTGCACGGCTGGATGATGAACGGTGATTCAATGCTGCCGTGGTCGCTGCAGCTGGCCGAATCCGGCTACCGCGTGGTCACGCTCGACCTGCGCAACCATGGACAGTCCGGTGGCGGCCCGTCCGGCTATGGCACCTATGAATCGGATGACGTGGTCGATGTGATCAGCGAGCTGCGTGCACGTGGTGAAGTGACGGGCCCGTTGTACCTGTTCGGTGTGTCCTATGGTGCTGCCACCGCAGTGTTCACCGCCGACAAACTGGGCGACCAGGTGGCCGGCGTTGTGGCGATGGAGTCGTTCGCCAATGCCGGCGTGGCAATCCGCACGATGATCCCGCATCTGATGGGACTGCAGCCGGAAGGGTTGAAGGCGCAGGCCGTAGCCTCCTACGCGCGCTGGCGCTACGGCGGCCAGGACATCGACCAGGTGGTGGCCGCTGCCAGTCGTCGCATCGACGTCGATCTTGACCGTGTGGACGTGGCGCGCGCGCTGGCCGATACCCGCGCCTGCGTACTGCTGCTGCATGGGCAGGGCGACCAGCACATCCCGGTCAGCCAGGGCCGCGAACTGGCCCAGGCCAACCCGCGCGCGCACTACATCGAGATGCGTGGCGAGGATCACATCACCCTGCCGCTGCGGCTGGACCTGCTGGCCGGTGTGGTTGACGACTGGATGGCGCGTGACGAGCACCATCCGAAGAGCGCGTGCCCGGCGCCGCAGCTGCCGGCCCAGGCCGAGTGGCTGACGCGCAGCTGAAAAAAGGGACGGAGGGGATTAAGTCGTTTGTGCCCAGATCGGATTACGACTTAATCCCCTCCGTCCCCTTTTTCTGTCAGGCCACCCGTCGTGCCAACGCGCGCGCGGACGCGGCCACGCCGAGTAGCAGCGCGGCCACGCACAGGAAGGCGAAGCCGAGGCTGGTGACGTGTGCCAGTGCCCCGATCGCTGCCGGGCCGGCGAGGATGCCGGCGTAACCCAGCGTAGTCACCGCGGTGATGGCGATGCTCTCCGGCATCACCCGCTGCTGGCCGGCCATCGAGAACAGTGCCGGCACGATATTGGCGCAGCCCAGCCCGACCAGCACGTATCCCGCCAGCGCCACCGGGAACGAAGGTACCAGCGTGGCCAATGTGAACCCTGCTGCGGCGGTGATGCCGCCGAAGACCATGGTCCGGGTCCGTCCGAGGCGCTCGACGATGCCGTCGCCGAACAGGCGCATCGCGGTCATCGCCAGGGTGAACACTGCAAAGCCTGCCCCTGCCTGGTCGCGCGGCATCTGCCGCACCTCGGCCAGGAACACCGCGCTCCAGTCCAGCATCGAGCCCTCGGCGAGGAACACCACGAAGGCCAGCACGCCGATGAACAGGACCACGCCATGCGGCAGCGCCAGCAGAGGTCCTTCGTGCAGGATCCGTTGCGGACGCCAGTGCGGCGCCGACAGCACGGCCACCAGAAGCAGAGCGGCCACCGAAACCAGTGCGGCCAGCCACAGCGGCGTGCCGAGGATCAGCAGCCCGGTCATGCAGCCGGCGCCGACGAAGCCACCGATGCTGTAGAAGGCGTGGAAGCCGGACATCATCGCGCGCCCGGCGTCGCGCTCGACCGCGACCGCCTGCATGTTCATCGCACAATCCAGTGCACCGACGCCGGCACCGAACACGAACAGCGCCGCGCCCAGCGCCACCGGCGAGGGTGCCAGCACCAGCAAGGGCAGGGCGCACAGCATCATCGCGCAGGTGATCACCATCACCCGGCGGCAACCCAGCCGCCCGGTCAGCGCACCCGCCAACGGCATCGCCAGCAACGAGCCGAGCCCGAGGCACAGCAGCACGGCGCCGAGACTGGCGTCGGAAAGCCCGGCCTTGGCCTTGGCATAAGGCACCATCGGCGCCCACGCGGCGGTGGCGAATCCGGGAATGAAGAAGGCGGCACGGGTGGCGTGCTGCTGGGCACGTGGGGATGAAGGCGTCATGCGCGATGCGAAGCTCCAGGGGATATTTATGAAAACGTTTTCAAGTCGGCTCGGCAAGTGCCATGCGTGACATCGGGCGACGCATACGATTGCAGTGACCCGATCGCGTCACTGGCGATTAACGTCACCCACGGACAGTGGCTGCACGGTCGGCATCCCGCCGGCCGCTGCCGGAGATCCGTACATGAGCACGACACCGACCATCCTCCTCGTCCATGGCTTCTGGGGCGGGGCCGCACACTGGGCCAAGGTGATCCTGGAACTGCATCGCAACGGCCACGACCGTGTGCAGGCGGTGGAACTGCCGCTTACCTCGCTGGCCGACGACGCAGGCCGCACCCAGAAAATGATCCGGCAGATCGACGGGCCGGTGCTGCTGGTCGGCCACTCCTATGGAGGCGCGGTAATCAGCCAGGCCGGTAACGAGCCCAACGTGAAGGGTCTGGTCTACATCGCTGCCTTCGCGCCTGATGCGGGCGAGAGCCCCGGTGGCATCACCCAGCAGCACCTGCCGGAGGCGGCACCGAACCTGGCGCCGGACAGCGATGGCTACCTGTGGCTGCGTGCGGACAAGTTCCATGAGAGCTTCTGCCAGGATCTGAGCGAAGACGAAGGCCGGGTGATGGCGGTGACCCAGAAGGCGCCGCTGGCCAGTACTTTCGGTGATGCGATCAGCGACCCGGCGTGGAAGCACACGCCGAGCTGGTACCAGCTGTCCCGCCACGACCGCATGATCGCGCCGGACAACCAGAGGGCCATGGCTGCAAGGTTGCAGCCCAAGCGCCTGCTGGAGCTGGATGCCAGCCATGCCTCGCTGGCCTCGCAGCCGAAGGAAGTGACGGCGCTGATCCTGGAAGCCTGTTCCGCCATCGGCGGCTGACCCTGCGGCAGCGCGCCGCACGCCAGCACGTCGCACGACAGCCGGGGCGCAGGGGAGTACACTCCTGCGCCTGCGGCCATCAGGCCGCGCCCCTCACTTGCCTCCAGCCGCCGCCAGAGGATCCCACCCTATCGTGGAGGTCCCGCCGTGCTGTCTGTGCCTGTCCGTTTTCCGCTCTTGTTTCCGCGTCGCCTGCCGCTGCCGCATGCACTGGCCCAAGGCCTGCTGCTGCTTGCACTGAGCAGCGGCACCGCTGCTGCCCAGTCCACCCAGGACGAGGACAAGGCCAAGCCGGCGCCCGCCTCGCAGACCCTGCAGACCGTGCAGGTCACCGCCAACCTGCTCGGCACCATCACCGAGGGCAGCGGCGCCTACACGCCGGGCACCATCGCTACCGCCACCCGCCTGGTGCTGACGCCACGGCAGACCCCGCAGACCATCAGCGTGATCACCCGCGCACAGATGGATGACTTCGGCCTGCATGGCATCGATGACGTGATGCGGGTGACCCCGGGTATCAGCATCGTCACCTACGACAGCGAACGCACCGAGTACTACGCGCGTGGCTTCGCGATCCAGAACTTCCAGTACGACGGTATTCCGATGTCGCGCGATTCGGCGTACTCCGCCGGCAATACGCTCAGCGATACCGCCATCTACGACCGCATCGAGGTTCTCAAGGGCGCGACCGGGCTGCTGACCGGCATGGGCGACCCAGGCGCGACCATCAACCTGGTGCGCAAGAAACCGGGCAAGGACTTCGCCGGCAGTGCTTCACTGGGTGTCGGCCGCTGGGATGACTACCGCGCCGAGCTCGATGTGGGGGGGCCGCTGACTGCCGATGGCCGCGTGCGTGGCCGCGCCGTGGGCGCCTGGGAAGACAAGCGCTCCAACCTGGACAACTACCAGCGCACCAGCAAGGTCGGCTATGCCGTGCTGGAAGCTGATCTGGGCGAACGCACGCTGCTGTCGGTCGGTGGCGACGTGATGGACAGTGACCCGAAGGGCTCGACGTGGGGCGGCATTCCGCTGCTGGACAGCGCCGGCAACTTCAACCGCATGCCGCGCTCATTCAACAATGGTGCGCAATGGGCCGGCTGGCGCCAGTACGTGCGTACCGGTTTCGCCACGTTGGAACACACGTTCGCCAACGACTGGATTGCCAAGCTGCAGCTCAACCACCAGGTCAACGGCTATGACGCCGCACTGGCCGGTGCCGCGGCGGGCAATCCCGATCCGTTGACCGGCGAGGGCGTCAGCCTGTGGCTCGGCAAGTACGTCGGCAAGACCGTCAGCAATGCCGCCGACTTCTACGTGAGTGGGCATTTCGGCCTGTTCGGCCGGGAGCATGAGCTGGTGGTCGGTGGCAGTGCCTCGCGCAAGCGCTGGACCAATACCGGCTACGGCCCGCAGGCGGGGTTCCCGGATACCGTGCCGGACTACAGAACCTGGAATGGTGACATTGCCGAGCCGCAGTGGCAGCGCACCTATGACAACAATGAAGTGACCCGTGAGAACGGCCTGTACGTGGTCGGCCGCTTCGACGTGGCCGATCCGTTGAAGCTGATCGTCGGCAGCCGGCTGGCCAGCTACCGCTCGCCGGATACGCGCGAGACCGGTGTCTATGTGCCGTATGCCGGCGTGGTCTACGACCTGGGTGAGCACTATTCGGTGTACGCCAGCTACAGCACCATCTTCAAGCCGCACAGCGAGCGCGACGAGCAGGGCAAAGCGCTGGATCCGCTGGAAGGTCGCAGCTACGAGATGGGGCTGAAGGCCGAGTTCTTCGATGGACGCCTCAATGCCAGTGCGGCGCTGTTCCAGCTTGATCAGGACAACTTTGCCCAGCCCACCGGCGGCAAGACGCCGAATGGCCAGGATGCCTACCGCGCGTTGATGGGCGTGCGCACCAAGGGTTACGAGCTTGAAATGTCGGGTCAGCTGGCCGATGGCTGGCAGGTGCAGGGTGGGTTCTCTCACAAGATCGCGCGCCAGGCGGGCACCAAGGTGACCACGCTGGAGCCGGAGAACCAGTTCAGCCTGCACACCAGCTACCGCCTGCGTGGCGCCTGGCAGGGGCTGACGCTGGGTGGTGGCGCGCGCTGGCAGGATTCGACCTTCGGCGAGATCACCAATCCCGCCACGCAGGCCAAGGTGGTGCATCGCACGCAGCCTTATTGGCTGCTCGATGCGATGGCGCGCTACCAGTTCAACGATCGCCTGTCGGCCACGGTCAACGTCAACAACCTGCTCGACAAGCGGTATTACACGATCTTCAACTGGTACAGCACCTACACCTGGGGTGAGCCGCGCAATGTGCGGCTGACCTTGAACTACAAGTTCTGACGCGGGTGTTGTGTAGAGCCGAGCCCGCGCTCGGTTCTACGGAATGACGCCCGCGATGCTCTGCAGCACCGCGGGCGTTGTGGTTACAGCGGCAGGTCGAACACCAGCACTTCAGCGTCGTTGCCGTTTTCCAGGGTCAACTGCGCTTCGTCGCTGACCTGCAGCGCATCACCGGCTTCCAGGGTGATGCCGTTGACCTGCAGTTGGCCACGGGCTACCTGCACATAGGCACCACGGCTGTTGCCGAGGGCGTGATGCAGCTTCTGGCCGCCATCGAGGATGGTGGCGAAGATGCGGGCATCCTGGTGGATGCGCAGCGAACCGTCGGCACCGTCCGGCGAGGCGATCAGGCGCAGCTGGCCGCGCTTGGTCTCCGGCGCGAAGTGGGTCTCCTCGTACGACGGCGTGATGTTCTCGGTGTCCGGGAAGATCCAGATCTGCAGGAAGTGCACCGGCTCGTCGGCCGAGTGGTTGAACTCGCTGTGGCTGACACCGCTGCCGGCGCTCATGCGCTGCACATCGCCGTAGCGCAGCACCGAACCGGTGCCCATCGAGTCCTTGTGCTCCAACGCTCCGCCCAGCACGTAGGAAATGATCTCCATGTTGCTGTGACTGTGGGTGCCGAAGCCCTGGCCGCCGATCACCTTGTCTTCGTTGATCACCCGCAACGGGCCGAAGCTGACGTAGCGAGGGTCGTAGTAGCTGGCGAAGGAGAAGGTATGACGCGAGGACAGCCAGCCATGCTCGGCCAGGCCACGGGTAGCGCTCTTGCGGATCTGCAGCATGATGGAATCTCCTTGTTCGATGGTTTCGATGGGGCGGGGTGGGCCGGTAGCCGCTGTGTTTCCCCGTTGGAGAGAAGTATCCGCTTGCACCTTGGGTTTGAAAAACGGATAGTTTTGACAGCCATCATCGAAAAATTCGAATGCTCAAGCTCAGCCTCGATGCCCTGCAGATCCTGGATGCCATCGACCGCCGCGGCTCGTTTGCCGGCGCCGGCAAGGCCCTGCACAAGGTGCCCTCGACCATCTCCTACACCGTGGCCAAGCTGGAGGAGGACCTGGGCGTTCAGCTGTTCGACCGGGTCGGCCCGCGCGCTGAGCCGACCGAGGCCGGACGCGCCCTGCTGGACGAGGGGCGGCACCTGCTGCGCGCAGCCCGCGAACTGGAACTGCGGGTACGCAGGGTGGCGTCGGGCTGGGAGACCGAGTTGACCCTGGCGGTGGACTCGGTGTTTCCGACCTGGTTGCTGGGGCCGGACATCGCTGCATTCCGTGAGGCCGAGGCGCCGACCCGGCTGCGGCTGATCGGCGAGGCCTTGTCCGGCACCTGGGAAGCGTTGCTGGACCGGCGTGCCGATCTGCTGGTCGGCGCGCCGGGCGAGGGCCCCAGCGGCGGCGGCTACGTGGTTGAGCCGCTGGGCACGGTGGAGTTCGTGTTCGCGGTCGCGCCGGATCATCCGTTGGCCGTGATCCCGGGTGTGCTGGGTCGCGAGCAGCTGGTCGAGCACTGCGCGATCGCCGTTTCCGACTCGGCGCGACGGCTGCTGCCGCGCACGGTGGGCCTGCTGATGGGGCAGGAGATGCTGACGGTGCCGGACATGGCCAGCAAGCTGAAGCTGCAGTGCGAAGGTGTGGGCTTCGGTTTCCTGCCCGAACCGTGCGCACGCGCGGCGGTGGCGCGCGGCCAGCTGGTGATTCGCGAAGTAGAGGAGCACAAGCCGGAAGAGACCTTCTGGCTGGCCTGGCGCACCGGTGAGGATGGCGCGGCACTGCGCTGGTGGCGCGAGCGCCTGCGCAGGCCGGAGCTGCTGTCGCAGTGGTGGCAGGCGATGGCCAGGGGGTAGGGGGTTGGCAGGGCTGCGCCCTGCACCTGCCGAAGCAACAGCCGAAGCCGAAGCAAAAGCTGGTTTCCTGAGGGATGGCGGGGTGGGTCCGGTTGCGGGGGGCGCTGCAAGTACGTCCATGTAAGCTCGGTCGCCGCATCCATGCGGC
>NZ_SRHZ01000003.1 GCF_004684085.1 Stenotrophomonas maltophilia
CCTGAGGTTGCCGGCCAGCGGCCGGCACTACCAACAGATCACACCGATCAGCGCGCCAACAACGCGCGCGCATCCTGCCCGGCTTCGCAGTGCACGAACAGCACCGGCACGCCGTGCGCTTCCAGCACCGCGGCCATCTGCCGCTGGCGCATCAGGAACTGCTCGTAGATACCCTTCAGGCGGTCGCAGTCGTTGCTGCCGTGACCGTAGTGCGCGCACCAGCCGGCCGGATCGAACAGCGCCATGCGTGCCTCGCCATGGGTGTAGCGCAGCAGCGGCTCGGGCGCGGCATTGAGCCATTCGTCTTCGCCCGGCGCCATGATCGCGGTCTCGATCAGCGGCCACAGCGCGGCCAGGCCCTGGTTGTCGTACTGCATCGACATCATCGCGGCCAGGTCGTTCACGGTGAAATAGCGCGCGTGCTCGATGCGGGCCCCGAACGTGTTCTGCGCCATCAGCGCGGTGTCGGCATGGGCCATGCCGTTGGCCAGCAACGTGTCTTCCAGCGCTTCGGCCACCGCGTTGGTGGTGGCCACATCGCTGCCGGTCAGCAGGAACGGCACCACGCGCAGGCCACCGCCTACCAGGCTGGCATCGGCCTGGAACGGCAGCGGCACGTCACCACTTGCGTCGGTACCGAAGGCCAGCAGGCGCGGCCCCTGGTTACGGCCCGGCGCACGCATCTGCAGTTCTTCCAGGCGGCGGTGGATCGGCCAGCCCGGGCGCAGCACCTCGGCCGGGTCGAAATGGGCGGCGGCGAACACCAGGTCCAGCTCGGCCACCTGCGGCACGTGCTTGGCCAGGTCACGGCCGACGCGTTCGGCCAGTTCACCGGCCTGTTCGGCGCTGAGCACCGCCTGGCGGGGGATTTCGCCGCCGGCCAGTTCCAGGGCCAGCACGCCAAGGGCATTCATCGCGGGGTCGGGTTTGCTCATGGTTCCACGGTTGGCCCATCACAGGGCGGCAGCTACACTTGGCTCCATTATGCCTGCTCCGTCGTGCAGGCCATGTTGCAGACACCCTCATCCATGCCAGGTATCTCCATGCCCAACGCTCGTCCCGTCGCCATCCTCGGTGGCGTCCGCATTCCGTTCTGCCGCCAGAACACCGCGTATTCGGATGTCGGCAACCTCGGCATGTCGGTCCGTACGCTGGGCGCGCTGGTCGAACGTTTCGGCCTGCACGGCCAGCAACTCGGTGAAGTGGCGATGGGTGCGGTGATCAAGCACTCCAGCGACTGGAACCTGGGCCGCGAAGCCACGCTGTCGTCCGGCCTGTCGCCGCTGACCCCGGGCATCACCCTGCAGCGCGCCTGCGGCACCTCGCTGGACAGCATCATCACCGTTGCCAACAAGATCGCGCTGGGCCAGATCGAATCTGGTATCGGCGGTGGTTCGGACACCACCTCCGACGTGCCGATCGTGTACGGCAAGAAGCTGCGTGCGCGCCTGCTGGCTGCCAACCGCGCCAAGAGCACTGGCGACAAGATCCGTGCGCTCACCGCCGGCTTCAAGTTCTCCGAGCTCAAGCCCGAGTTCCCGGGCGTGGCCGAGCCGCGCACCGGCAAGAGCATGGGCGACCACTGCGAGGACATGGCCAAGGAATGGAACATCTCGCGCGACTCGCAGGACGAGTGGGCGGTGTCTTCGCACAAGAAGCTGGCAGCTGCCTATGAGCGCGGGTTCTTCAACGATCTGATCGCACCGTTCCGCGGCGTCGAGCGCGACAACATCCTGCGTCCGGATACCTCACTGGAGAAGCTGGCCACGCTGAAGCCGGCGTTCGACAGGGTCTCCGGCCGCGGCACGCTGACCGCCGCCAACTCCACCCCGCTGACCGACGGCGCCGCCGCGGTGCTGCTGGCCAGCGAGGAGTGGGCACGCGCCCACGGCCACGAACCGCAGGCCTATCTGCGTGATGCGCACGTCTCGGCAGTGGACTTCGTGCATGGCGAAGGCCTGCTGATGGCGCCGACCGTGGCCGTGCCGGAGATGCTCAAGCGCAACGGCCTGACCCTGCAGGACTTCGACATCTACGAGATCCACGAAGCCTTCGCCGCGCAGGTGCTGTGCACCCTGCGTGCGTGGGAGAGCGAGGATTACTGCCGCAACCGCCTGGGCCTGGACGCGCCGATGGGCCGCATCGACCCGGACAAGATCAACCTGCTGGGCTCGTCGCTGGCCACCGGCCACCCGTTCGCGGCTACCGGTGCACGCGTGATCGCCACGGCCGCCAAGCAGCTGGCCGAACGCGGCGGTGGCCGCGCGCTGGTGTCGATCTGCACCGCCGGCGGCATGGGCGTGGTGGCGATCGTCGAACGCTGATCGCATCCATCGAACAACGAAAAACGCCGCCCATCGGGCGGCGTCTCCGGTGGGTACCGACCGTTGGTCGGCATGGTGCGGAAAGCATCCACGCATGGCGTGGATCTACTTACGGCAACCGCGGGTTGCCGAATTCGTCGCGCTCTTCATTGGCGTCATACACCGGCGGCTGCACCGTGAGCGGCTGCTCTTCCACCGTTGCACGCAGCGGCGCTTCGTTGCCCCGCACCAGCTCCACGCTGTCTTCGCCACGCTGCAGGCGCAGCGCATTGGCCAGGCACTGCGCGGCCAGCGCATGATCGCCACGCTGCGCGAACAGTTCACCCAGTGCTTCCCACGCGGGTGCACCCGCGCCGGCAGCGATGGCTTCGTGCAGGAACGCATCGGCGGCCTCCCACTGCTGCTGGGCCAGGGCCACGCGACCCTGCGCCAGGCGCAGCGCGGCGGAGTCGTCATGCACATTGCGCCAGCGCGCCAGGTTGGCCTGACGGGTGGCCAGGCGTTCGGCCGGCAGGCGGCCATACAACGTCACCAGCTCGTCGTCCCAGCGCTGGTCCAGTGCATGCTCAAGGGCCAGCAGGGCCGGCTCGTCCCAGTTCAACGCCACTGCGCGGCTGGCGTAGGCGCCCACCACGTCGGGGGTCGGCCGCAGCGCCTTCGGCGTGGCTTCCCACTGTGCGGCCAGTGCATTGACGTCGGCCGCTTCCAACAGTGCCTGTGCGGCCAGGCGCGCTTCCAGTTCGCTGTTCGCGTCGGCCGGCAGTACCTTGCTCTGGCGCAGTGCGCCCAACTGGCCATACGCCTCGTGGGCACGGCCGGCACGGGCCAGTGCCTCGGTGCGCAGCCACAGGCCGCGCGGCGGCAGCGGCTGGATCGCCGCCACGTCCAGCGCGTTGATGGCATCCACAGGCAGGTCGCGCGCCAGCAGCTGTTCGGCGCGCAGCAGCGCCTGCAGGGTGGCATCGCTTTCGCCCAGGCGCTGCAGCAGCGCTTCACTGGCGGTGCCGTCGGCGCGCGCCTGCGCACTGCGCACGGCATTGGCCAGCGCCACCGCGCTCACTTCCGGATCCTTGGCGGCACCGTCCAACAGCTTTTCCGCACGCTGCCACTGGCCATGCTCGTAAGCCTGCAGGCCATCGATCAGCCGCACCCGGCCCTGCTTGCGGCGGTAACGGCCCCAGGCACGGAACGGTGCAGCAATCAGGCTCCACAACAGCCACAGCACCAGCACGGCAACCACGGTCAGCAGGGCCACCTTCGGCAGGTTGCTGTGGTAGTCGTAGCCGGCGTAGCGCAGCGTCACTTCGCCGAAGCGGTTGAGGTCATCGGCGCCGAGCCATTGCGCGGCGACCACGCCGATGGCCACGGCCAGCAACAGCACGACCAGGGATTGCAGGGGTTTCATGCGGTATTACCTCCGGTCGGTCTGGGTGCGCAGTTGCTGCAGGGTGCTGCCAATAACGGTGTTGCTGGCCTGCAGCGGAAGCTCGCGCAAGGCCTTCAGTTCAGCACGTTGCGCGCGCAGGGCCGGTGAATCCGGCCAGCGCCGCTGCGCCCAATGCTCCACGCGTGCCAGCGCCGTATCGCGGCCGGTGCGGTCGCCACGTTCGATGGCCGCGCGCGCCAGGGTCAGTTCCAGCTGCAGTGCATCGTCGGCATTGCGACGTTCGGCGGCAGTCAACGGGCCGTTCTGGCGGCTGGGGGTGATGTCCACGAATGGAGCCAGTGTTGCCTGCCACCACGGTCTGCTGGAACCGGCAGCGTTACCCGTGACCTGCGAGGGCAGGCCCTGCAATGCCCTGGCCAATGCATCCAGGCGTTGCAGCGACTGCACGCGTGGGCCGGCGCCGAGCGCGTCCAGCGCCTCGCGCTCCTGTACCAGTGCCTGGCGCAGGTTCAGTCCATCACTGTCAGGCAGATGGGTCAGTGCGGTCGCAGCCTGCGCATACAGGCGGCGTGCGCCTTCCACATCGTCGGCGTAGTTCAGGCGCTGCGCGGCCTGGGTCAGCAGCAGCTCGGCCTCATCGCGCTGCACCGCCTGCCGCCCCTGGTTGGCACTGTCGGCCAGCTTGGCCAGGTTCTCTTCCAGCAATGCGCTGCGCTGGGAAAGGCCCAGCATCTCGTCGCGCAGCACGCGGTTGGTGGTCGCCGCATCCTGCAGGCGCTGGCTGGTCGCGCGCTGGTCGCGGCGCAGTCCATCCAGCGTGGCCTGCAGGCCCTGCAGCTGCACTGCGGTGGTCTGTGCCTGCGCGTCCTGTTCATGCTGTTGCTGCTGCCAGACGTACCAGCCGGCATAGCCGCCCACGCCAAGCACGACTACCCCGGCCAGCGGCAGCAGCCAGCGCACGGGTCGACGGGGCGGGGAAATGGGCGGAGTCTCGTTCATGGGGCTTCCTTGTCGGCAACGTCGCCGGTCAGGTTCCGGCAGGCCGCGTTGTGCACAGCATCACTGTTGCCGACCACAGCGGCAAGCGTGACCCACGTCCCTGTTCAGTTCGCTGCCGGGACGGTGAGCGTGGCGTGTGCAGCGCTCACCAGCTGTGCCGTGGTGGGCCCGCCGGCGCGCACTACACGCTGCAGTCCCAATGCCTGCGCCTGCTCGCCCAGCCGTTCGCTGGCAACCACGACATTGGCGTGGGCCTGCAGGCGTTGCTGCAACGCCGGTGGAAGCTGTTGCCAGAAATGCTGCAACGCTTCGCCACTGCTTACCGCCAGCACCCACGGAGACGCTGAATGCGCCAATCGAGCCAGCACGCGTGGTCGCAGGCGCAGCAGGCGGCGCCGATAGACGTCGGCACGTTCAATGCTGGCGCCGGCCGCCTGCAACTGCGCAGCGATCAGGCCGCGCCCGCCTGGGGCGGTCACCAGACCGACGCGCAGCCTGCGCACGTCGGCCAGCACCGGCAGCGCCAGCAGGCCTTCGCTGTCCATCCGCTGGGGTGCATGCACCTCGCCGACACCCTGTGCCTGCAATGCCCGCGCGGTGCCTTCGCCCACGGTCAGCCACGGGCTGCACTGTGCCGCGGCCAGCGGCAGCAGGCAGGCGGCCGCAGCCACAGCCGCCGGACTGGTGAACACCACCCGATCGCAGTTCAGCGCGCGTTGCAGCTGGCGCACCACTGGCGTGCCGTGCAGGCGCTGCAAACGCCAGGGCGGCAGGGCCACCGCATGCCCGCCCAGCCCAGCAACGGCGCGGCGCAGCGCGGAATTCTGGCCCTGCGGTCGCAGCGAAATGAAGGTCCAGCCCGGCCCGGAAGCGGCGGCGCCAGTGGGTATCGTATGGTCGGCCATTGCCTGCATTATGCGGGCCCTTCGTTGTCGTGGTCTCTGCTCCGATGTCCGTTGATGCTCTGACTTCCTCGCTGACCGCCCTGCAGGACGTGCTGGACTGCATGCCGGCGGTCCGCGCCATGCAGATCCAACTCGACGGTTATGCCGATGGCGTGCTGCGCATCACTGCGCCGCTGACCGCCAACGTCAACGACAAGGGCAACGCCTTCGGTGGCAGCCTCGCCTCGGTGCTGACCTTGTCCGGCTGGGCGCTGGTCAGCCTGCGCCTGCGCCTGGCTGGCCACGATGCCGAGGTCTACGTGGCCGACAGCAACCTGCGTTACCTGGCTCCGGTCTACGAAGACCTGCATGCCCATGCCGAAGCAGCCGAAGCTACTGGCTGGGACGCTTTCCTGAACACTTTCCGCCAGCGCCGCAAGGCCCGCATCAGCATCATCGCCACCCAGCCCGGTGCCGATGGCAAGCCCGCCGCCGAATTCAGCGGTCGCTTCGTTGCCTTCGCCAAAGGGTAGGATGGCAGGCTGACGTTCTGGGGAAACCACCGATGCGCCGCCTCATCCAGTTCCTGATGTGTTCCCTGCTGCTGGTCAGCGCCGCGGCCTCGGCAGACGACCTGAGCCGCAAGCAGCGCAAGCTGCTGGAAGAGACCCAGATCGCCTACGGCGCCACCATCCGCTGGGGCAGCATGGACGATGCGATCGGCTATCTGGACCCCAAGCTGCGCAAGGAAAAACCGCCCACCGAGTTCGAGCTCAACCGCTACGCGCAGCTGCGCGTGTCGTCCTACCGCGAGCGCAGCAGCGCCGCGCTGGACGGTGGCCTGGTCGAGCGCCGGGTCGAAATCGGGGTGATCAACCAGAACACCCAGGCCGAGCGCACGGTGGTCGTGGTCGAGCGCTGGCGCTGGGATGCCGAGGCCAAGCGCTGGTGGCAGACCGCCGGCCTGCCGGACCTGTGGAAGGGGCAGTGACGGGCCGCGTCCGGCTTGTGCGACAATCGGCGCCCGCTTAATCGACCCGTGACCTGAGTGAATTACGAAGAGTTGCTGGCCTTTGCAGGCCGAAACCCGATGCTGTCCGCGGCCCTGGTCGGCCTGACCGTGGCCATCATCGTCACCGAGATCCGCCGCCTGTTCCGGGGCTTCAAGGGCATCAAGCCCGCCGAACTGACCCAGCTGATCAACGCGGGTGGCACGGTGGTGGTCGACCTGTCGGCCAGCGGTGACTTCGAGAAGGGCCATATTGCCGGCAGCCGCAACGCCCAGGCCAGCGCCTTCGGCCCGGACAACAAGCTGGTGGCCAACGCCAAGCAGTCGCCAGTGGTGCTGGTGTGCCGCAGTGGCAATGCCTCGGAAACCGCCGCCAAGGCGCTGAAGAAGGCCGGCTTCGAGAAGGTCTACGTGCTCGACGGCGGCATCCCCGCCTGGCAGCAGGCCGAGCTGCCGCTGGTCAAGGGTCGCAACTGATTGTCGCAGGTGGCGGATCCGACCTTGTATGGGCCTGATGCCGCCCCCATCGCAGTAGTTCGACCACCGTTTTCATTGCATTCACCTGGAGTTACTGGAAATGTCCGAAGAGACCACCAACGGCGCCGTTGCGCCGGCCGATGCCGCCACCGGCCCCGCTTTCACCGTCGAGAAGATCTACGTCAAGGACGTCTCCTTCGAGTCGCCGAACGCTCCGACCATCTTCAACGACCAGGTGCAGCCGGAGCTGCAGCTGAACCTGAACCAGCAGGTGCAGCGCCTGGGTGAGAACGCCTTCGAAGTCGTGCTGGCCGTGACCCTGACCTGCCAGGCCGGTGAGCGCACCGCCTACGTGGCCGAAGTGAAGCAGGCCGGCGTGTTCGGCCTGGTCGGCCTGGACCCGCAGTCGATCGACGTGCTGCTCGGCACCCAGTGCCCGAACATCCTGTTCCCGTACGTGCGCCAGCTGGTCAGCGACCTGATCCAGGCCGGCGGCTTCCCGCCGTTCTTCCTGCAGCCGATCAACTTCGAAGGCCTGTACGCAGAAACCCTGCGCCAGCGCCAGGAGCAGGGCGACGCACCGTCGCTGGCTGACTCCGAGCCGGCTGGCAACGCCTGATTCCTGCCGCGACGTCACGGATGAGCACTACCGCTGACAAGATCGCCGTGCTGGGCGCCGGTTCCTGGGGAACCGCGCTGGCCAGCCTGCTCGCACGGCACGGTCACCCGACCGTGCTGTGGGGGCGCGACGCTGCCGTGGTCGAAGCCATCGACCAGCGCCACGAGAATCCGCGTTACCTGGCGGGCATTCCGCTGCCGGAATCGCTGCGTGCCACCACCGACCTGGCGTCGGCCGTGGAAGGCGCGGCCTGGATCCTGGTGGTGACGCCGTCGCATGCGTTCGGCGAAACCGTACGTGCGCTGGCACCGCTACGTCCGGCCGATGCCGGCGTGGCCTGGGCCACCAAGGGCTTCGAGCCCGGTTCGGGCCGCTTCCTGCATGAGGTAGCGCGCGAAGTACTGGGTGAGGACGTGCCGCTGGCCGTCGTTACCGGCCCGTCGTTCGCCAAGGAAGTGACCCTGGGCCTGCCGACGGCGATCACCGTGCACGGCGACGTGCCCGAGTTCGCGCAGACGGTGGCCGAGGCGATGCATGGCCCGGCGTTCCGCGCCTACACCGGCGACGACATGGTCGGTGCCGAGCTGGGCGGCGCAATGAAGAACGTGCTGGCCGTGGCCACCGGTGTGGCCGATGGCATGCAGCTGGGCCTCAACGCTCGAGCCGGCCTGATCACCCGTGGTCTGAACGAGATGCTGCGGCTGGCCGCTGCGATCGGCGCCAAGCCGGAAACGCTGATGGGCCTGGCGGGCCTGGGCGATCTGGTGCTGACCTGCACCGGCGACCTGTCGCGCAACCGCCGCCTAGGCCTGGCCCTGGGCCGTGGCCAGACGCTGCAGGATGCCGTGCGCGAAATCGGCCAGGTGGTCGAGTCGGTGCAGACCGCCGACGAAGTGATGCGACAGGCGCGCCGCCATGGCATCGACCTGCCGATCTCCGACCGCGTGCGTGCCGTGCTGCACGGCGAGCAGACACCGGAAGAAGGCCTGCGCGCATTGCTGGCGCGGGAACAGAAACCGGAGTATCCGGACACGCTGTTCAAGTGAATCGAAAAACCCCGGCTACGTGCCGGGGTTTTTTTGTGCGCGGCCCATCCACGCATGGCGTGGATCTACGACGGAACCCGCGGCTTCCATCACCGCGCCCGTGGCGGCGCGCTGGTGTTGTCCATGTCGGAGAAGATCAACCACGGCCCATCACCCACGCGCTTCAACGTCAGCGTGAACTTGCCGGTATCGCCCACGTTGTTGCCGTAGCCGTAGGCACCAATGATGTAGCCCGTGTTGCCCTCCATCGAATACGCCAAGGCACGCAGCCGCAACGGACTGCTGCCCTGGCCGGTGTACGCAGCCTCGATCGCGGCGCGCCCGCGCACCGGTGGCTGGTTGCTCTGCAGCACAAAGCCATCCTCGGCGAAGAGCGCAGCTAACGCCTTGGCATCACCCGTGCGCCATGCCTGTTCGTAGTCGCGCAGTACGCGATCCAGCGGTGCGGGCAGGGCTGCATCCGGGAGAGGCTGTGCAGGCTTCGCGCCTTCTGCATCGAGGGCAATTGCCGGCGATGCCAGCAGCAGGGCACTGCAGAAGATCATGGCGAGTCGTGTGCGGCGCATGCGTCCAGGCTCTGGCGATGATGGGAAGACGACGGACGCATCCTAGCGCGCCGCTGGTTAGAATCACGCAGCCGCCCGCGTGGCGCAGGCACCGCAGATCAGACAAGGACACGGAATGAAGATTCGAATCACAGGGATGGCGATGATGGTCGCACTGCTGGTGGCATGCGGGCAGGCACCGGCACCGGCCGCAGCACCGGCGGCACCGGCACCGACCACCGAAGCACCGGCCGCCACGGCGACGGTGGTCGAGAAGGAACCGTCCATCGAAGACGGTGTGGACCCCTCGGTGTGGGACAACGAAGGCGAACCGGAAGACCCGAGCGCCGGCGGGGAACTCACCTGTGCGGACAACCCGCTGGCGACCCATTTCTTCACCCTGGTGGGCGGCAACACCGTGGACGACTGTGGCCGCAAGGACCCGAAGGTGCTGGCCGCGTTCAACGCCCTGATGAAGAACACAGCGGCGGCCGAATCGGCCGACAAAGAGATTCCGTCGCTGCGCGAACGCCTGTTGAGCGGGCCCAGCGGGCCCGGCGAGCTGGTGGTGCTGCAGGGCGAGCCGTGGTGGTTCTACACCGCCTGCCAGGCCCACGACTGCCCCGGCACTGCGTTGGCGATGCTTTATTCGCCGGACCAGTCGAAGATGGTCGGCCGTCTTACCGCGCGCTGCCGTGTGTGGTGGCTGGGCGAGCCGACGGCGGAACAACGTGAGCAGATCGAACAGCGCCAGCCACTGCAGGATGCCGCGTTGAAGGAAGACAGCGCGCTCTGCGAGTGATGTGGTGCCGGCGGTAGCGCCGGGCCATGCCCGGTGGAACAGCAGACGATGTGCCCCGTGTCACCCTTCCGGCCGCATGCGTGCGCTGGCCTTCGCGGTCAGCGACAGGCTGGCCATCATCAGGCCCTCCATCACGCGGTCGCCCACGCACTCCTCGTCGGGACCGTTCTGGCGCACGCGCTCGGCAGCCAGCAGCATTTCCAGCGCCACGCGCAGCCCGGCCAACGCGCAGTCCGCGTCGGCCAATGCCATGCAGCGGCCCGGCATCTGATGACGTTCGGGCCAGGGCTGGCCGTCGGCAGCCGCGCCTTTGCCGATGCGGTTGAGGGTGGCGATGAAGGCGTTGGGATCGGCTGCAGGCGCGTGCTCTGGCGACTCACCGGCATTGGCGGGCGAGTCATGCGGATGCAGGCGGGGGAAGTCCGGTGAGGTCATGGCAATGCTCCGTGCAGGACAGACGGTAGCCGCCACACAAAGGTGGCGGGCGGAGACGTGGCTCGAAAACCGGGCGCTTGTTGAAACCGGCAGGCACGAGGCCTCCACGCTCCGCCCGCCATGACCGGCAGACGGATTGCCCGCCGGCGCCACGAGGGGTGGCGCCGGCGGGCAAGCGTTGTCAAACAAGCGCACGGGTTTTCGAAGCCCGGCCATCCCTTTTCGATGGCACGTCATCTGTACGCGTGCTGCTGCGCGGTGCCAATCAGAAGAGTTGCAAACAGCGTTTGATCGAAGTCGCTTTCGGCATTCTTGCACGTTGTTAAGCCGTCGCAGACCGAGGCGGCGCAATGGCATCCGCCACCTGGGGAATATGCGACATGGTTCCGAGTTGAGGGTGCTGCGCTCTGCCACGTCACCGGGCCGATGACGACAGGCAGGGTGGAGACAGCAAGATCGCCACGGTGGACTATCGAACGACCCTGATCGCCCACAACATAGCGCTTCAACAGAAGGGCTGCCTTTTTTTGGAGCAGGAACAGACGGTGTTGTGCCTACTGGAGCACAGCAGTGGAGTACGCCTCCATCGCAATGGTGGCGCAATTCGCACTTTGCGGAGTCAGAGTCTGTTTGCTAAAAACGGCTCCTCCTTTCCATGACTGCGCACCATGAATCTGAGGAATTTGTTGGTCTCTGCTGCCTACCGCGACTACCTATCTGGATTGGAATCGCATCTGATCGGGCACCCTTTCAACCAAGACGCACCTATCAGGGCTGTCATTGTCCGCTTGCATGAAGAATGGATGGGGTACGCCGAGGTGACACCTGAAGCGCTGCTGGGCCTGATTGAAGCGGAACGCGTTCAGACCTTCAGATACATTGCGCAGAAACTCACTGCATACATGGAAGCGGAAGGAGGGCCAGACAATATTGTCAATGAGCCCGCAAACATGCACATGCCCATCGGTCATCTGATCGAGTACTGGTTGCACCGTGGCGAGTGCTCAGATCTAAGAAACTATCTGAGAAAAATCCGCATGCCCGGCGCCTCTGCCTATGCCAAGGAGACGGCAGTGATGTTCCGGGCTGCCCGAATGACTGCTATCAGTCAGTAGACTCGGGCCATGGGATCCACGACCAACGCTGCCTGGTGGGTCACGCACCATAGTTCAAGCTCTTCTCTGAGTTGAGGCCAGAGATCGGCCGCCCACGAGGGGGCGTTGTTTCGGAATGCCTCTTCGGAAGGCAGGTAGACCGTCAACCTGCCCATTGGCAGCTCAAGCACGAACGAGCCATGTGGGCCTGTGCAGACCAGATCTTCCTTCCATCGTGCGTTGAATTCGAAAACGGGCATGTAGACCTGACTCCTGAACCAAGCTGTCCCCCGAAGCGGGTTCCACCGGCGTGGAGTGTACGCCGGCGCCCCTACATGCGGACCTGTGCAGACCAGCTCTTCATTGCCATGGAGTCGACGCGGCCAGGCTTCAGGTGCTGGACCTTCGTGCTGCGGCCAGCGTATAGGCGTTCA
Source organism: Stenotrophomonas maltophilia (assembly GCF_004684085.1). Taxonomy (GTDB): domain Bacteria; phylum Pseudomonadota; class Gammaproteobacteria; order Xanthomonadales; family Xanthomonadaceae; genus Stenotrophomonas; species Stenotrophomonas maltophilia_AS. Next base: position 12,056 of record NZ_SRHZ01000003.1, read on the forward strand.
AACGAGACTCGATAAGAGGATCGCCCGCAAACGACATTCCCGATGGAAGCGCCCCGGGATGAAATGACAGGCTGCGTTCGAAAGCCTGGTCCTCGACAAGGTTCTGCACCACGATCTCCCCCAGAAGCACCGTCTCCAACAGTTCGCCCAATGGCCGAGCCAGATCATCCAGCTCGCTGCTTCTTGCAGGAATGAGCAACGTAACGTCAAAGCGCGCAACGCCCGACGAAAGGACCCTCTTCAGATCATCATCAAGGCAATCCGGGCCGGAAAGTGCCGCAACGTCGGGCTTGCTCAAGCCGGATATCGCAATGCGTCCCACACGCTCGCTTCCGTCTGGCGCTACGAGCCGATAAGGATGCAGCATGTGATAAGTGAGGCATGAGTACCCGGCAAGCGGACTCGCCGAGCGCTTCTCCACAAAGGATCGTGCCGCCTGGCTGCTGCCCAGGTGAGCGATCAATCGATCAGGTGCACACTGTTGCTCGTTCAGTGCCTCGATGAAATCGAGGAAGCCTTCGGCGGTGCCGGCCGGGAACCCATCGATGGAGTGGCCGATGAGCTCCAGCGCAGACGGATGGCCGATCTTCACTGCCATTCCTCGTGGCGCCGCAGCCGCAGAATCCTGGGCAACATTGCAGTCCGGACCGGAATCGGAGAATCGAACGAGCACTGTCTGCTCACCACTACTGAAAATCGGCGCGCAGCATACGTGTGCTGCTACGTCCGACGGGCGAAAGAACCCGCTCACAAGCGTACCCCGGGCGTGGTTCACGCGGCAGCCGGCGCGGACATCCGCGCCGGCATACAGAGCATCAACGAGCCTTTCTGAAATGTGATTCTTCATACCAGGGAAGCCCCAACGGTGTGGATTCAGGCCAAGCCCGGGTTGAGGGCGATGTGCTTGTACTCCTGGAAGTCTTCGAGCGCTGCCAGGCCGTTCAGCCTTCCCAAGCCGGATTGCTTGAATCCGCCTTCTTCCGTGCTGTCATAGACCTTTGCCCAGTCGTTGATCCAGATCGAGCCAGCGTCGATGGCCTGGGCCACTCTCAGAGAACGATTGACGTCCCGGGTCCAGATACTGGCGGCAAGCCCATACTCGTTGTCATTTGCGAGCTGTATTGCCTCAGCCTCATCGGAGAACCGCTGGAGGGTGAGTACCGGGCCGAAGGTTTCCTGCTGGATGATCGGGAGTTGATTGTCCACAACCTCCAACAGTGCCGGCATGAAGAATGCGCCGGTCGCCAGTGGGCCCTCCTTGATCGGTCCGCCGCGAACCACGGCGCGGGCACCAGACGCGATGGCATCCAGGACGACGCGCTCTACCCGATCGACATTCGCACGATCGATCAGGGGCCCCATGTCACTGGTGGGATCGGCGGCCGGCCCCACCTTGACCGCCTTCAAACGCTCGGCCAAACCATCGCGGACCTCGTCGTACACCGCATCCTGCACCAGTAGCCGCGATCCGGTCATGCAGAACTGACCACTGAACACTGTGAGTGCCTTCTCAAGCACCGGAAGCGCCGCGGCCACATCTGCGTCGTCAAACACGATCATGGGTGTTTTTCCGCCCAGTTCCATTCCGAAGCGCTTCAGATGCTGTGCCCCCGTACTGCTGATGGCGCGCCCGGTCCGGGTCGAACCGGTGAAGCTGACAACGGGAACATCGGGTGTCTCGACCAAGTACGCGGACCCTTCAGAACCACTTTCAAAGAAGAGATTGATGACGCCGGGAGGGAGATCAGCGGCCTCGGACATGATGTCCGCCATGACACTCGCCGTCAGCGCCACCTGTCCCGGAAGCTTGATCACAGTCGTGCATCCGGCAGCGAGTGCAGGAGCGAGTGATCGGATTGTCAGGACGACCGGAGAATTCCATGGCGCAATAACGGCAGCGACCCCCATCGGCTGTCGAAGTATCATCGAGATAGCACCGGGTGAAGGCTTGACGGTACGACCACTCTCAACCAGAGCCGTTGCCGCTGAGTAGCGCAGCTTGCTTGGAACCATATCAAGCTCGAAGGCGGCTTCTCCTTTCACCTTTCCATTCTCAAGTGAAAGAATGTCGAGCAACTTTTCACGATTGCGTTCGAACGCGCTCGCAAGCTGCTCCAACACCTTTGCTCTCAATGATGCATCGTGTGCCCACCTGGCTTCCTTGAACGCGCGTTTCGCTGCCTTCACAGCCGAACGGGCTGCCGCCAGCCCATTGTCGCGATAGCTGCCAATTGCGTTGTAGGTTGCAGGGTCGATGGATTCATTTTCCACGCCTTCACGGATCCGAAGTCCTCCAATCCAGTTGGATGCGAAACGAGTGGGGGCGTCATTGGTATTGCTTGTCATCGTCGGATTTCTCTTGATTGGGGGAGAACGCATTGAGAACTTCCACCTCCGACGGAGGCGGGATCAGGGCAGGTGATGCTTCTTCGGAATCCTGCTGGTCAACATCGAGAGGGTGCGTTTCACCAGCGGCTCGGCGATGTTGGTGACGATTGGAACGATCAGTGCAGTCGAGCCCAGGACGCGGAGCGGCAAGGGCCAGCCTCTCAGCGCATCACCCAGCAGAAGCAGCACGGCGAGCACGGTGGGATACACCGCCAGCCAGACCAGCAGGGTCCTCTTCAGGCGCTCCAGAAGCGTGGCGGAGCTAGGCAATCGTCCCACTTCTGATCCAGTGCGCAATGCGTTCGGCCAGCATGATCACCGTGGGATTTGTCGCGACAGATGGAACATCGGGGAAGATCGATGCATCGACGACGCGCAGGTTGCCGATGCCCCGCACACGACCCTGGTAGTCCGTAACTGCCTCGATATCGTCGCTCGCGCCCATCGGCACGGTGGAGGTCGGGTGGTGGTAAACGTCCAGCGCCGACGGAAGTGATGCTTCCAACGCCTCGGTCGTGGTCACTGCGGCGCCCGGTACGAGCTCCTGTGCAATGATCTCCGCAAGAGGAGGCTGGCTGGCTATGCGACGAACGATGCGGATTCCCTCCACCATCAGTTCCCTGTCCACTGCCTCGTCCAGGATGTTCAGCCGAATGACCGGCGCGGATGAGGGATCCCTGTCACGCAGCGTCAGCGTTCCCGTCGATCGCGGACGAGTGAGCGCGATCGCCATCATGAAGATGGCACCTGTCGGCGAGCTGGCAGGGTCCCCGTAGTGCACTGCGCTCACGTGCAGGTCACGGTCGTTCTCCTTGGCCTTGGAAGACTTTGCCCAGAGAATCGCACCAACGGGAGGAATGGGGAGCCCGAGGCGATCGGGGTGTGCGGCCCAGGTGGTGAAGAAGAACGGGTGCTCCTGCAGCTTCTTCCCGACAGGAAGATCCGCCACGGTGGCAATGCCGAGTTTCGCGAGTTCCTCGCCAGGGCCGATGCCGGACCTCAGGAGGATCGCCGGTGATCCATAGGCGCCTGCCGACAGGACGATCTCCGTTGCGTTGATACGCTCCCCGCTGGAAAGCAGAATCGCTTTGGCATTCCCGTCTTCGATCAGGACGCGATCGACCAACGTGTCGGCAAGGATCGTAAGGTTTGCACGGGCTCTGACCGCGTCTGACAGATAGGTCATTCCGACGTTGAGCCGCTGACCCATCCGATTGTTCATCGGATAAGGGCCTGCACCCAGCGTCCGCTCACCGTTGAAGTCAGCTGCGTAGGGGAATCCCTCAAGCACGGCTGATTCGATGAAGGCCCGCTGCATGTCAGAGATCTCGTCGATCTGCAGCTGATGAATCGGTTCCGGCCCGTTGCGACCATGCCAACGGTCTTCTCCCGATACGGTGCGTTCGCTGAGACGGAAGAAGGGCAGGACATCGGTCGCGGTCCAGTGCGGCAGACCGCGAGCTGTCCAACGTTCGAAGTCAGCCGCAGGCGCTCGCATCCAGACGCCCGCGTTGACAGCAGACGAGCCGCCCAGAACTTTGCCCCGCGGAACCTGGAAGGCTCTTTCGCCCCAGCCCGGTTCGGAGACGAAGCCCCAGTCGTGTTCCGGATCGCCACCGATCACCGTCTGGAGTCGTACGGCGTCGGGGTAGTGCTGTGGCGAGTAGGCACTGCCCGCTTCGACCAGAAGGACCTGGCGAGCCTGGTCTTCACTCAGGCGGCTCGCGAGGACCGCGCCAGCAGAGCCGCCGCCGACGATGATGACGTCGTACGTTGCTGGCTCTGGCGTGTTCGCTGATTCAATGATCTGTGTGTCAGGACGTCTGTTCATGTTCACTCCGATATCGGCTGTCAGGCGCGGTGCCAGCGGAACGCGCGCTACCACTGCAATCGTTGGTGCGAGGGGCCGATTGCGGAAGTCAGGCAGCAGTCGTATGTTTGCGGACAATATGTCCGGAATCTTTTCGCTCGAATCATTCAGTGGCCTGCTCGCCTTCTCCGCGACCGTGGAGGCGGGGAGCTTTGCTGCTGCCGGCCGGAAGCTGGGGCTCTCAGCCTCGGCCGTTGGCAAGGCGGTCGAACGGCTGGAGCTGAGACTTGGCTCGCGTCTGCTCAATCGCACAACCCGTTCGTTGGCACTTACCGGCGAAGGAGAGGTTCTATACCGGTACGTTGCGAAGGTGCTTGGAGACCTCGGTGAGGCGGAGCGGGAGCTGAATCTGGTGCAGAGCACGCCCAGAGGGCGTCTGCGGATCAGTGTTCCAACGGTCATGGGCCGAAGGATCGTGCTCCCGGCGCTGCGTGAGTTCCAGACGAGCTTCCCGGACATCACCATCGACATCCAACTCGATGACATGAAGGTCGATGTCGTCGAAGAAGGATTCGATGTTGTATTGCGACTGGGGGACCTGGAGGCTTCGAATCTTCAGGCCAAGCCACTCGGCCAGCACACCTTCATCACCTGCGCCTCTCCCGAGTATCTGGCGCGGCATGGAACGCCCCTCGTGCCCGATGATCTTCATGCGCATTGCTGTGTGCACTACAGGTTCCCAACGACCGGAAGGCATGAGGCATGGGCATTCTCGGGGTCCGATGAATCACGGCCAATCAAGCCTGGAATCATCCTGAACGACGGAGAGGCGCTGGCATCAGCAGCATTGAGCGGTCTTGGGATCGTGCAAGCGCCTGGTTATCTGGTCAGGGCGGATGTTGATGCTGGGCGCTTGCATGAGGTGCTTGGCCAGTACACCCAGCCACGTGGACAGATCTGGCTGCTATGGCCTCCCAGAAGCGCTGACGTTCCTCGAGTCAGGGCGTTCATCGATTTCATCGCCGACCGCGTTCGCCAGAGACTCCAGGCTTAGATTCCGCAGGGCACCGCTGATGAATCATCCAGCGCTGCGGCGAGCTTCCACGGATCTGACGGGTGCGCCCGGATCTGCACCGGGCACACCCGTGCCAGGTCACGCCGCACTGCGACGTGCGTCAATGCTCAGCAGACCAGGGCCGGTGCACGCCAGGAGCAGGAAGCCACCGGTCATCGCGATGTTCTTGAGGAACATGATCAGCTGAGTCTGGTCCGAGAACTGATGATGGAAGACGATTGCCGTCACCAGGCTGAAGCCTGCCAGCAGCAATGCCGTGATGCGCGTGTGGAATCCCAGGATGATCAGCGCTGCGCTGCCAATTTCGAAGGCGATGGTCGGCCACAGCAACAGGCTCGGTACGCCCATCATTTCCATGTAACCGGCGATGGCATCCGTGCTACCGATCTTCGACAGGCCGGACAGCAGGAAGACGACGACCATCAGCGTGCGGGCGATCGCCAGGGTAGTGGGTTGAAGAGAAGTGTTCATGTTCATGCTCATGGCTCATGGCTCACGGCTGGCGAGGAGGATTGGTGGTGGAAAAGATGTAGCGCGCGAATCGCCATTGCGCATCCTTGCCGCGGTGAAGCAGGAAGATTTCCTGATTGGCTTCCGCACCCGCCGGTCCATCCGAGGCAAGTACCCTTACCGTTCCGTTGGAGCGCGTGCGGGCGAACGCCCAGTCGCGCGATAGCGGTTGGATTTCATCAATGGTGAAGTCGATGCTCAACCGGATGGTCTTGAAGATCTGTTGATAGGCAGATCGAATTGCTCCGGCCCCCGCGACCGGCAGACTGTGCTGGGGCATGAAGACCGCATCGTCCGAGTAGAGACGCATTACCGCGTCGACGTCAGAGCTGTTGAGTGCCTGCTCATAGCGCTCGAGCTGGCGGGTGATTGCTGTGGTGTCCGGGTTTGGCATGGCAGTCTTGCCAGAGGCCAGAGCTGCGAAAGGAGACAGCGCCAGTAGAACGGCGAGTGAGGCGAAACAGGTACGCATGGGAATTCTCCAGTATCTGTGAGAGGTCAAAGCTGTACGACGAACTTGCCGATGGCCGCATTGCCTTCCATCAGTCGATGGGCCTGCCGGACGTCGTCGAAATCAAAGGTCCTGGTACGCAACGATGGGATCCGGCCGGCGGCGATCTCCTGCGCAATCCAGCGAAGCGGGGATTCGCTCAGCGGCAATGCTGCGGTTCCAAGCAGTCCACTCGGGAAGAAGTTCAGATGGACCGCGCCAGGAAGGTCCTGCATCAGGTGGAACGACTCGAGTACCGGCGCACCACCCAGAAGGCCAATGACCGATGCACCGCCGAAGGGGCGAAGCGCTTTGACCGAGTCTCGAAGTGTCGCTGCGCCGACAACCTCCAGCACCGCGTCCACACCGCCTGGCGCCGACCGTCGAACCAGGTCCGCGATCTCTCCGGTATCGACGATGACCTCGTCAGCACCTGCTTCCTTCAGCCGCGCTTCGTTGCTCACCGTGCGCGTGGTGGCAATGACATTCAGTCCGCGTGCCTTCGCGTAGGCAACGCTGGCCATGCCGACTGCCGACGTGGCACCTCGCACCAGCAAGGTTTGCCCGCGCTGGATCTGGAGGCTGTGATCCAGCGCACCCCAGGCTGTCAGATAGGACTCCGGCAGTGCCGCGAGCTCGTCCCAGGTGAGGTCGATGCCGTCAAGTGAGATGAGATTCTGTGCAAGCACGCTCACCTGTTCGGCATAGCTGCCTGGGCGACTGAACTGCAGTCCGCCCATGGCCGTTGCGACCCGCTGTCCTGTGCGGAAGGTGCCGGACGGATCCCGGATGACTTCGCCCACGGCCTCGATACCGGGCACAACCGGGCTATCGATCGGGCCCATCTTGCCTTGGCGACGATAGATCTCGGCACGATTCAACCCGAATGCGCGGACCCTGACGAGCACCTCATCGTTGTTGCCCTCGGGCGCGCCAATGTCACGCAGCTGCAGAACCTCGGGGCCGCCGGCCTGTTCAATCACATATGCCTTCATGACGGATTCCTCAGGAGCGCGGCTGGCTGGTGGCGAACAGGTAGCGATGGATCTTCCACTCGCTGGCCTCGAGGTGGAACACGAACAACTCGTTGTTGCCTTCAGCAACCTCGACGTCGGCGGCCAGGATTCGGGTGCGCCCGGCCGAGCTCGTGCGGACCCATGCCCACTCGCCAACCTGGACGACTTCGTGGATGTCGAAGGTCACGTTGAGCTTGATGGTGGCGAATACCTGCTCATAGCCCGCACGGACGGCATCACGCCCCACCAGGGCAGGTGCGTTCTGCGGCATGAAGACCGGTTCGGCGCTGTAGAGGCTCAGAATGGTGTCGGTGTCGTTGCCATTCAGGGCGGTTTCGTAGGACTTGAGAACTGCTGCAATAGACATGGGATGCTCCCGTTGGCTCACCGGGGATCGGTGGCGTGGAGCAACTTTGCTGGCTTCAAAAATGAGATAGAAGCCTCATATTTGATATAACCCCTGCCATAAATGAGAGGCTGGATCGTGGACTTGAACGCCGTGCAGATGTTTGTCGGAGTGGTGCAGGCTGGAAGCATTTCGGCCGCAGCCGAGCGACTCAAGCTGCCTCTGCCTACCGTGAGCAGACGGGTTCGCGAGCTCGAGCGCGAGTTGAACGTTCAGCTGTTGGAGCGGTCGGCTCGAGGCACCCGCCTGACCGACGCCGGCGCACGCTTGTACGAGCATGCGGTGCGCGGGATTGAACTGCTCGCCGAGGCACAGCAATCCGTGGTCAGTGACCAGGCGCGCCTGAAGGGACGCCTGAGGTTGTCACTTCCGCCTGCGTTCGAGCCTTGGTGGGAGCTGCTGTCGCGGTTCCAGCTGCAATACCCGGATATTCAATTGCAGGTGCACACCACCGAACGGCGCATCGATCTGATTGAAGACGGAATCGATGTTGCGCTCCGTGTCGGTACCATTACCCATGAAGCCATGGTGGCGAGACGGGTTCTGGAGTATCGCCACCTACTGGTCGCGTCTCCAGCACTGATAGAGCGTCTTGGGGTTCCGGAGTCAATCGACGATCTTCATCGATTTCCATGTGCCACATGGGTGCTGGGTGCAAATGCGCCAAGCCGTTGGCTGCTTGGGGGGCAATCCGTTGAACCTCGTAGTGTCCTCGCCACCAACGATTACGCACACCTGCGCAGTCGCGCGTTGGCCGGAGACGTGGTGACTGAGCTGCCACCTTTCCTGGCGGCAGACGCAATCCGCGCAGGCGACCTGGTGGAGCTGTTGCCCCAGTGGACATTGCCCCAGCAGCAGATCCACCTGCTGTATCCCTCGCATCGGCATCCTTCCTCGATCATCAGGACCTACCTGGACTTCTGCCAGGCTGAGATCTCATTGATCAGCAAGGACTGGCAGTAGCAGGATCAGGAATGCGGGCGTGTGACAAGGAGCTCTGCGCTCTACTTGCTTGCGCGCCGCGCGCCTTTCTCGTCCTCATCCTTTGCATCGCCCCGGCTCTGCGCGAATTCCGGGAACGTCTTCGCGATCGAATCCTTGTCCGGCAGGATGTAGAACACACCGCCCTTCTCGAACGTGGACTGCACGATCTGCTCGTAGAACGCGGGCGTGACGTTGATGCAGCCGTGCGTAACGCGGTTGTCGTCCGGCGAAGGTGATGCCAGCCGTTCGGCGCGCTTCTCTTTCGGGGTGCCTGGCGGAAGCGGATGCATCGAGACGGCGGAATCGTAGTCCACCCACAGCACGCGACCGGCATCGTCGGAGGGGCCGTAGCCACCAATGAAACGGCCCGCCGGGGTGGTGCGGTCATGGCCTGGAATCGCGCTCAGCGCGAGCTTGGCAACGCCGGGGGCCGAGTGATCGCCGATGGCCGAACCGAACAGCGCCGGCGCCGCGCCGCGCAGCTTGCCGTCTCCACCGAAGACCAGTACCTGCGCAGCCGCCTTGTCCATGATCGCGAACGGATAACCCTGGTTGTCCTTGCTGGCGACCACCCAGCCGGCCAGCTCGATCACCGTCTCAGACACGCTCTGGTCAGCGGGCAGCTCATCAACGGCAGCCACCGCTTGTGCAGGCGCGTCCTTGTCCTTGGCGTTGGCTACGCCGCTGCACGCAACTGCCAGCGCCATCGCCAGTACAGCAGGGAGGGCACGACGTGCAGGGGAGGAGTAGGTACGAATGGGACAGCTCCTTGCAATCAAGAGCGGGAAGTTGAAGGACGCCAGAGGCGGGTAAGACCCCTGGCGTCCACTTTCTGGTGTTCTTCAAACGGTGAGGGAGCGATCAACCACGCGGCTTGCGGCCGGCAGGAGCCCGCTCAAGCTGCTGCACGCGGCCTTCGATCTGGTCCAGACGCTGGTTGGCCTGCTGTGCGGACTGGTTGGCGGACTCTGCGCTCTGCGCAGCACCCTGCACCTTGACGTCGAGCTGGTCGAGACGTGAGTTGATCGTTGCAAACTCGTTCTTGTAAGAGGCGCAAGCGCCAAGGCTCACGGTGGCGATGAGCGCCACGCTGAGTGCACGGGCCATCTTCATGTGTTGCGAGGTCAGTTTCATCACTCCCTCCTTCGTCTGGGGAAGCTGGAATATAGCGGCGTTTGTTCCCGGCGCTACCAAGCGCTTTCAGCTGGAATTTGAGTACGTGGAAGGATTGTGAAATCTCCCCATCAATAAACCTTAACAAGCGGGATAAGGCGAGCTGATGCAGCCCGGCCGATCGCCTTGTGTTTATTCAAGACTGCCAATTCATGAGTATGAAGCCGATGTCATAGCGACTGCTTTTCCGCCGCTGCACGCAGGTTGCCGTCCAATCGCCTCAAGTACCGTTGCGGCAGTGCGGGGCGCACATCCAGCAGCATGGCGATGGTTCTGGACCCGTCTGGCGCTATTGGCCATGTTGGACGGTACCGGTCGTTGATCGAAAGGCAGCGCGAGGCCACGGTTTATGAATCAGGCACCATGATTCCGATGGCCAGCCGTGCACTGTGGCCGGTCATCGTGTGAGGCACCGACATCCGCCAAGGATCTCAGCGCGTCCGGCTGCGGGGCAGCTTGCCCTTGAACACCCTGCCGCGGTGGATGGCGAGGTAGTGCTTCAGGCGATCTCCCGGTGCTTTGCGCAGACACATGTTCCCTGGAATCAGACCGGCGTCCGCCAACTGCTTCCTGACCTGCCGGTCCGCAAAGATGGCGTCACCGTCGTCGTCGAAGGTCATCAGTCCGGCGTCGAACAGCAGGTCAAGCGTGCCGACCAGCGGCAGGCCGTTGTGCGGATCCAGTCTTGGATCCTGGCCTCCCGGGAGCCACTGGTCCACAGTGACTTCATGCGCCCATGGCTGGGCATGCGACGCTCGGATCAGGGCCGGTACAGTGCAGTCCGTCACCGCACAGCGGTGATCCCACAACTTCAGCATTTCACGACGGAACGTCCCCTGCCCCAGGCGAGCCTCCATCATCGTCAGCCGCGTGGTTGGATTACGAATCTTGTCCATCTCACCGAGCAGAACGCTGGCAGGCGGGCCCGGTGTCTCCTCTGCGCGATAGTCGGCGGGCATGCGTGATTTCCCGTACGCACGGCGATCGTAGACGCCGCGGTGGTGCTTCTCCAGGTTCTTGCCCACGTCGTCCATCGTCGCTTGGAACGTCGTGCTTCCCTCAGCAAGCGCTTCCAGTGGAAACACCAGACGGTCGAGCACCTCCCTCCAGGACGAGCACCGGGTCACTGCCTGAAGCACCTTGCGGTCCTCCTTGCTGCCGATGGTGAAGCGCAACACGTGGCGCCCATCCACGCGCCCCATCGACAGCAGCGGTCGCCCGTCTCTGCCGGATACCTTGGTGCCAAAAATCACGGTGCGGCGACCGCTCATCCCGTTTCTGGACGAGTACTTGGCCAGATATGCATCCACCGGGCCCAGTACGCGCCGCAGTTCAGCGACGGCCACATCCAGCCCCTGGCGCTCTTTCGGCGTGAGGCCCAGCTCCATGACCTCCTCATCCCTGCTCAGCAACATCCGCGTTCTTCCCCAGCTCCACCAGGGAGCTGCATCCCGGAGCTCGATTGTCGCCGATCCAGCTGACCATCGAGTCGCCGTCTCTGGCCGGATTGTTGATCTCCAGCGCGTCTACTCAACCCCGCGCGAAATATCGGCAGTCGCCGTAGGCGTCTGCGATTCGACGAGCAGCATCGACATGCACTTGCAGATCCGGTCTGAAGTACTGCGGGCTCCTCTGCCGTGGAGCGTGGCCAACACCGTCGGGCTCCCTCGCGGCGACCGCCCTGTGATGGCACAGGATGCGAAGGCCACCAGGTACCGCGACAAAGACTGTCTCTTTGGAGAATTGATCCAATAGTCTGTACGGGCCGTTGGTCCAGTAGTTCGTGCAATCTTCTTGAACTGTTGCCCATCGCTAGCGGTGGCAGGCGGAGTTCCCTGAACGGGAACCATATTTATACACCAGTCAGTTCAATATTCAGGGTCGATTAGACCCGCTAACGGATAATTCACACCTGTCGACCGCCTCTTCTCTCTCCCCCTCCCGGGAGGCGGTCGACGAAACCAAAATAATTAAAGGTGTGTCCCGATGAACAAGAATTCGCTGCTTGCCCTGGGTCTTCTGGCTGCTCTGCCGTTCGCGGCATCGGCAACCGATGGCCTGTCGTACAACTACGTTGAAGGCGGCTACGTGAACACCGATGCCAAGGGCGGCGACGCTGACGGCTGGAAGGTGAAGGGTTCCGTTGCGGTGCATCCGAATTTCCACGTCTTCGGCGACTACAGCGCGCAGGAGACCGACAAGTTCAAGAATGACGTCGACCAGTGGCGCCTGGGTGTCGGCTACAACTACGGCATCGCACCGAACACCGACCTGGTGGCCCGTGTTGCGTACCAGAAGTTCGACATGAAGCGCGGTCCGGAACTCAACGGCTACTCCACCGAAGTGGGCGTGCGCACCGCATTCAACCCGTACGTGGAAGGCTACGTGATGGCCGGCTACGAAGATTTCAGCAAGAAGAACGGCTACGACCCGGACGGCGAGTTCTACGGCCGCGTCGGCGCCACCGCCAAGTTCAACCAGAACTGGGGCCTGAGCGGCGAAGTGAAGCTGGCCAAGGCCGGCGACCGCGAGTGGTTCGTGGGCCCGCGCTTCACCTGGTAACAAACGCCTGTTGTTAGTGCGTGTTGTGCTGGCGTGTGACTCTCTCTCTCTCTCCCACACGCCAACAGAAGCCCGGCCTCGCGCCGGGCTTCACTTTTTTGGGCCGCGTGGCGCCACAATGCGGCATGGGCGACCCTTCCTCCCTCGCAGGTACTGGCACGGCCTACCAGGAGCATCTGGCGCCTGCGCCGCTGCGTGGCCACTTCGGCCAGCTGTGGCAGAGCCAGCTTCCTGCCGACGCCGATGGGCACATCACCGTACTGCCTGATGGCTGCGTGGACATCCTCTGGCGCGACGGTGCGTTGTTCGTGGTCGGCCCCGACCGTGTGGCCGCACATCCGGCGCTGGCACCCGGTGCACAGGTGCTGGGGGCACGCTTTCGTCCTGGCCAGGCATTGGCCGCGCTGGGCCTGCCATTGGCCGAGATCATCGGCCAGGCCGTGCCGCTGGCCGATCTGAAGGGCGCCTGGGCGAAGAAGGCTGCGGCCTCCATCGGCGACACCGCACCTGCGCAGCGTCTGCAGCGGATGGCGCATTGCCTGCAACAGCATATGGGGGTGGCCGCACTCGACACCCCGGCGCAGCGTGCGCATGTCCTGTTCCAAGCGCTCGCCGCGGGTCACGCCACGCTGGATACGCTGGCGGCGCGCCTGAACCTGAGCCCGCGCAGCCTGCGGCGTTTCAGCCAGCTGCAGTTCGGCTACGGTGCCAAGACGCTGGAGCGGGTCCTGCGCCTGCAACGCTTCCTGCGCCACAGCCGCGCGCTGCCGCAGCACTCGTTGGCGATGCTGGCCGCCGAGGTCGGCTATGCCGACCAGGCCCATCTCAGCCGCGAGGCGCGTGAACTTGCCGGCATGACCGCCCGCGACCTGCGCCTCGAATGGGGCCAATGATGGCCGTTTCGTTCAAGACCGCCGCGCGGCGCTGACCGAAGCTGGGGCTCTCAACACGGAGCCACGCCATGAGCCATGCCGCTACCCACGATGCCGAACGCCGCATCGACAACATCGAATTCAACGTCGCCGACATCGCCCGCAGCAAGCGCTTCTATGGCGAGGTGTTCGGTTGGCGCTTCACCGCCTATGGCCCGGCCTACACCGAGTTCGACGACGGCCGCCTCAAAGGCGGCTTCGTGGCCGACGCACCGGTGCATGCGCAGGGCGGGCCGCTGGTGATCCTCTACTGCGCGGATCTGGCCGATGCACAGCAGCGTGTGACTGCCGCTGGGGGCGAGGTGGTGCAGCCAGTGTTCGCGTTCCCCGGCGGGCGCCGTTTCCACTTCCGCGATCTGGATGGTTACGAGCTCGCAGTCTGGAGCGATGTGGATTGAGGTCTTTGCATCTTCGCCGGTGGACGGAACGAGAACCGCTCCGTCGCCGGTCAGGGGGTTCCGCTATGATCGCCCGCACATCGCCGCATGCGATGCGCCCGCCTCAAGCCAGCAGGAACCGTCGTGAACTCCCAGCCCGCACCGATCACCGCCCTCAACCACACGCTCGACAACGAGCCGCAGCAGATTACCGCGCCACTGACTCACTCGGCTGCGTTTCTGGTGCTGAAGGTGAAGGACGATGCCGTTTCCATCGCGAAGGTGCGCGAGGTGCTGGGCAGCAGCGATGACCTGATCAAGAACACCGCCATCCGCGAGATCGAGCGCACCTTCACCTGCAACGTGGCCATCGGCCACCGTGTGTGGCAGCCGCTGGTGGGCACCACGCCGCCGCGCGAGCTGAAGCCGTTCCGCGAGATCAAGGGCGCCACCCATACCGCCGTGTCCACGCCGGGTGACCTGCTGTACCACATCCGCGCACGTACCCAGGATCTGATCGTGGCGTTCGAGCGCAACCTGCTGATGGCCTTCGGCGATGCCGTGGAAGCGGTCGATGACGTGGCTGGTTTCCGCTATTTCGATGGCCGGGATCTGCTCGACTTCGTCGATGGCACCGCCAACCCGGAAGGGCTGTCATTGCCGGAAGCCACGATCGTGGGTGAGGAAGACCCGGAGCATGCCGGCGGCAGTTACGTGGTGGTGCAGAAGTACCTGCATAACCTCGATGCCTGGCGCGCGCAGAAGACCGAGGCGCAGGAAACAATCATCGGCCGCACCAAGCACGACAACATCGAGCTGGACGATGCGCCGGCCGATGCGCAGAAGTCGCACAAAACGCTGTGCACCATCGAGGACGCCGACGGCGAGCACGAGATCCTGCGTGACAACATGCCCTTCGCCAATCCCGGTCGCGGCGAGTACGGCACCTATTTCATCGGCTACACGCGTCGGCTGTGGGTGATCGAGAAGATGCTCGAGCGCATGTTCATCGGCAATCCTGCACCGCTGCACGACCGCATCCTGGACTTCTCCACCGCCACTACCGGCGTGACCTTCTTTGCGCCCTCACGCAAGGTGCTGGCCGATCTGGGCGATTGATCGCGCCTCTCGTCCTTGCGCATGCTACCGGCCGCTCTGTCAGTAGATCCACGCCATGCGTGGATGGCGCGCACTTTGCCCGTAGCAGCCACGCATGGCGTGGCTCTACTGTGCCGCCATCTGCCTGTCATCTACCGCGCCGACCATGTCGTGCTGGATGGGAGTGCAGGAGGCGGGCGATGACCATGACCGGAAACAGGAACGGCGCACGCCGCGGGTGGAAGCGGCTGGCGGCCTTGTTCGGCGCGTTGGCACTCGGCAGTGCCAGCGTTTCCGCGCAGGAAGCCCCCGCGCACTGGATGGCCTATGCCGCCGCCGTGGGGGGCCAGCTGCAGCAGCGCCTGCAGCAGGAACAGGACCCGCAGGCGCAACGCGTGCTGGAATGGCTGCAGGCTCACCCGGACACGCCGACACCGCTGCCGGTGAGCGTGTGGATCGCGGCGGACGGGCGCATTTCGAAACTGGAATTCGACAGCCTGGGTGATGCCCGGGTCGACGCGGACCTGCGCGCGACCCTGCAGACCGCGCCGTTGCAGGCGCCGCCGCCGGTGGACATGCGCCAGCCGCTGCGGCTGGGCCTGCTGCTGGAACCCCGGTAGATCCACGCCACGCGTGGATGAGCCTACCGGTAGCCCCCCAGCCACGCATGGCGTGGCTCTACTGCGGATTGCCTGCGCCCAGCCCGGCCATCCGCATCAACGCACGGGTGCGCCCTGTGGCTCACGCGCGGCCGCGCTCCATGCGCGCAGGCCGAACACGGCCAGGCCGAGGAAGAACACGTACAGCGCGGCGGTCACGTGCAGCGACTTGAACAGGTAGGCGCCCACGTAGACCACGTCCACCGCAATCCATACCCACCAGCAGGCCACATGGCGACGTGCCTGCCACCACTGGCCGACCAGGCTCAGTGCGGTCAGCATCGCGTCCAGCCAAGGCAGTGCGGCATCAGTGAAGGTGTGCATGGCCGCACCCAGCGCCACGCCACCGCACAGGCCGATGGCCAGGTCGCGCAGCAGCTTGCCGCGCGCCAGTGGCACGATGCGGATGCTGCCCTCATCGGCGGCGTGCTGCCGCCAGTTGAGCCAGCCGTAGACCAGGAAGCCACCGAAGGCGACCTGCAGCAGGGTGTCCGAGTACAGCTTGGCCTCGGCGAACACCAGCCCGTACAGCGCCACCGACAGCAGGCCCACCGGCCACGCCGCCAGCCGGCGCCGGGCCATCAGCCAGACGCCGAGGATGCTGCACAGCGCGGCGGTCCACTCCAGCATCACGCCGCTCACAGCGCGAACGTCACCGACAGGCGGGCCTGTCGCGGTGCGCCGGGGAACAGGTAGTAGTCACCGCCGCTGCTGCCGGTATCGCGCCAGTAGAAGCGGTTGAACACGTTGTCCACCGACAGGTTCCAGGTCACCGCGCGCTCGTGCAGTCGATGCTGGAAACGCAGGCCAGCGTCGAACACCGAGTAGTCCGGTGCGCGCACCCCACCGTCGGCGCGGGCGACATTGGCCCCGGCATAGCGCCAGCCACCGGTCACATCCAGGCCCTGCACGAACGGCAGCGCGTACGCCAGGTGCACGCTGGCGCGCACCTTCGGCACGTTCACCAGCTGATGGCCTTCATAGGCCGGGGTGCCGGTGTCGCGCGCGCGCGCCTGCAGCACGCTGGCGCTGGCCACGATCTGCAGTGCATCGGTCAGCTGGCCGTTGGCGGTCAGCTCCAGGCCGGTGTGGGTCTGGGTGCCTTCTTCGATGAAGGTGTAGCCGACGTCGCTGTTGTCCGGCTTGGCGTACTGGTACGGCTGCGAAATGCGGAACACCGCCGCGCCCAGCGTCAGCGCTTCGACCGGCACGTACTTCACGCCCACTTCCAGCTGCCGCGACTGTACCGACGGCAGGAAGGTGTCGGCGTTGCTGGTCCAGAACGGCGCTTCCTGGCCCAGCGAAATGCCGCGCACGTAGCTGGCATAGGCGTTGAGCTGGTCGGTGGCCTTCCACACCACCGCAGTCTGCGGCAGGAAGCGCGACAGGCGGCTGTGCCGCTGCGGGGTGCCACGCTTGTCGTAGGCACGCTCGTCCAGGCGCACGAAGCGGCCACCGGCCAGCCACTGCCAGTCATCGCCGAAGCTGATCCGGTCCAGCGCGAAGAACGCGGTCTGGCGGCTGTCCAGGCGCCGTGCGGACGGGCCCGGCATCTTCGGCGACGGCGCGAACACCGGCACCTGCGCGTCGTGGATGTTGGTGGTGCCGACGTATTCGTTGACGCTCGGGCGCTTGTCCACGGTGCGGCGGAAGTAGTCGGCACCGAGGGTCAGCTCATGGCCGACGCTGCCGGTCTCGAAGCGGCCACGCAGCTCGGCACGGGCCTGCTGGTTGCGGCGGGTGTCATCCGGGCTGCGGTAGTCGTAGACGTCGTAGTCGCCATTGGGCGCGAAGTAGTTGCCCGGCACGCTGCCATCGGCGCACTGCACGGCGTAGTAGCAGCCATAGGCGAAGGCGACGTTGTCATCGATGACCGAGCGGCTGTGACCGACCGAAACGCGCGACTGCCAGGCCTCGTTGAAGTCGTAGGTGTGCAGCGCGGTGATGTTGGTGCTGGCAATATCCACCGGACGCTGCCACGGCTGGTAGCCGAGCAGGTGCTCGCGGTCGACGCCGTGCGGCAGGTCGCGCGCGCCCAGTAGCTGGTAGCCGGACACCGAACGCTGTGAACTGGTCTGGTAGTTGGCATCCACTTCCAGCTTGCCGCGCTCGCCGATCAGCCAGTCGGCGGCCAGCGAGTAGAAGTTGCGACGGCCATCGGCGTGCTCGACGTAGGAATTGCTGGAGTCCCATGCAGCATTCAGGCGCAGGCCGAAACGCGGGGTGATCCAGTGGCCGACATCGACGGCGACGTAGCGCGAGCCTTCCGAATCGGTACCGAGCGTGGCGGTGCGCACTTCGGCCGGGCGCTTGCCGATGTAGTTGATGATGCCGCCGGGCGCCATCACGCCTGCCGCCAGGCCGGCTTCACCCTTGAGGATCTCCACCGACTGCACGTTCTCCAGCGCCAGGCGCTGTTCGCCGGCGATGGACAGGCCGTTGAAGCGGTAGCCGGTGGCGGCGTCCAGCGCGAAGCCACGGATGGCGATGTTCTGGTAGTAACCCACCGGCGCGTAGGCATCACCCAGCGAGGCATCGTTGCTGGCCAGCTCGGACAGCGAACGCACTTGGCGGCGGTCGAGGTAATCGCGCTCGAGCACGTTCACCGACGCCGGTGTGTCCTTCCAGCTGCCGCCACCGAAGGCGTTCACACGTGAGGTATCGGTCTTCGGTTTGCCGGCCTGCACGCGCACCGCCGCCAGTTCGGTCGGCGAGCGTTCGGCGCCAGTGGCAGCCGCATCAGGGGACGCCTCGGCCTCGCTGGCGTGCAGCGGCAGCGCGGCGCAGAGGGCGAGGGAGAGCAGGGTGGGGCGCAGGCAGCGGTTCATTCGATTCGTCTTCGGACAACAAGGGAGACGAAGCGACGGCGCGCAGGTGCACCGGCCCATGACGGGGGTGTGGCTGCGGCTCAAAGCTCCCTACGCCGGTGCAAACCGGATCAGGTTCCAAGGGACTCTCTCAGCCTGGCAATCCAGGCACCCCCGCTTCAGGTGACCATTTCACTACAAATGGTACGGATTTGCGAGCCGGTGCCCTTCAGGCTGCGGGGTCAGATCCCTTTCCGCAGGAAAGGGATCTGACCCCAACGGGGCGCCAACCGGGTCACGCAGCGGCGCGCAGGGCCTGCAGCAGTGCCTTTCCGGGCGTGCTGTGGAACCACGCAGGGTGCCCCAGCATGAAGGGCTGCCACGCCACATCCGCGTTCGTGGTCGAGCCGGTGACGCCTTCGAAGTACTCCACTTCGGACAGTGCGAAGTCGAAATGGACCATCGGCAGCAGGTCTGCCAGCAGGTGCACACGTGCCGCCGACAGCGGCAGCACCTGGCGGTAGCCATCGAGCAGGGCCAGCGCGATATCGATGCGCACCGCGTCCATGCCGCGCTCAAGTTCCAGCCACGCGATCGCATTGCGCTCGATCGCGGTGGCGAGATCGAACAGTGCGCTGGTAGGCGAGGCCAGGCCGAAATCCAGCACAGTGCTGACCCGCCCGTCGCGCCACAGCAGGTTGGAGACATGCCAGTCGTTATGCGCCCACAGCCGTGGCTCGTCGCGCAGGCGTTCGGCCAGACCGGCATGCCATGGCAGCACGTCGCGCTGCAGCTGCGCTTCCCACGGAATGCGCGCGAGATAACGGGCCAGGCCGGGACGCTCGTGCAGTTCTGCCTTGATCGCCGCGATGGGATCGTCGGCACGGATCAGATCGTCGCGCGCGACCAGCACATGGGTGCTGCGCTGGGGTGCGTGGTAGCGGGCCGCAGCACGATGCAACTGCGCGAGTGCACGTCCGGCTTCGCAGGCCCGCGCGATATCGGTCAACAGCGACCACGACACAGCGTCGCGATAGAGGTCTTCGCCCGCGCCAACAGCATGCAGTTCAAAGGTCCATTGGCCATGCTCGACGGCGGTGTGGCCATCGGCCGCCGACAGCACCTGCACCACCGGTACGCCAGCAGTGGCGAGATGAGCGATGAAGCGGTGCTCTTCTTCCAGGCAGGCCGCGCTGCGCACGCTGTGGTGGTGGCGCTTGATGAACACCGCGCCGTGCGTGCCCTCCACGATGGCGGCGGCCGACAGCGGGCGCGGGCTGTGCCAGCGCGGTTGGCTGTCGGCAGCCAGCTGTGGGTAGCGTGCGTGCAGCCAGGCGATGTCCTGCGCGCTGATCGGTGGCCAGTCGGCAGCAACCTCGTCGTTGTTGAGGCCCTGCACGCGATGGGAGGAAGACGTCATGCCGCAGCCAATGAGGGAAAAGTCACATCCAAGGCTGCGCATTCAACGCCATGAACGCGGCCAACGCAAACGGGCGGGTCATCGACCCGCCCGTCCGTGCATCGGCATGGGGGATGCCGCGCTGCTTACCAGCCGCGATGGCGACCGCGGTCGTTGTAGTAGCGGTTGTCGTAGTAGCGCTCGCGCTGCCAGCGGCGGTCATCGCCACGGTCGTAGTAGCCGCTGCGGTAGTAGCCACGGTCGTAACGGCGGTCGTAGCGGTTGTCGTAACGGTTCTCGTAACGGCGATTGTCGTAGTAACGACGGTCGCGGCGGTCGGAGGTGGTCAGGTTGCCGATCGCGCCGCCGGCCACAGCGCCGCCGACGGTGGCAGCGGGATCACCGTTGGAGAGCAGGTTGCCGGCCACGCCACCGACCACGGCGCCGACCAGGGTGCGCTTGTCCTTCCTCGACATCGCGCTGGCATCGCTGACCACGGCGACACCGGCCAGCAGGGCCAGGGCCATCGCCAGACCACGGAAGCTGAGTGCGGAAGTACTGAGCATGTTCGTTCTCCTGTGAGGTGCATGCCACGCTGGGCAGGGAGGGCGCGGGGCGCCCCGGCTGCCGTGATGTCCACGCTGGCGTTCCAACATTGCCGGAACATTGCCTGGTCCATCGTGCGGCTTGCGCATTCATCTAGCGGTAGGTGGCATGAAGCAAGGCTGAAAGCGGCCTCGGCCGCTCAGCTGGCAGATAGGGAAAAGGCCACGCGGGGCGTGGCCATTTCCTTGCCTGCAAAGGCGCTGCGGGGGTCAGACCCCCATCGCCTTCTGCGCCTGCCGGGCCTGCTCCTGCTGGGCGTCCTGCTGCTGGTGCAGCACGTTCGGGGCACCCTGCACGGCACCGCTGCTGAGCGCCAGGCTCTGTTCGCTGGCGGCACGGGTGTCCACCGCCACGCGGCTGGCGGCGGGGTCGCCGATGGTGCCCTGCACGGCGAACAGGCGCTCACCGTTCGGGCTGGGCACCACCGAGTCGATGCGCTGCAGGCCGGCGGCGTGCGCCTCCTGGGTCAATGCCGCTGCGGCGCTTTCCAGCGTGTGACGGTCCTTGAAGGTGCCGGCCGGCATCATTTCCAGGCCCTTGCTGGCCTGGATGAACAGCGGATTGCGCGGGTGCCGCTCGTCGTTCAGCAGCGGGCGCTCACGGGCTTCCTTGATCGCATCCAGCGTCTTCGCACCGACGATGCCATCGGCGACCAGACCGTTGTCCTTCTGCAGCTGGCGTACCGCCGCCTCGGTGTCGCGGCCGAAGCGACCATCCTCGACCAGCGGCTTGCCGTCGGCACCCACGTAGCCAAGGTGGCCCAGCTGCTCCTGCACCTTGCGCACGCCGTCGCTGTGCGCACCTTGCTTGTACAGTTCGGCGTGCGGTGTGGCAGCGGCCTTGTGTTCGGCCGCAGGCTTGCCCTGGGCCTGCTCGTGCGACGGGGTGCGGTTTTCCAGCAGGTCACGCGCCTTGGACAGCGGGTCGGAGGCGTACAGCTTCCAGTTCGGGTGGTCCTTCACCTGCTTGAGGTAGTCCTCCACCGGCATGGTGTGCACGCCCTTGCTGCCGGTGGACTGGCTGATCAGCAGCTTGTCGGTGTTGGGGTCGCGCACCACCATCACGATGTGGTCGATGCCGTTCCAGTGCTCATGGCGGGTCTTGGCCGTATCCAGGCCGATGATCATGCCTTCCTTCAGCGCATCGGGTTTGAGGATCGCGTCGCGGTCAAGCAGCACGCCGGACTGGTCGAACGCCTTGCGCACGATGCCGCCGGAACCCAGGTTGCCCAGATCGATGCGATCGCCCTTGCTGAAGACCGCATGCCCGGCCTTCTGGTTGATCTCGTCCATGGTCCGGTTCTGCAGCGTGCCGACCCAGCCGGAACAGTCGATGTAACCCTGCTCCACGTTCTTGCCGGTCTTGCCTGGCACGTACAGCGCGTGACCCGGGATGTTGATCGCGTATTTGACGTTGTCGTACTTCACACCGGCATCGTAGGCGGCCTGCAGTTCGATGCCCGGCTTCGGCGGCGTCGCAGCCGAAGCCGTTGCGGCCAGCGTGGCGGCAGCGGCCGCCACGGCTGCGGTCTGTGCCGGCTGCACCGACGATTGGCCCTGCGTCACCGCCTGCGGCTCGATGTTCTTTTCCGGAATGCTGATCGCCGCGTACTTGTGGACGTAGTAGCTGGAGAACGTCCGCGCCAGGTCGCCATCGTTCATGCCGCGCATCTCGGCCAGGGTGTGGCCGGTCAGCGCCTTGGCATCGGAACCGATCTGGTTGAGCACGTTGCGGCGCATGTCGATTTCTTCGCCGTGGCTGTTGCGCACCACGCCGAAGGTGCCGGTGGCGATGGCTGTCTGCACCGAGCCATAACCGGCGCTGCCCTGCTGGTGGGCAAGGTACAGGTCCAGGCCGGTCGGCGACGCACCGCCGGACAGGTAGGGATTACCGGTACGCTCGTTGCGACGCGTCATCGAGTCCAGGTTGTCCTGGTACATCTGTGCGGCCGCTTCGGTGTTGCGGGTCGGATCGAACTCGTGGCCGGTCAGGTGGTACTGGCGCGCGGAGCCGGGCACGAACTGGAACAGGCCCTTGGCGCCGGACGAAGTGTTGTGCGCGCGTTCGTTGAAGGTACCGCCGGTCTCGATGTGCGCGAAGCGCATGAAGTCATCGACCGGAATGCCTTTCTGCCGGGCGACCTGCTCGACGATGTCCAGGACTTCCTTTCTGCTGTAGTCATGCTGTGCCATGACGTTTTCCTCGGGGTTGATGGAGCGGCGCATGCCGCGAATCGCCAACCGGACTCATCCGTGAGTCAAGAACATGTCGGTCAACTGGTAACCCGCATGTGCGGGTGGGAGTCAGCGCGCGACGTACTGCTGGGTCGCGCTGTCGAAGCGGTAGTGCACGGCGTCGCCGGCACCCAGGGCACGGGTCTTGCCCGGGCCTTCGATGGTGGTGCCCTTGAAGCCCACGGTCAGCGGCGGCAGGCCGTTGCCGTCGGCAGCGAAGGCCAGCTCGCCCTCACTGTCGGTGCACGGCATCACGTTGCCGTCGTCGCAGGCGGCGCTGTTGTCCTCGCCTGTGCGCACCGAACCGACATAGCGCCAGACCTTGCTGTCCACGTCGTCGTCGCTGCGCTTGGGGTTGAACAGCAGCAGCGCATAGCCGCTGCTGCTGATACCGCGGTCGAAGCTGCGGGTCGGCACCGCCAGCAGCAGGCGGCCGTCGGCGGTACGATGCTCGAGCGGCTTGCGCCGGGTGTCGATGTCGTCGGCCTTGTCGTAGGCTCCGAGTGCGCCGATGGTCCATTCCTGGCCACGGAACTTCCATGGCTTCCTGGCGTCGGTACCGGCCAGCACGAAGGTGGCCTCGGCGAGGTTGGCGCGGTCATCCGGGCCGGCTGGCTGCTGCTCGCCGGGCTTGCCGTAGTGCTCGCGGGTATCCCAGGAGAAACCCGTGTAATACGTGGTGCCATCGAGGGTGAAGGTGTGGCCGAACCAGAAAGTCGCCACGCTGCCGTTCTGGACCTCATAGGAGGTCGCGCCATCGCCGTCCAGCTGGTAGGTGAAATACATCACGGTCGGCGCATCGGGCGGGGTGACGGCGGTGTCGGGGGAAGTGTTCTGCATCGGGGCAACATCCTGTCGGGGCGCAGTGGCAGCCTGCGCAGGGGCGCCGGGCTGGGAGGACGAGGGGGCCGGGTCGGCGGCGCTGCAGGCGGCAGCGGAAAGAGAGACGAGCAGGCACGCCGCGAATGCGCGCAGGGGCGGCAACGGCAGGGTCCAACGTAGCTTTGGGGGGTGATGCATGCGCCTCTCCATGGTCAGCGTTGCCGGGCCAGACGGCCGGCAGGAAACCGCACCCCATCCACCAGGGACAGGAGCGAGGACATGAGCCGGTCGATTCCTTCGACCTCGCATTGAGAACCCATGCCGGTCAATCTTTGCACAGAATCGCGACGCATCAAAGAGGGCGGCGCATTGCGCACTCTTATGTGAAGGGCATCTCAGATCTTGCCGTCGCGCAGGTAGTCGAACAGCTCGGCGTCGCCCTTCAGGCCCAGTTTGAGCATGGCGTCACCCTTCTGCCGGCTGATGGTGCTGACGCTCTTGTGCAGCTGCAGCGAGATCTCCTTCACCGTCATGCCGGTTCCCAGCAGCCGCAGCACCTCCACCTCGCGCGGCGACAGCGGCTTGCCATCGCCCTCGCGCATACGCCAGCTGCCGGCGGCCTCGACCCGTTCGCGCAGGCTGCGGCTGATGTAGGGCTGGCCGCGATAGACCGACTGGATGGCCTGCGGCAGTTCGTCCATCGATGAGCTCTTGTCGACCAGGCCGAGCACGCCGCTGTCGAGCACCATGCGCAGGATCGCCAGATTGTTGGAGACGCTGAGCATGAGTACCGGCAGGTCGGGATGGCGGCGGCGGATCATGCCGATCATGGCGAAGCCGTCGGCCTGTGGGCTGCCCGGCATGGAGTAGTCGGTGACCAGCAGGTCGCAGGGCTGGCTGCCAAGCAGGGCCATCAGCGCCTGCGCGCTGTCGGCCTCGCCGACCACACGGCCCACCCCACTCGACTCGATGACGGCGCGGGTACCGATACGGACCACCGGGTGGTCGTCTGCGATGATGATGCGCAAGCTCATGCTCTAGTATGGCCACCGGGCACGCCGGACCGCGACCATCGCGGTTCCTGGCAGGATTCTAGGAGATCGACGCCGATGCGTAGCTGGGCTGTTCGCGGGCTGGTCCTGCTGCTGGCCGTGCTGGTGCTGCCTGCCACACCGGCACAGGCCGTGCCAGGGCTGCTGCCGCTCACTCCCCTGCAGCGCGAGTACCTGGCCGCGCATCCACGCATCGTCGTGGGTCAGTATGACAGCGGCTGGCCGCCGTTCGAGTCCCTCCATGATGGCCGGCAGATCGGATTGGGACCGGATTATCTGTCGCTTCTTGCCCGTCAGTTGGGTGTGAAGGTCGAAGCCCGTCGTTATCCCGATTGGACTTCCGTGCTGGATGCGGCGTGCCGTGGCGAGATCGACGTGGTGATGAATGTTGGTCTCAGTGCCGACCGCACCCGTTGCATGGTCTACACGGCCGCCTATGGCGAGGCGCCGCTGGCCCTGGTCGGGCGCCCGGGCGACCTGCGCGCCTCCGACAATCCCGACCTCGAGGGACTGCGGGTGGTGATCGAGCAGGATTTCCTGACCGGTCCGCAGGTGCGTGCGCGTTTTCCGCAGGCCCGGCAGCTTGTCGCAAACAGCTCGCTTGCGGCGCTGGAGATGGTCAGAGACGACAAAGCTGATGTCTACATCGGCAATGCCTATGTCGCCACCGAGCTGATCGGCAGCCAACGCCTGCAGGGTGTGGTGCTGCTGCGGCCCAGTGACCTGCCGCCTGAACGCCTGCACTTCGGCGTTCCCAACAGCAAGCAGCCGTTGGCCGAAGCGCTGGACCTCGCGCTGGCGGCAACCAGCCAGTCGCAACGGGACGCGCTGGCACAACGCTGGCTGCCGCCGCCGCAATGGTCGGCATCGGCGCAGCTGGCGCTGAGCCAGGCTGAAAAGCGCGTACTGGAGCAGCCGCTGAAGATCGGTTTTGCACCGAACGCGGCGCCGCTGTCGTTCGCAGACGAGGACGGCAATCCCAGTGGCCTGGCCGGCGAGTACCTGCGGCGGCTGATGCAGGCCGGTGCCAACCTGCAGGCGCAGAACAGCCACGACTGGTTCGAGGTACGCGAGAAGGTGCGTCGTGGCGAACTGCAGGCAGTGATGGGCATCCCGGCCGATTCGCGCTACCTGGGTCCGGAGTGGGTGTTCAGCCAGCCCTTCATCAGCGTGCCCAACGTGATCGTCAGCCGCGTCGACAGCCCTGCGCTGCTGGGCTTGTCGGACCTGCAGGACAAGCGCGTGCTGCTGTCCGATCCCGAGCGCGTGCGTGGCTACGTGCTGCAGCAGGCCCCCAGTGCCCGGATCATCGCCGCGCGCAGTACCGAGCAGGCGCTGCAGCGCCTTGCTGCGGGCGAAGCCGATGCCTATGTGGGCAACCTGGCGCTGGTCGATCACCTGCTGCGCAGCAGCTTCCCGGGGCGGTTGCAGGTAGCGGCCCCGGCCGGTTTCAACGACCAGTTGGTGCTGGCTGTTGAACGTCGCCATGCGGCCCTGGCTACCACCTTCGACCGCCTGCTGCTGCAGATGACGCCGCGCAAGCGCGAGGCGTTGCGTGGCGACTGGCTGGCGGTGGAGTACCGCGGTGGCATCGACTGGAAGCTTGCGCTGCGCTGGGGCCTGCCACTGCTGCTGGTGCTGCTGACCGCCCTGCTGGTGCACGGCATCGGCTACTGGCGCCTGCGCCGCGAGGTTGCCGGACGGCGTCATCTGGAACAGCGTCTGGCCGAGGTCACCGACAACCTCCCCGCCGTGGTCTACCAGGCACGGCGCGATGCCGATGGCACCCTCGGTTTCCCGTTCATCGCCGGTGACCTGCAGGCGTTGTTCGGAATCACCCGGCAGCAGGCCGAGCAGGACGCGAAACTGCTGCTGGAACGCATCGAGGAGGAAGACCGCGAACGCATCCTGCATGCGGTCGAGCAGGCCGCGCGCCAGTTCGCGCCCCTGATCCTCGAGTTCCGTCTGCGTGCCGATGCCGGGGGCGCGCGCTGGGTACGCAGCCAGGCCCATCCGTACGCGGCAGAGGCAGGGGCGGTGACCTGGAGTGGCTACTGGGTGGACGTCAGCGAGGCACGTGCGCAGGCCGAGGCCCTGACCGCGGCTAAAGCCGAGGCCGAGCAGGCAGCGGAAGCGAAATCACGCTTCCTGGCCACGATGAGCCATGAGATCCGTACACCGATGAGTGGCGTGCTGGGCATGCTGGAAGTGCTGGCGCATTCGCCACTGGATGCCGAGCAGCAGCGCATCCTCGGCGTGATCGAGGATTCGGCGCAGATGCTGCGGCAGATCCTGGATGACATTCTTGATTACTCGCGGCTGGAGGCCGGTGCGCTGCGCCTGGAGCCGGTGCCGCAACCGCTGCGCCCGCTGCTGGAAAGCGTGTGCCGGTTGCTGTCGGCGCAGGCCAGCGCGCGCGGGCTGGCGTTGCTGGTGGAGATCGACCCGCAGCTGGCGCCGGCACACGAAGTGGATGGCGTGCGTCTGCGCCAGATCGTGTTCAACCTGCTCAGCAACGCCATCAAGTTCACCGCGCGCGGCGAGGTCCGCCTGCAGCTGGAGGTGCTGGGACCCACCACGGAGGAGGGCAACCAGCCGCTGTGCCTGAGCGTGACCGACACCGGCATGGGCATCGCACCGGAGCAGTTGCAGCATCTGTTCGCGCCGTTCACCCAGGCTGGCGCCTACATCCAGCGTGACCACGGTGGCACCGGCCTTGGCCTGAGCATCAGCCAGCGCCTGGTGCAGATGATGGACGGTGAACTGACACTGCACAGCACACTGGGCGAAGGCACCCGTGCCGAAGTGCGGTTGTCGCTGGTGGAAGCCGGCAGTGGTGATGTCCAAGCGCTGGTGGCCGAGCAGGAACAGGCGTCGCTGCTGCCGCCGGCGCTGCGCCAGGCGCGGGTGCTGGTGATCGAAGACCACCCGACCAACCAGGCGATGATGGCCTGGCGCCTGCAGCAGCTGGGGGTGCCGCATGTGATCGTCGGTGATGGCCAGCAGGGGCTGGATCGGCTGTCGTCGGAGAGCTTCGACCTGGTGATCACCGATTGCCGGATGCCGGTGCTTGATGGCTTCGGTTTCACCCGGCTGCTGCGCGAGCGCGAGGGCCGCACCGGTCAGCCGCGCCTGACCGTGCTGGCGTTGACCGCCAGCGTGCTGGACGACGATGCGCGTCGTTGCCGCGAAGCGGGCATGGACGAGGTGCTGGCCAAGCCGCTGTCACTGGCGACGTTGCGCGCGGCGCTGCTGCGCTGGTTGCCGCAGGCGCAGGGCCAGTCGTTCGAGGCGCCGTTGCCGGAGGCGGCGGCCGATGCAGGCGACGCACTGCCTGATCTGCCCACGTTGCAACAGCGCTTCGGCTCACGCGCGGTGGCGATCCAGCTGCGCGACAGCCTGCTGCAGGCCAGCGAAGCCGATCTTGCCGCCGTGCAGCGCGCGCTGCAAGGCGGAGATCGCCAGGCGGCCGCGCTGCACCTGCATCGGCAGGCCGGTGGCCTGGGTGCAGTGGGGGCGACGGTGCTGGCCGGGCAGGCCAATGCACTGGTGGAGCGCCTGCAGGATGCAACGGAAACCGATCCGGCGCCGGTGTTCGCGAGCGTGGCGGAGTTCGTGGCGCGGCTGCAGCAGCAGCTGCAGCGAATGGCTCACTCTCACTGAGCCGACTGCTGCTGCAGGTAGGCGATCACCAGCGCACGGCGTTCCGCGCTGGGGAAGGCGTTGTACATGCGCGTGCCCGGCACCACGTGGGTGGGCGACTGCAGGAACGCATCCAGGGTCTGCGCGGACCAGGTGATGTCGGCCCGGCGCATGCCATCGGAATAGCCATAGTCGGGCAGGCTGCCGGCGCGCCGGCCGATCACGCCGTGCAGGTTCGGCCCGAAGCGGTGGATGCCACCGGGCTGCACGGTATGGCAACCGGCACACAGTTCGAACGCGCGCTGCATGGCCTGCTGGCGTGCCTGTTCCGGCGTGGCCGGTGCCGCAGGCGGGCGCTGGCAGGCCGTGGCAGCCAGGGCCGCGGCGACGACGATGATCAGACGGGAAGCACGCATGGGCGGGCAGGATAGCGACGCAGCGGGGCCGCTGGGCTGCGACACGCGGTCGCAGCCCGGTGCGATCACATGCCCGAGTAGTTCGGGCCGCCGCCGCCCTGCGGGGTCACCCAGACGATGTTCTGGGTGGGGTCCTTGATGTCGCAGGTCTTGCAGTGCACGCAGTTCTGCGCGTTGATCTGCAGGCGCGCGCTGTCGGCTTCACCGACGAACTCGTACACGCCGGCCGGGCAGTAGCGCGCTTCGGGCCCGGCGTACTCGGCCAGGTTCACCTTCACCGGGATGCTGGCATCCTTCAGCGTCAGATGGCTGGGCTGGTTCTCGTCGTGGTTGGTGCTGCTCAGGAACACCGAGCTGAGGCGATCGAAGG
The DNA here is from genome assembly GCF_004684085.1 of Stenotrophomonas maltophilia. Lineage (GTDB taxonomy): Bacteria > Pseudomonadota > Gammaproteobacteria > Xanthomonadales > Xanthomonadaceae > Stenotrophomonas > Stenotrophomonas maltophilia_AS. The sequence continues at coordinate 40,884 of NZ_SRHZ01000003.1, forward strand.
TCAGCACACCATCCGGCTTCGGGTAGGCAATGCGCGTGTGCTTCGATGCCGGCTCCAGGCAGGCATGGTCCGGAATGCTGTGGCGCAGGGTCCACGGCGGGTTGCGCACGCCCAGTTTCGGCAGCAGCCACTGTTCGATGCCGGTCATCAGCGTGGCCACGGTCTGGCCCTTCTTGAACCACTGTTTGAAGTTCTTGGACAGCTTCAGTTCGTCGTGCAGCCAGCTGGTTTCAAAGGCGGCCGGGTAGGCGCTGAGCTCATCGTGCTGGCGGTCGGCCACCAGCGCGTCGAAAGCGGCATCGGCGCACAACATGCCGGTCTTGATCGCGGCATGGCTGCCCTTGATGCGGCTGACGTTGAGGTAGCCGGCCTCGCAGCCGACCAGCGCGCCACCGGGGAACACGGTCTTCGGCAACGACATCAGGCCACCGGCGGTGATTGCGCGCGCGCCGTAGCCGATGCGGGTGCCGCCTTCAAGATGCTTGCGGATGGACGGATGGGTCTTGAAGCGCTGGAACTCTTCAAACGGGCTCAGCCACGGGTTCTTGTAGTCCAGGCCGACCACGTAGCCGATGGCGACCTTGCCGCCGTCGGCGTGGTAGAGGAACGCGCCACCGTAGGTGTCGCTGTCCAGCGGCCAGCCAGCGGCGTGCACCACCAGGCCCGGCTCGTGCTTGGCCGGGTCGATCTGCCACAGTTCCTTGATGCCGATGCCATAGGCCTGCGGGTCCTTGCCTTCATCCAGCTTGAAACGGCTGATCAGCTGGCGACCGAGATGCCCGCGCGCGCCTTCGGCGAAGATCGTGTACTTGGCCTGCAGCGCCATGCCGCGTTCGAAGGCCGGGCCAATGCTGCCGTCCTTTTCGATGCCCATGTCGCCGGTGGCCACGCCGATGACCGCGCCATCGTCGCCGTACAGCACTTCGGCGGCGGCAAAACCGGGGAAGATCGCCACTTCCAGCGCCTCGGCCTGCTGCGCAAGCCAGCGGGTGACCTCGCCCAGGCTGATGATGTAGTTGCCTTCGTTGTGGAAGCACTCCGGCAACAGGGCGTTGGGCGTGCTGCGTGCGCCGGTTTCACTGAGGAACAGGAATTCGTCGCGGGTGACCTTCTGCTTCAGCGGTGCGCCGCGCTCGGCCCAGTCCGGGAACAGTTCGGTCAGTGCGCGCGGGTCCATCACCGCACCGGACAGTACGTGCGCGCCCGGCTCGGAGCCCTTCTCCAGCACGCACACCGACAGCTCGCGGCCGGCGTCGATCGCGCGCTGGCGCAGGCGGATCGCGGTGGCCAGGCCGGCGGGACCGGCGCCGACGATCACCACGTCGAATTCCATTACTTCACGCGGGGGCAGGGCGTTGGCTTCAGCGCTCATCGATTGCATGACTCGTGGGTAGTGCCGGCATCGGGGCCACCGGCGGTTGCCTGGGAATCGCGCGTGCGGCCACGAGCGAAACGGTTGTTTGAATGTTGTCAGGGTACCGGGCTGCGCGTGATCGAGCTAGATCGCCGATGTTCACGGCGGAATTGCTGCAATGCAGCGTAGCGCTGCAGCTTTGGTGGGTGCCGACCTTGGTCGGCACGCTCTGCCCGGATGACCGACAATGGCCGGGTCCCGACTGCGTGTGAGTGCCATGGCTTTGGATCCGTATGACCTGTTCGATGTCCGTTCCCTGCTCAGCGAGGAAGAGCGTGCGATCCAGGAGAGCGTGGCCCGCTTCACCGACGAGCGTGTGCTGCCGATCATCGGCGATGCCTTCGACCAGGCGCGCTTCCCTTCGGAACTGGTGCCGGAGATCGCCTCGCTGGGCCTGCTCGGTGCAACGCTGCCGAGCGAGTACGGCGGTGGTGATCTTGGTGCGGTCAGCTACGGCCTGATCTGCCAGGAACTGGAGCGTGGCGATTCGGGCCTGCGCAGCTTCGTGTCGGTGCAGAGCTCGCTGTGCATGTACCCGATCTACGCCTACGGCAGCGAAGAACAGCGTCGGCAATGGCTGCCGGCGATGGCGCGTGGCGAGCTGATCGGCTGCTTCGGCCTGACCGAAGCGCACGGCGGCTCCGATCCGGCCAGCATGAAGACCCGCGCGGTGCGCGATGGCGACGACTGGCGCATCAACGGCAGCAAGATGTGGATCACCAGCGGCCCGGTGGCCGATCTGGCCATCGTCTGGGCGCAGACCGAAGACGGCATCCAGGGCTTCGTGCTGGAAAAGGGCATGGGCGGCTTCACCACCCAGGAGATCAAGCACAAGATGAGCCTGCGCGCCTCGCTGACCGGTGCGCTGTTCTTCGATGACGTGCGTGTGCCCGACAGCCACCGCCTGCCCAACGTGAAGGGTCTTAAGGGGCCGCTGGGTTGCCTGACCCAGGCCCGCTTCGGCATCAGTTGGGGCCCGATCGGTTCGGCCATTGCCTGCCTGGACGAAGCGCTGGGCTACGCCAAGGAGCGCGTGCTGTTCGGCCGCCCGCTGGCCGCCACCCAGAGCGCGCAGATCAAGCTGGCCGAAATGGCCCGCCGCATCACCATGGCGCAGTTGCTGGCGTTGCAGCTGGGGCGTCTGAAGGAGGCCGGGCAGGTGCAGCCGCAGCAGGTCAGCCTGGCCAAGTGGAACAACTGCCGCATGGCCATCGACATCGCCCGCGAGTGTCGCGATCTGCTGGGTGGGGCCGGTATCACCACCGAGCACGTGGCGATCCGCCATGCGCTGAACCTGGAATCGGTGATCACCTATGAAGGTACCGAGACCGTGCACCAGCTGGTGATCGGCCGCGAACTGACCGGTATCAACGCGTTCTGAAACCTGGTTCCGGTGGGTGCCAACCTTGGTTGGCACCGCGGGCGCGCGAAAAGCATCCACGCATGGCGTGGATCTACCGGGTGGGTGCCACCCTTGGTTGGCACATTCCTTCGGTGCGCAATCGGGCATCAGTGCGGACCAAGGTCCGCACCCACCAGAAGCAGGTCACACCCACCAGCAGCGGTTCATCCCCACCAGCAGCGATCCACAACCACCGGATGTGGTTCGCACCCATCACGAGGCGGTTTACGCGCCGCCGGCAAACCCATGCTGCCGCCACGCTTCGTACATCACCACCGCAACGGTGTTGGAAAGATTGAGGCTGCGGTTGTCCGGCCGCATCGGCAGGCGCAGGCGGCGGCCATCGGGCAGGGCATCGAGCACGTCCTGCGGCAGGCCGCGGCTTTCGGGGCCGAACAGGAAGGCATCACCGTCTTCGAACGCCACGCTGTCATAGCGGACGCTGGCACGCGTACTCAGGGCGAACAACCGCTTCGGTGCGATCCGCGCCAGCGCGGTGTCCAGGTCGGGGTGCACCTGCAGGCGCGAGTACTCGTGGTAGTCCAGGCCGGCGCGCTTGAGCTGCTTGTCTTCCAGTGCGAAGCCAAGCGGCTCGACCAGGTGCAGCTGCGCGCCGGTGTTGGCGCAGAGCCGGATCACATTGCCGGTGTTGGGCGGGATTTCCGGTTGGAACAGGATCACGTGGAACTGGGGCGCGGCATTCATCGGCGCAGTGTACCTGCGACGACCGCCGCCTTTACGGCGCACGCCCTGCACGCGGGCAGGGCGGCACCGGTTACGGGCGCAGCAGGACCTGGGCGGTTTCGGTGGCCAGAGCCTGCAGGTCGGCGGCGCTCGGGCGGACCTGCAGGGTCGGCAGGTTGACGATGACCGAGTTGGCAACGCTGGTGGCGGCGGCAGCCAGGGTGGCGGCGTAGCGCTGTGCTTCCTGCTCGGCGACCAGGGCGACACGCTGTTCCAGGCTCGGACGCACTTCCACCGCGGCCAGCGTGGTGATCGGCATCGCGGCGGCGACCGTGGCAGTGGCGAAGCCGTTGTGCTCGGCCAGCTGGTCGGCGCTCGGGCGCACTTCCACCGTGGCCAGGGTCGGGATGCCGCTGGCCTGTTCCCAGGCCTGCTGGACCAGCTGGTCGGCGGCCGGACGAACCTGCACGGTGGACAGGGTCTTGATGGATTCGGAGGCCTGCACCGACGAAACAACCGCGGTGCCGGCAATCAGGGCGATGGCGATGGCAATGGTCTTGGCGTTCATGACGGGGCCTGTTTAGTGTTGGTGGGCAGTGGTGTGGTAGTAAGGTAGTACACCGATTCGGGGCATGCAAGGAAAATTTTTGATTTCCTGCATTTGTTCAGTCTTCAGTCAGTTTTCATCTGAAGCCCTTCTTGGCGCAGGAAGTACCAAGCAATCCCCGTGCCAACTTTTAGTTGTTGATTTAAAAGGATTTTGTTTCGTATCGAATGTGTCCGGTGGGCGGACACCTGTCCATTCGATGCGCTGCGGACACTGTCCGGACGCCTTCAGCCAACACATGTGACCGATCAGGGCCGGGCCATGGGCCGCTGCGGATGGGGCACAGGAGCAAACACCCCCAGTGACTGCTGGCCGATTCCTGCCGTTGCGTGCGCAGGCTAGGATCGGGGTTCACCTATGTGACCAAGGACCCGGATATGTCTCTCGCCCTTCGCCCGCGCGCTGCACTGCTGGCTGTCGCCCTCAGCACCGCACTGGGCACGCTCGCGCCCACCTCTGCACTGGCCGCCAAGCAGGCGGCACCGGCCAAGGTCGATATCCCGTTCGAGCAGTTCACCCTGCCCAACGGCCTGCGCGTGATCGTGCACACCGATCGCAAGGCGCCGATCGTCGCGGTCAATGTCTGGTACCACGTGGGCAGCAAGGACGAACCGGCCGGCCGTACCGGCTTCGCGCACCTGTTTGAACACCTGATGTTCCAGAGCAGCGAAAACCACGACGGCGAGTACTTCGAGCCCTTCAAGCAGGTCGGTGCCACCGGCCAGAACGGCACCACCAACACCGACCGCACCAATTACTTCGAGAACGTGCCGACCACCGCGCTGGACATGGCGCTGTGGATGGAGTCCGACCGCATGGGCCACCTGGTGGGTGCGATCGACCAGGCCGCGCTGGACGAGCAGCGTGGCGTGGTGCAGAACGAGAAGCGGCAGGGCGAGAACCAGCCCTATGGCCAGGCCTGGGACCAGCTCAACAAGGCGCTGTACCCGGTCGGCCACCCGTATCACCACGGTGTGATCGGATCGATGAACGATCTCAACGCCGCATCGCTGGACGACGTGAAGACCTGGTTCCGCACCTGGTACGGCCCGAACAACGCGGTGCTGGTGCTGGCCGGCGACATCGACCTGGCCACCGCCAAGGAAAAGGCCGCCAGGTACTTCGGCAGCATCCCGGCCGGCCCGAGCATGGCGCAGCCGGCGGTGAACGTGGCCAAGCGCAGCGCCGATACCCGCGAGACGATGACCGACAAGGTGCCGCAGGCACGCATCTACCGCGCCTGGAACGTGCCGCAGGTCGGCACCGCCGACATCGACCAGCTGCAGCTGTTTGCCGAAGTGCTGGGCGGTGCCAAGTCCTCGCGCCTGAGCCAGCGCCTGCAGCACCAGGACAAGCTGGTGGACAGCATCGGCTCGGGCCTGTCGGCGTCGCAGCTGGGCTCCAATTTCGTGGTCGTGGCGACCGTGAAGCAGGGCCAGGACCCGGCGAAGGTCGAGAAGATCATCGACGAGGAACTGGATCGCCTGATCAAGCAGGGCCCGACGGCTGCCGAACTGGAGCGCGCCAAGACCGGCGCGCGCGCTGGCTTCATCCGCGGCATCGAGCGCATCGGTGGCTTCGGCGGCAAGGCCGACGCGTTGGCCGAGTGTGCGGTGTTCACCGGCGACCCGGGCTGCTTCCGCACCTCGCTGGCCAACATCGACAAGGCCAGTGCCGCCGACCTCAAGCGGCTGGGCGCGCAGTGGCTGGACAAGGGCAGCCATACCCTGGTGATCGCACCGGGTGAGCGCGTGGCACTGAAGGAAGATCCCAGCCAGGCACCGAAGCCGTTCAACGTGCCGGCGGTGGACCCGAAGTACAGCACCCTGCCCGAACAGGTCGACCGCAAGGCCGGCGTGCCGCAGACCCGCGAGTTCCCGCAGCTGAAGTTCCCGGCGCTGCAGCGCGCCACGCTGAAGAACGGTACCCAGGTGATCCTGGCCGAACGCCATGAGATTCCGGTGGTGCAGTTCAGCTATCAGTTCCCGGGCGGCTTCAGCGCCGACCAGGGCCGCAAGCAGGGTACCGCCAACTTCACCATGAGCCTGATGACCGAAGGCGCCGGCAAGCTCGGCTCGCTGGCCTTCGCCGATGCTGCCGACGCGCTGGGCGCCAGCCTGGATGCCTCGGCCGGCCTGGATTCGATGAGCGTGGACCTGTCGGCGCTGAAGGAAAACCTGGCGCCGTCGCTGGCGCTGTACCGCGATCTGCTGCGCGAACCGCGCTTCGAGCAGGGCGAGATCGACCGGGTCAAGGCGACCTGGATCGCTGGCATCCAGCAGGAGAAGGTCAACCCGGGTGCGGTGGCGATGCGCGTGCTGCCGCCGTTGCTGTACGGCAAGGGCCACCCGTACGCCATTCCGTTCACCGGCAGCGGTGACGAGGCGGCCATCAATGGCCTGACCCGCGAGGATCTGGTCGACTTCCACCAGGATTGGCTGCGCCCGCAGAACGGCACCCTGATCGTGGTCGGTGACACCACGCTGGCCGAGATCGTGCCGCTGCTGGACAAGCAGCTGGCCGACTGGAAGCCCAGTGGCGAGGCCCCGCAGGTGAAGGCGGCCACCGATGTTGCGTTGCCGAAGGGCCCGCGCGTGTTCCTGATCGACCAGCCGGGTGCGGTGCAGGCCAACCTGTTCGCCGGCCAGGTGGTGGCGCCGTCCAGCGCCGCCAGCTCGACCCGCTTCGATATTGCCAACGGCGTGATCGGTGGCGACTTCACCTCGCGCCTGAACATGAACCTGCGCGAGGACAAGCACTGGTCGTACGGTGCGCGCAGCAGTGCGAGCAACGCAGTGGGCCAGCGGCCGTGGATGGCCAGTGCGCCGGTGCAGATCGACAAGACCGGCCCGGCGCTGGCGGAAATGCGCAAGGAGATCGCTGCGTTTGCCGACGGCAGCAAGCCGGCCACCGCAGGCGAGGTCAACCGCATCCGCAACATCCAGACCCTGAGCCTGCCCGGTGCCTACGAGACCGCCAGCGCGGTGGCCGCAAGCATCGGCTCCATCGTGCAGTTCAAGCGCCCGGACGACTACGTGCTGCGTCGCAAGGCCGAGATCGAGGCAATGACCCCGGCGCAGGTGCAGCAGGCTGCCGCCGAGATCAAGCCGCAGGCCCTGACCTGGGTGGTGGTGGGTGACCTCAAGCAGACCGAAGCGGCAGTGCGCGCGTTGAACCTGGGCGAAGTGACGGTGATCGACGCCGAAGGCAACCCGGTCAAGAAGTAAGGGATGTGCCTGCCCGCCCCGGCGGGCAGGCTACCTGCGGGTAGCGCCGGGCCGTGCCCGGCGAGCGCGTAGCGCGGCATCTGGACGTCTTCGAAGAACCGCCGGGCATGGCCCGGCGCTACCGCAGCCGCGCCCCGGCTACCCCCGATTCAGACTGTTCAGGCAGAATCCCCCCATACCCTTCCAGGATCTGCCCATGCGCGTTCTGCTGCTTTCCTCCCTGCTGCTCACCGTCACCGCCTGTACCTGGGTGCCGATCGAACCGGCGGGCAAGGCGACCCGCGTGCTGCCGGCAGGTCCGGTTCCGGCCGGCTGCATCGCCAAGGGCGAGGTGGTGGTCACCGTGAAGAGCAAGGTCGGCTTCTACAACCGCAACCCGCTGCGCGTGCAGGAAGAGCTTGAAACCCTGGCCCGCAACGAGGCCCCGAGCGCCGGTGCCAATGCCGTGCAGGCCGCTGCCGCGCCTGCCGATGGCAGCCAGCGCTTCGCCGCATTCCAGTGCCCGCCGCGCTGAATGCTTCACCATACGGCCAAGCCTGAATTCGTAAAGATGCGGTGAAGGCCCCGGGAGTTATAGAATAGCGCCCCCTTTTGCCTGAGCCTTGGCGCTAACCTCGATGCTCTTCAAGAATGTCTCGATCGCCGGCCTGGCACACGTTGATGCGCCGCATACGCTGACGACCAAGGAAATCAACGAGCGGCTGCAGCCGACGTTGGATCGCCTTGGTATCCGCACCGACGTGCTCGGCGATATCGCCGGCATCCATGCCCGCCGCCTGTGGGACAACGGCGTACTTGCGTCCGATGCCGCCACCATGGCCGGCCGCAAGGCGCTGGAAGACGCAGGCATCAATGCGACCCAGGTCGGCCTGCTGGTCAACACCTCGGTCAGCCGTGACTACCTGGAGCCGTCTACGGCCTCCATCGTGTCCGGCAACCTCGGCGTCAGCGACGAATGCATGACCTTCGACGTCGCCAATGCCTGCCTGGCCTTCATCAACGGCATGGATATCGCGGCGCGCATGATCGAGCGCGGTGACATCGACTACGCGCTGGTGGTGGATGGCGAGACCGCCAACCTGGTGTACGAGAAGACCCTGGAGCGGATGACCGCCCCGGACGTCACCGCCGACGATTTCCGCAACGAGCTGGCGGCGCTGACCACCGGTTCGGGTGCTGCGGCCATGGTCATGGCGCGCTCGGAACTGGTGCCGGACGCCCCGCGCTACAAGGGTGGCGTGACCCGCTCGGCCACCGAGTGGAACCAGCTGTGCCTGGGCAACCTGGACCGCATGGTCACCGACACCCGGCTGCTGCTGATCGAAGGCATCAAGCTGGCGCAGAAGACCTTCAGCGCCGCCAAGATCGCCCTGGGCTGGGCCGTGGAGGAACTGGACCAGTTCGTCATCCACCAGGTCAGCCAGCCGCACACCGCCGCGTTCATCAAGAACTTCGGCATCGACCCGAAGAAGGTCATGACCATCTTCGGCGAGCACGGCAACATCGGTCCGGCTTCGGTGCCGATCGTGCTGAGCAAGCTCAAGCAGCTGGGCAAGCTGAAGAAGGGCGATCGCATCGCGCTTCTGGGTATCGGCTCGGGCCTGAACTGCTCGATGGCTGAAGTGGTCTGGTAAGCAGCCCGCTGCCTGACCTTCTGTAGAGCCGAGCCATGCTCGGCTCACGCGCGCAGCGCGGCTCTTCCGCAGCGGACCGGAGAGCAGCCGAGCATGGCTCGGCTCCACGCCGCGCCGCGATTCTCCTTAGGTGCTCCGCATGCGCGATCTTCCCGGTTACCCCGCCCACCCGCAGCGCTTCGACGTGCGCCCCGGCCTGTCGATGAGCTATCTCGACGAAGGCCCGCGCGACGGCGAGGTCGTGGTGATGGTGCACGGCAACCCGTCGTGGAGCTATTACTGGCGCACGCTGGTGGCCGGCCTGTCGGACACGTACCGCTGCATCGTGCCGGACCACATCGGCATGGGCCTGTCGGACAAGCCCGATGACCGCCGCTACGAATACACGCTGCAGTCGCGCGTGGATGATCTGGACGCGCTGTTGAAGCACCTGGGCATCACCGGCCCGGTGACCCTGGCGGTGCACGATTGGGGTGGCATGATCGGCTTCGGCTGGGCGCTGTCGCACCACGATCAGGTGAAGCGCCTGGTGGTGCTCAATACCGCTGCGTTCCCGATGCCGGCGGCGAAGAAGATGCCGTGGCAGATCGCGCTGGGTCGTCACTGGAAAATCGGTGAGTGGATCATCCGTACCTTCAACGCGTTCTCGTCCGGTGCCTCGTGGCTGGGCGTGGAGCGGAAGATGCCGGCCGACGTGCGCCGCGCCTACGTGTCGCCGTACAACAGCTATGCCAACCGCATCAGCACCATCCGCTTCATGCAGGACATTCCGCTGTCGCCGGCCGACAAGGCCTGGTCGCTGCTGGAGCGCGCCGGCAAGGCGCTGCCGTCCTTCGCGGATCGACCGGCCTTCCTCGGCTGGGGCCTGCGCGACTTCGTATTCGATCACCACTTCCTGAAGGGTTTCCAGGCTGCGCTGCCGCAGGCCCAGGTGCATGCCTTCGAGGATGCCGGGCATTACGTGCTGGAAGACAAGCACGACGTGCTGGTGCCGGAGATCCGCGCGTTCCTGGACGCCAACCCGATCTGAGGGATGTGCCGGATCCCGGTAGTGCCGGCCGCTGGCCGGCAAGCGCGCGATGCGCGCCGGGTTCATGAGGTTGCCGGCCAGCGGCCGGCACTACCACTACGCCGCGACCGGTGCCTGCGGCGGCGACGACGGACTGTTGCCGTTGTCGTCCGGATGATCGTCGTCGTTGCCGGCCTCGTCGCGCCAGCGCCAGTCGGCCAGCGTCAGCGGATCCAGGCCATAGGCGATGCGCGCCTTGTCGCACTGCGGACTGGCCTTGCCGTATTCCCACGACGCATCCACCTCGCGGCACACGCTGGGCCGGTTGGGGTGGATGGTGCAGCGTGAATACACGCCGATCTGCGCATCCAGCGCTACGCAGCGTACCGGCTTTGAGTGGGTGCCGCGCATGCACAGGCGGTGCGGGTCCAGCACCTCGGTCAGTTGGTGCGGCACGCCACCGGGGGTGACCTCGTCCGATTCCATCCAGTGGAAGGCCACGCGGTATTGGGTGCAGCAGGCGCCGCAGGTCATGCAGGGATGTTGCATGGGAAAACCGCCTCGGGCGGCAGTCGGAATCAGGAACGAAGGTGCGGATTTTCCACGAAGTGGGCCGCCGCGCAAGAAATTCCGTAAGCGGCGACAATGAACGGATGAACCGATCCTGCAATATCGCGGCCCGTTTGCCTGAACTGGCGCGTGAACGACCCGCCCAGATCGCCATCCGCTGCCCCGGCCGCCGTGGCGCCGGCAACGGCATGGCCGCCTACGACGTCACCCTGGATTACCGCCAGCTGGATGCCCGCAGCGACGCCATGGCCGCCGGCCTGGCCGGCTATGGGATCGGCCGCGGCGTACGCACGGTGGTGATGGTGCGGCCATCGCCGGAATTCTTCCTGCTGATGTTCGCGCTGTTCAAGCTGGGCGCGGTGCCGGTGCTGGTCGACCCGGGCATCGACAAACGCGCGCTGAAACAGTGCCTGGACGAGGCACAGCCGCAGGCCTTCATCGGCATTCCATTGGCTCACGTGGCGCGGCTGGTACTGCGCTGGGCACCCTCGGCCACCCGCCTGGTCACCGTTGGCCGGCGTCTGGGCTGGGGCGGTACCACCCTGGCCGCGCTGGAACGTGCCGGTGCCAGCAGCGGGCCGATGCTGGCCGAGACCGACGGCGAGGACGTGGCTGCGATCCTGTTCACCAGTGGCTCCACCGGCGTGCCCAAGGGCGTGGTCTATCGCCACCGCCACTTTCTCGGCCAGATCCAGTTGCTGGGCAGCGCCTTCGGCATGGAGGCGGGCGGCGTGGACTTGCCCACCTTCCCGCCGTTCGCCCTCTTCGATCCTGCGCTGGGCCTGACCTCGGTCATTCCGGACATGGACCCGACACGGCCGGCGCAGGCCGATCCTGCGCGCCTGCACGATGCCATCCAGCGCTTCGGCGTGACCCAGCTGTTCGGTTCGCCGGCATTGATGCGGGTGCTGGCACGGCATGGTCGTCCGTTGCCGACGGTGACCCGGGTGACCTCGGCCGGGGCACCGGTACCGCCGGATGTGGTCGCCACCATCCGCAGCCTGCTGCCGGCCGACGCGCAGTTCTGGACCCCGTACGGCGCCACCGAGTGCCTGCCGGTGGCAGTGGTCGAGGGCCGCGAGCTGGAGCGCACCCGTGCCGCTACCGAGGCCGGCGCCGGCACCTGCGTGGGCAGCGTGGTCGAGCCGAACGAAGTGCGCATCATCGCCATCGACGACGCACCGCTGCCGGACTGGTCGCAGGCGTGTGTGCTGGGCGTGGGCGAAGTGGGCGAGATCACCGTGGCCGGCCCGACCACCACCGACAGCTATTTCAACCGTCCGCAGGCCACCGCCGCAGCGAAGATCAGCGAGACGCTCGCCGATGGCAGCACCCGCATCGTCCATCGCATGGGCGACGTCGGCTACTTCGATGCGCAGGGCCGACTGTGGTTCTGTGGGCGCAAGACCCATCGTGTGGAAACCGCACAGGGGCCGTTGTACACCGAGCAGGTCGAGCCAGTGTTCAATACCGTGCCCGGTGTGGCGCGTACGGCACTGGTAGGCGTTGGTCCGGCCGGTGCGCAGGTGCCGGTGCTGTGCGTGGAGCTGCAACGCGGCCAGAGCGTCAGTCCGGCGTTGCGCGAGGCACTGCGTGCCCAGGCCGCCCTGCGCTTGCCCGAGGCGAACCTGCAGCATGTGCTGATGCACCCTGCGTTCCCCGTCGATATCCGTCACAACGCCAAGATCGGCCGCGAGAAGCTCGCCGTCTGGGCCAGCGCCGAACTGGAGAAGCGCGCATGAAGATCCTGGTCACCGGTGGTGGTGGTTTCCTTGGCCAGGCGCTGTGCCGCGGGCTGGTCGAACGTGGCCACCAGGTGCTGGCGTTCAACCGCAGCCACTACCCGGAACTGCAGGCGATGGGCGTGGGCCAGATCCGCGGCGATCTGGCCGATGCGCAGGCGGTGCTGCATGCGGTGGCCGGCGTCGATGCAGTGTTCCACAACGGTGCCAAGGCCGGTGCATGGGGCAGCTATGACAGCTACCACCAGGCCAACGTGGTCGGCACCGACAACGTCATCGCTGCCTGCCGTGCGCATGGCATCAGCCGGCTGGTCTATACCTCCACGCCCAGCGTGACCCACCGCGCCACGCATCCGGTGGAAGGCCTGGGGGCCGATGAAGTGCCCTATGGCGAAGATTTCCAGGCGCCGTATGCAGCGACCAAGGCGATTGCCGAACAGCGCGTGCTGGCCGCCAACGATGCAGGTCTGGCGACGGTGGCGCTGCGGCCGCGCCTGATCTGGGGCCCCGGTGACCAACAACTGGTGCCAAGGCTGGCCGAGCGTGCGCGGCAGGGCCGCCTGCGCCTGGTGGGCGATGGCAACAACAAGGTCGATACCACCTACATCGACAACGCCGCGCTCGCGCATTTCCTCGCGCTCGAAGCACTGGCGCCCGGTGCTGCGTGTGCAGGCAAGGCCTACTTCATTTCCAACGGCGAACCGCTGCCGATGCGCGAGCTGGTCAACAAGCTGCTGGCTGCTGTGGGTGCACCGACCGTGCACAAGGCGATCAGCTTCAGGACCGCCTACCGCATCGGCGCGATCTGCGAGCGGTTGTGGCCGCTGCTGCGCCTGCGTGGCGAACCGCCGCTGACCCGCTTCCTGGCCGAGCAGCTGTGCACGCCGCACTGGTACAGCATGGAGCCGGCACGCCGTGACTTCGGCTATGTGCCGCAGGTCAGCATTGATGAAGGGCTGCGCAGGCTGAAGGCTTCATCTGCCGCATAGGTCGCCATCACTGGTTGCACACCGCTGAATCGGGAGGATGGACCCACGCCATCCAACGGCCCGGACATCTGCGAGGAGCACCATGCTGCATTACGCCGTTATTTTCTTCGTCATCGCCATCATCGCCGCCGTGCTCGGCTTCTCCGGCATCGCCGGTGCCGCCAGCAACATTGCCTGGATCCTGTTCGTCGTGTTCCTGGTACTGGCAGTGATCTCGATGTTCCGCAAGCGCGGCTAGGAGACCGCAGGGTAGTGCCGGCCGCTGGCCGGCACTGTATCTCCCGGTGGGTGCCGACCGTTGGTCGGCACGCCCTACTGTAGAGTCGAGCCATGCTTGTATGTTCCTCCCGGCTCCTACGCGGTATGTAGGAGCCAGGGTGGAGGGACCGTCAAGCATGCATCTGCGGAT
>NZ_SRHZ01000030.1 GCF_004684085.1 Stenotrophomonas maltophilia
TGGTGCGCCCGGAGAGATTCGAACTCCCGACCGCCTGGTTCGTAGCCAGGTACTCTATCCAACTGAGCTACGGGCGCGCGGTACACAATCAACTTACTGCCTGATTTTACTGCATTTTCAGCGGCGGATGCTGAAAACCTGTCGAGTGGTGCGCCCGGAGAGATTCGAACTCCCGACCGCCTGGTTCGTAGCCAGGTACTCTATCCAACTGAGCTACGGGCGCCCTGCGACAGGAGCGGAATTATGCGGATCTCGGCGCAGACCGTCAACAGTTTTGTGAAAATTTTCACTCAACTGAATGAAAAAGCTGTCAGCCACGGCGTCCGGTGCCTTCAGCCAGGCGAAATGATCGGCACGTGTGCCCAGCTCCTGCGCGGAAAGCACGCGCAGCTGCGCGGCCACATTCGGCAGCTTCGCCAGTAGCGTCTGCATCGACCTGGTCGGTGCCAGCCAGTCGTGTTCCATCAGCACCGCCTGTGCGCTGCCATGCACGCGCGCCATCTGTGCATCGAGGTCTTCGGCCATGCCTGCGGCAGCGTAGTGGTTGTTCAGGCCCACGCGCGCCCAGTCGGCAATCAGCCCGCGTGCTTCGGTGCCGCCGAAACCGAGGCGACGGCCATGCAGCACGCCCTGGCGTTGCGCGATCCACGGCAGGAAGCGATAGACCAATGGCAGCAGCCAGCCGCGTGGCGGTGGAAAGCCGCGCCAGAACGGAGAGCCGCTGGCGGCCAGCCACAAACGGGTGAAGTGCTGCGGGTTGCGGCCGGCATGCACGCAGGCCAGCTGGCCGCCCAGGCTGTGGCCGCCGATGATCCAGGGCAGGGCACCTGTTTCGTCGTCCGCTTCGGCCAGTACGGCCTGGCTGCCCGGCAGATCCTGATCGAGCACCTCGCGATAGCCCCAATCCTGTGTACGTGACGGACGCAGCGAACTGCTGCCATTGCCACGCCACTCATGCAGGTACACCGCCACGCCTCTTGCTGCCAGCGCCTGTGCCAGCGGCAGGTAGTGACGCGCGGCCACGCCCAGCGCAGGCAACCACAGCAAGCGCGCGATGGGCTGTGCCGGTACACAGGCGATCACTTCATAGCGATGGCCATCACTGCACTGCACGGCAACAACCTGCGGTGTCACGCTCATGCGTGCGGTGCCGCGCCGAAGTGATCGAGCACCAGCACCTCGCTGCGGCCGGGGGCATAGCCCTGCTGCAGTCCGCGTGCGACGTAGTCGATACCGGCTTCGCAGGCGTTGGCCAGGCTCAGTCCGTTGCACAGCTGTGCGGCGATGGCCGAGGCCAGCGTGCAGCCGGTGCCATGAGCATCGAGCGGCAGGCGGGCGTGGATGAATTCTTCGCTGCTGACGCCGTCGAAATAACGGTCGATCACGCGGTTGCCTTCGTGCAGGTGGCCGCCTTTGAGCAGCACGGCGCCAGCACCGAGGTCGAGCAGGGCAGCAGCGGCCTGTTCGGCGTCATCGCCGCTGCCGATCTTCCGGCCGATCAGCAGTTCTGCTTCCGGTGTGTTCGGAGTGACCAGGGTCGCCAACGGCAGCAGGCGCTCGCGCATTGCCTTCAGTGCACTCTCTTCCAGCAGGCGTGCGCCGCTGGTGGCGACCATCACCGGGTCCAGCACCACGTGCGGCGGGCGGTGCTTCTCCAATGCATCGGCAACAGCATGGATCACTTCGGCGTTGGCCAGCATGCCGAGCTTGACCGCATGGATATCGAAGTCGTCGAAGCAGGCTTCGATCTGCGCCTGCAGGAAGGCGATCGGTGGCACGTGCACGGCGGTGACGCCACGGGTGTTCTGTGCGGTCAGTGCGGCGAACACGGCCAGGCCATGCACGCGGTGCGCGGCGAAGGCCTTGAGGTCGGCGGGAACGCCAGCGCCGCCGCCGGAGTCGGAGCCGGCGATGGTGAGGGCGGAAACGGGAGTGGTCGGGCTCATCAGGTGATTGTGCCGTGGTCCAGCAGGGGAAGGTAGATCCACGCCATGCGTGGATGCCTTCGGTAGATGGGGTCAGATCCCTTTTCCACAGGAAAAGGGATCTGACCCCCAGAGCGCGGTGCTCAATGCCGCCAACGCGCCCACTGCTGGTACACCACATAGCCCAGCCCGGTCAGGCCGGTGAGCAGGGCCGGGGCGAGCAGGGCGTCGTACTGCCAGTGCACGAACAGCCAGGCACCGATGATGCCGCCGGCGAGGAAGCCGCTGATGATCAGGCCGCTGAGCGTCAGCCGTCGTACTTGCAGTGGCAGCCCGCGTAGCAGGTGGCCAAGGCCGATGCCGAGGTCGGTGAACATACCGCTGAGGTGGGTGGTGCGCACCACCGCGCCGCTGAAGGTGGTGGCCATCGCGTTCTGCAGGCCGCAGGCCATGGCGGCGGCCAGTGCGCCCCAGATCTGGTGCCGTTCAAACAGCGGAATGGCCACCAGCAGCAGCGCCGATTCCAGTGCCAGCGCCACGCCGTAGCGGCGGCCCAGCTGCAGGGCGCTGTCCTGGATCAACAGGCCGCTGAGCATCGCGCCCAGCGAGAACGCGATCAGCAGCCCCCACAGGTGGCCGACCGCGCGCCAGTCGCCCTGGGCCAGCGCCATGCCGAGCTGGCTGGTGCTGCCGGTCATGTGGCTGACGGCCTGGTGCTCGAAGCCGAGGAAGCCGACCACGTTGACCATGCCGGCCACGCACGAAAGCGCGACCGCGCCGATCCAGACCCAGGTGGGCAGGCGTATTCCCATCGGCAGGGCCCCTCAGGGCCCGCCGAAGCCGCCGTTGAACTGCAGCTCGCCGAAGGTGTTGCTGGCCGGATCGAACACCGCGCCCCAGAACTGCGTGCCGCCATCGCAGACGCGGATTGCCTGGCGGGCCGGATTGATGCTGCCATCGTCGGGCAGGTGGAAGGCGTTGATGTAGATCAGCCGCTTGCCGGCGCTTTCGATGCCGACGTACTGGCGGTCGAAGTCCAGGACCTTCGGTACCTGTGCCTCCAGCGACGACAGCTGGGATTCCAGCTGGTCGATCTGCTGCCGGCTGGGTGCCCAGTAGCCGCTGACCCGCCCGGCCTCGCGGCCGGGGCTGGCGCGCGAGCAGGTGTCGAGCACCTGCGCGGCGATGATCGGGCGAGTGACCACCCAGGACTGCCCGGTACGCTCTGCGGTCGGCACGCTGGCCGGACCGCGCGTGGTGGTGCAGGCGCCGAGCACGGCTGCGAGGGTGATCGCAGCCGTGGGCAGCAACAAGCGGGTGCAGCGGTTCACAACACCTCCGAAGCGTAATCGGCCAGGCGCGAGCGCTCGCCACGGCGCAGGGTGATGTGTGCGCTGTGCGGCCAGTTCTTGAAGCGGTCCACCGCGTAGGTCAGGCCCGAGGTGGTCTCGGTCAGGTACGGGGTGTCGATCTGCTCGACGTTGCCCAGGCAGACGATCTTGGTGCCGGGGCCTGCGCGGGTGATCAGCGTCTTCATCTGCTTCGGGGTGAGGTTCTGTGCCTCGTCCAGGATCAGGTAACGCGACAGGAAGGTACGGCCACGCATGAAGTTCATCGAGCGGATCTTGATGCGGCTGGCGAGCAGGTCGTTGGTGGCCTGGCGGCCCCAGGTACCGCCTTCCTGGTTGTGCGTGAGCACTTCCAGGTTGTCGGTCAACGCGCCCATCCACGGCGTCATCTTCTCTTCCTCGGTGCCGGGCAGGAAGCCGATGTCCTCGCCGACGCTGACCGTGGCGCGGGTCATGATGATCTCGCGGTAGCGTTGCTGGTCCATCGTCTGCGCCAGGCCGGCGGCCAGTGCCAGCAGGGTCTTGCCGGTGCCGGCGGTGCCGAGCAGGGTGACGAAGTCGATCTCCGGGTCCATCAGTGCATTGAGCGCGAAGTTCTGTTCGCGGTTGCGCGCGCTGATGCCCCACACGGCATGGCTGCCGTGGCGGAAATCATCGACCAGCGACAGCACCACCTTGCCATCGCCGACCACGCGGCTGACGCGCAGCTCGACTTCATCTTCGCCAGGCAGGTAGACGTACTGGTTCGGATACCACTCCTCGCCGTCCTGGCCCAGGATTTCGTAATGGGTGCGGCCCTTGTCGCTCCAGCTGCGCAGGTCGTCGCCGTGGCGCTTCCAGAAGTCTTCCGGCAGCTCGGTGGCGCCGGTGTAGAGCAGGCTGAAATCGTCCAGCGCGCGGTCGTTCTCATAGTCCTCGGACACGATGCCGGCGATGGCGGCCTTGATCCGCAGGTTGATGTCCTTGGAAACGAACACCACCGGAATCTCAGGGGTCTCTTCCTTCAGGGCCAGGATCGCGCCGAGGATGGCGTTGTCCGGGATGACCTTGCCAAAGCTCTTGCCCGCATCGAAATGGCTGGTCTGGAAGCGCAGCAGACCGACGCTCTGCTTGCCGCGCAGCTGCAGGCCCTGCGGCCGCTGCAGCGGGATGCCGTCGGCCAGATTGTCCAGGCCCGAAGCCTGCACCAGTTCGTTGAGGAAGCGGCTGACCTGACGGGCGTTGCGGCTCGCCTCGGTGGTGCCCTTCTTGCCGTTGTCCAGCTCCTCGATCACCTGCATCGGCAGGTAGACGTCGTGCTCCTCGAATTTGAACAGCGCGGTGGGATCGTGCATCAGCACGTTGGTATCCAGCACGTAGATGCGCTTGCCTCGGGTCATCGTCGATTCCTGGTTACGGACAGGGAAAAACCATCACGGCCTGCTGCAGGGCAGGGTGATGGCAGACACGGTGGGCAGTGGGACTCACTTGGACTGGGAGGCCTTCAGTTCGGCGAGAACGGCATCGGCATGGCCGGCAACCTTGACCTTGCGCCAGGACTGCACGATGCGGCTGTCGGGGGAAATCAGGAAGGTGCTGCGCTCGATGCCACGTACCTGCTTGCCGTACATGTTCTTCATCTTGATCACGTCGAAGGCGCTGCACAGCGCTTCGTCGGCATCACTGACCAGCGGGAAGCCGAAGCCCTGCTTGGCGCAGAAGTTGTCGTGCGACTTCACCGAGTCACGCGAGACGCCGAGCACCACCGCGCCTGCCTTCTTGAACTTCGGCAGCAGCGCGTTGAAGTCGATGCCTTCGGTGGTGCAGCCGGGGGTGCTGTCTTTCGGGTAGAAGTACAGCACCAGCCAATGGCCGGCATAGTCGCCGAGGGTGGCCTGTTCGCCGCCGGACAGCGCCAGCGGCAGGGAAAGAATGGTGCTGTCCAGGGTGTCGCCGTTGTTCATGAGGTCCTTCTGTCGAGCCTGGGTTCTTTCTACGACAATTGCATGAAACGCCACGCGCCCGTGAGAGGCGCGCGAAGAATCAGAATTTCATCGGGTCCATGATCGCGTCCAGGTTCAGGTGGTCGCAGAATTCAAGGAAATCGTCGCGCAGCGCGGCGATGTGCATGTTGGCCGGCACGCCGATGGTGACCTGCGCGCTGAACATTTCCGCACCGGTCTGCATGGCGCGGTACCGCGTGCTCTGCAGGCTCTCGATGGTGATGCCCTGGCGGTCGAAGAAATCGGCCAGCTGGAACAGGATGCCCGGCTTGTCGGCGGCGATCACCTCGACGATGTACGGCAGCAGGTTGGACTGCGCCTGCTTGGCTTCGGTGCGGTACCAGACCAGCTTCAGGCCTTCTTCGCGCTCGAGCCGGGTCAGCATCGCTTCCAGCTTGGCCACCGAATCCCAGGAGCCGGTGGCCAGTGCGGTCACCGAGACATCGCGGCCCACGGTGGCCAGGCGTGCATCCACCAGATTGCAGCCGCTGTCGGCAATGCGGCGGGTGACGGACAGCAGGGGGGACTCCGGATGCGTCGTATAGGCGTTGATCAGGAGGTGGTTTTCGCTCGGCGCGGGGCGCGGGGTGGTGTCGGTCAAGGCGATTCCGGGTAATGCATGCGTTAGTCTGAATGCCCGCCAGAGGCGGGGATCCACCGGTGTCCAGCATACTTGCCCGTGGTTTCGCGCCGCAAGTAACATTCAGGTCGCCCCCGGCCTTTCGTGGCGGGCGTTTTCCCTTTCCAGCCAAGAGCAGCACGTCCTTGTCCCTTTCCGGCCTCATCACCGCGCTGGCGACCCCGTTCCGGGCCGACGGTGCACTCGACCCCGACGGTTGGCAGCGCCTGCTGCACCTGCAACTGGAAGGTGGCGTCCATGGCGTTGTCGTAGCTGGCTCGACCGGTGAAGCGGCAACCCTCACCGATGCCGAATACGATCAGCTGCTGGCCAGCGCGGTCGAGCGCATCGGTGGCCGCATCCCGGTCATGGCCGGTACCGGCCTGTCGGGCACCGCCAAGACCATCGAACAGACCCGCCGTGCCGCCGCGCTCGGCGCCAGCCATGCGCTGGTGGTCACCCCGCCCTATGTGCGGCCGACCCAGGCCGGCCTGATCGCGCACTACCGCGCGGTCGCCGACCAGGGCGGGTTGCCGGTCGTGCTGTACAACGTGCCTGGCCGCACCGGTTGCGACATGCAGCCGGAGACCGTGGCCGAGCTGGCCAGCCACCCCAACATCGTCGGCATCAAGGAGGCGGTGGGCGATACCGGTCGTGTGCAGGCGCTGCTGGCGCTGCGCAGCGCGCAGTTTGCCGTGCTCAGCGGCGATGACGGTACCGCCGCGCGTTCGATCCGGGCCGGCATCGATGGCCTGATCTCGGTCGGTTCCAACGTGCTGCCAGGTGCCTACCGCCGCATGTGCGAGCTGGCTGCCGCCCACGACCACGAAGCCACTGAATCATGGGATGCGCGCCTGCAGCCGTTCCACGAGTTCTGTGGCGTCGAACCGAACCCGATCCCGGTCAAGGCGCTGCTGCGCCGCGTCGGCATCGGCCACGACCTGCGCCTGCCGCTGCTGCCATTGTCGGCAGCGCATCATCCGGCTGCCGATCACCTTGCCGGCGACATCGCCGCCCTCGAAGCCCTTTCCAGCCACTGACCTTCCGTCTTGGTCTGACCCAGGAGATTCACATGCGTCAATCCGTTTCCACTGTCCGCGTGCTGTCCTACGCGCTGCTTGCCGTGGCTGTCGCCGCAGGTACCACCGGTTGCTTCAAGCGTGGCGTCAAGGGCGATTACGCCCTGGCCCCGGAAATGCGTCCGCTGGAAGTGCCGCCGGACCTGAACCTGCCGGCCACCACCGGTGACAACAAGGTGCCGGCGCCGGCTTCGGCGACCAAGCCGGTTGCGCCGGTTGCTGCAGCGCCGGCCGTGGGCAACACCGGCTTCACCATTGCCGGTGGCAAGGATGAAGCCTTCGCCAAGGTCGGTACTGTGCTGGAAGGTGTGGAAGGCGTGACCATCGCCAGCCGCGCGCAGCTGCTGGGCTCGTACGACGTGGCCTACGAAGGCAGCAACTTCCTGGTGCGCGTGGTCGCCGTCGACGCCGGTGCCTATGTTTCCGCGGTCGACCCGCGTGGCCTGCCGGCCACCGCCGAGGCCCCGGTAAAGCTGATCGCCGCGCTGAAGGCCAAGCTGGCGCAGTAAGGGCCGGAGCGGGTGGGTGCGGATCGCGGTCCGCGCCCGCCTTGGGTAGCGCCGGGCCATGCCCGGCGAGCGTGAAGCGCGGCCCAGGATCCGCCGGGCATGG
>NZ_SRHZ01000031.1 GCF_004684085.1 Stenotrophomonas maltophilia
GCTACCGAAAAAAAGGGCTCCATGGGCGCCCTTTTCGTTGCCGTGGTGGGCGCCTCTCAGCGCTCCAGCAGCTTCAGCTTGTCCGGCTTGCCGTCCCATTCGCCTGCGTCGGCGGGTGGGTCCTTGCGCACGGTCAACACCGGCCATTCTTTGGCCAGTTCGGCATTGAGGGCGACGAATCCTTCCTGGCCGGCGGGGACATCGTCCTCGGGGAAGATCGCATTGACCGGGCACTCCGGCTCGCAGAGGGTGCAGTCGATGCACTCATCCGGGTCGATCACCAGGAAGTTCGGGCCTTCGTGGAAGCAATCCACGGGGCACACTTCCACGCAATCGGTGTGTTTGCACTTGATGCAGTTTTCGGTGACGACAAAGGGCATGGGCTGGGGGTGGATCGATTCCTGAACCCGCCAATTCTAGAACAGGTTGGCCCCCGGTGTCGGCGCAGGGCGGAAAACGGGCGTCTGGCAGCCCCGGTCAAGGCCGGTTGGCGGCGGGGCATCCCCCATGCGACGCTGTGGCGCAGCCGGTCACGGCAATGGCCGGCGCCCCTTCCCAGCAGGAACGCCCATGTCCCAGATCCAGGCCGGATCCGCCTTGCATCGCGGCGAGAACACGGCATTCATCGTTCTGATCAGCTGCGTGGCCACCCTCGGTGGATTCCTGTTTGGCTTCGACAGTGGTGTCATCAATGGCACGGTCGACGGCCTGCGGCTGGCCTTCAACTCCAGCGAGGCCGCCCTGGGCTTTGAAGTTGCTTCGATGCTGCTGGGCTGCGCGATCGGTGCCTTCCTGGCCGGTTGGCTGGGTGACCGCCTGGGCCGTCGCGGCGTACTGATCGTCTCGGCACTGATGTTCCTGGTTTCGGCGTTGGGTGCCGGTGCTGCCCATGCTTCCTGGCTGTTCATTGCAGCCCGCGTGCTCGGTGGCTTCGCAGTGGGTGCTGCCAGTGTGATGTCGCCGGCCTACATCGCCGAAGTGGCGTCGGCGCGCTATCGCGGTCGTCTGGCCACGGTGCAGCAGATGGCGATCATCTGCGGCCTGTTTGCCGCTTTCCTCAGCAATTACCTGTTGGCCCGTGCCGCCGGGGCCTCCACCGAGCCGTTGTGGCTGGGTCATGAAGCCTGGCGCTGGATGTTCTGGATGCAGGCGCTGCCGTCGGCGTTGTTCCTGCTGCTGTTGCTGGTGATCCCGGAGAGCCCGCGTTTCCTGGTGCTGAAGGGTCGGCAGGCGCAGGCGAGGGCGGTGCTGGCACGGTTGTATGGCCCGGACGCGGCGGTGGCCAAGCAGGCCGGAATCGAGGCCAGCCTGGCCCAGGATCAGCACAAGCCGCGCTTCGGTGATCTGCTCGACAAGGCTACCGGCAGGCTGCGGCCGATCCTCTGGGTGGGCATCGGCCTGGCGATGTTCCAGCAGCTGGTCGGCATCAACGTGGTGTTCTACTACGGTGCGGTGCTGTGGCAGGCGGTGGGCTTCTCGGAAAGCGATGCGCTGCTGATCAACGTGTTGTCTGGCGGCTTGAGCATCGGCGCTTGCCTGCTGACGGTGATGCTGATCGATCGCATCGGGCGCAGGCCCTTGCTGTGGATCGGCTCGGTCGGCATGTCCGTCGCGCTGGCGTTGATGGTGGCCCCCTTCGCCAGCGGCAGCTTGGTCGACGGTCGCCTGCAGCTGTCCGATGGCATGGGCCGCCTGGCGCTGGTGGCGGCCAATGCCTATGTGGTGTTCTTCAACCTGTCCTGGGGCCCGGTGATGTGGGTGATGCTGGGGGAGATGTTCCCCAACCAGATCCGCGGCCCGGCGCTGGCGGTGGCCGGCGCGGCGCAATGGACCTCGAACTTCGCCATTACCGTGACTTTCCCGATGCTGCTGGCAGGCATCGGCCTGGCCGGAGCCTATGGTATCTACATGGTCGCGGCGATCCTCTCGATCTTCTTCGTGGTCCGCTGCGTGCGTGAGACCAAAGGCAAGGAGCTGGAGCAGATGGAAGGCTGACGGCCGGCCTGTGTTTCAGCGCCTCCTTTCTTCGTGGGGAGGCGGCAGGCCAGCCGATCCAGGACACGCTGTGAACCCATCCGTGGGGGCTCGATGGCG
>NZ_SRHZ01000032.1 GCF_004684085.1 Stenotrophomonas maltophilia
CCTGGACCGTTGGCGCCATGGATGGCGCCATCGAGCACCATGGATGGGCTTTTGCGTGTCCAGGCCAGGGTGGCCCGCCCCCTCAAACGCAGGAAAAGGGAGGCGCCAAAGCGACCAACCCGACCGCAATCATTGCAATCCCGGAAAACAGAAAAGCCCGCACGAGGCGGGCTTTTTCGGTTCCTGCTGCGGCGACTGGTGCTCCCTAGGGGACTCGAACCCCTGTTTTAGCCTTGAGAGGGCCACGTCCTAACCACTAGACGAAGGGAGCAGTGTGTCGCTGCCGATGCAGGAGCGCTAGTATATGCACCTCGATGCCATTGGGCAATCCCGAAACTTCAACCGGAAGCGCCAACATCATTTCCTCTGCTACATCACCGTTCAGCCTGCGCGTCATCCCGCGCGACCAGCACACGATCTCCCGCAAGGACATCAGCCCGAACGCCCTGCGCGTGCTTTATCGCCTGCGCGATGCCGGCTTCGGCGCCTACCTTGTCGGCGGCGCGGTGCGCGACCTGCTGGTCAATGGGCAACCCAAGGATTTCGACGTGGCCACCGACGCCACGCCCGAACAGGTCAAGCAGTTGTTCCGCAACTGCCGCCTGATCGGCCGCCGATTCCGCCTGGCCCATGTTGTGTTCGGCCGCGAGATCATCGAAGTGGCCACGTTCCGTGCCAACAGCGATGACGGCAGCGGCGACCGCGAGATGGAAAACGGCATGCTCGTGCGCGACAACGTGTACGGCACCATCGAAGACGATGCCATCCGCCGCGACTTCACCTGCAACGCCCTGTACTACGCCATCGAGGATTTCTCGGTGCGTGACTACACCGGTGGCTTCGAAGACGTGCAGGCGCGCCTGATGAAGCTGATCGGCGACCCGGTACAGCGCTACCAGGAAGACCCGGTGCGCATGCTGCGTGCGGTGCGCCTGGCGGCCAAGCTCGGTTTCCAGATCGAAGAAGGCACCGCCACGCCGATCCCGCAGCTGGCTGGCCTGCTCAACGAGGCCGCGCCGGCGCGCTTGTTCGAGGAAGTGCTCAAGTTGTTCCTGTCCGGCCACGGCGTAGCCAGCTTCGAAGGCCTGGAGCGTTACGGCCTGCTGGATGTGTTGTTCCCGGAAAGTGCCAAGGCCCTCAAGTCCAACCGCACCGGCGCACTGCGCCGCATGCTGGTGGAAGGTCTGGCCAATACCGATGCGCGTGTGGCCAATGACGAGCCGGTCTCGCCGGCGTTCCTGTTCGCGCTGCTGCTGTGGCCGGCGTATTGCCGTGCACAGGCGACCCTGCTCAAGCAGGGCGTGGCGCCGGAAGAGGCACAGCGTCGTGCCGCCGACCGCGTCACCGTGCAGCAGCTGAGCACCATCGCATTGCCACGCCGTTTCTCGCTGCCGATGCAGGAGATCTGGCTGCTGCAGTCGCGCTTCGGTTCGCGCCAGCGCAAGCGCGTGTTCCGCACCCTGACCCACCCGCGCTTCCGCGCC
The DNA here is from genome assembly GCF_004684085.1 of Stenotrophomonas maltophilia. Lineage (GTDB taxonomy): Bacteria > Pseudomonadota > Gammaproteobacteria > Xanthomonadales > Xanthomonadaceae > Stenotrophomonas > Stenotrophomonas maltophilia_AS. Next base: position 1,485 of record NZ_SRHZ01000032.1, read on the forward strand.
GCGTTCGACTTCCTGGCCCTGCGCCAGGTGGCCTCGGCCGAGCACGAGGCCGATGTGGCGTTCTGGCGGGAAGCGCAGGCGCAGTCCGGGCATGAGCTGGAATCGTCGCTGGATTCCCTGCACCACGAGGGCGCTGACGAGGAAGGTGGGGCACCGCGCAAGCGCCGCCGTCGCCGCCGCCGTCCGGGCGCACCAGCCGGTGCCGCAGGCGAGTAAGCAATGACCCTTGCCTGGATCGGCCTCGGCGCCAACCTTGGTGACGCGGCTGCGACCGTCCGCGCAGCGATTGCTGCGCTGGACGGGCTGCCCGGTACCCGCGTGGACAGGGCTTCCCGCCTTTACGCTACGCCGGCCTGGGGCAATGAAGACCAGCCGCCGTTCGTCAACGCGGTGGCTGCAGTCGAAACGGATCTGCCAGCCGACGAACTGCTGCAGGCGATGCTGTCGCTGGAGCGGCACTTTGGCCGCGTGCGTGATCCGCAGGTGCACTGGGGGCCGCGCGCGCTGGATCTGGACCTGCTGCTGCATGGCACGCAGGTGATCGATCAGCCTGGCCTGCAGGTGCCGCATCCTTACATGCACGAACGCGCCTTCGTGTTGGTGCCGCTGGCCGAAATCGCGCCGGATCTGGCCATTCCCGGCCATGGCTGCGTGCGGGATGCAGTGGTGCGGGTGGATGCCTGCGGGATCGCGCCGATAGGGTGATAATGCCCGGGTTATCTCCCCCGGTTATCAGCACATGAGCACCCACGCAGACAGCAAGCCCTGGACCGTTCCCGCCCTGGCCGAGGCCAAGCGCAATGGCCAGAAGCTGGTCATGTTGACCGCCTACGACGCCGGCTTCGCCCGCACCTTCGACGCCAATGGGGTCGATCTGATCCTGATCGGCGATTCGCTGGGCATGGTCGTGCAGGGGCATGACTCCACCTTGCCGGTGACCGTGGCCGACATGGTCTATCACACCCGCGCCGTGGCCCGCGTGCTGCAGCGCGCACTGCTGGTGGCCGATCTGCCGTTCGGTGCCGATGCCACCCCGGAACGCGCACTGGACGCCTCGCTGCAGCTGCTGCAGGCCGGCGCCGAGATGGTCAAGATCGAAGGTGCCGGCTTCAAGGTCGACATCATCCGCTACCTGGTGGAGCGCGAGATTCCGGTCTGCTCGCACCTGGGCCTGACCCCGCAGTCGGTGCTGCGCCTGGGCGGCTTCAAGATCCAGGGCCGCGGCGATGCTGCGCGCCAGCTGGTGGAGGATGCCAAGGCCGTGGCGGCTGCGGGCGCCAGCCTGCTTGTGTTGGAGTGCATGCCGAGCCCGGTCGCCGCTGACGTGACCGCCGCCGTGGACGTGCCGACCATCGGCATCGGTGCTGGCCCGCAGTGCGACGGCCAGGTGCTGGTGCTGCACGATTTCCTTGGCCTGGACAGTGGCCATCGCCGTCCCAAGTTCGTCAAGGATTTCCTTGCTGAAGGCGGTTCGGTGGCCGGTGCCACCCGCGCCTATGCCGACGCCGTGCGCGACGGCAGCTTCCCTGACGAACAGCACGCCTACGCCCAATGATCCAGACCTTCAACGAGCTCGGCGCACTGCGCGGGCAGATCGCCGAGTGGAAGCGCGAGGGCCTGCGCGTTGCGCTGGTGCCGACCATGGGCAACCTGCACGGAGGCCACCATTCGCTGGTGACCCTGGCGCGGCAATACGCCGACAAAGTGGTGGCCAGCATCTTCGTCAACCCGACCCAGTTCGGGCCGAACGAGGACTTCAGCCGCTACCCGCGCACGCCCGAGGCCGACGTGGCCGGGCTGGAGCAGGCTGGCTGCGATGCGGTGTGGCTGCCCAGCGTCGAGGCGATGTATCCGCTGGGCGTGGACAAGACCACGCAGATGCACGCGCCCGGCGTCAGTGAAGTGCTGGAAGGCGCCAGCCGCCCGGGTCACTTCGACGGCGTCTGCACCGTGGTCGCACGCCTGTTCCTGCAGGTACAGCCGGACGTGGCTGTGTTCGGACGCAAGGACTATCAGCAACTGGCCGTGATCAAGCAGATGGTGGCCGAGCTGTCGTTCCCGATCCAGATCGTCGGCGCGGACATCGTGCGCGACGAGGACGGCCTGGCCAAGAGCTCGCGCAACCAGTACCTGAGCGCCGAACAGCGCCCGCTCGCGACCACCCTCCACCGCACCCTGCTGGGCATGCGCGAGGGGTATGTGGCTGGTCAGTCGCGCACGCAGATCGAGGCCGATGCAACCGCCGCGCTGCAGGCGGCCGGTTTCCAGGTCGACTATGCGGTGCTGCGCACGCCCGATTTGGCTGAGCCGACCTTCGATGGTGGTGGCCGCGTAGCGTTGATCGCCGCGCGCCTGGGTACGACCCGGTTGATCGACAACCTGGAATTCTGAGCTGCTGCGAGCAGCCTGGGAGGGCGCCCGCAACGGGCGCCTTACACCTTCCCAAGGACGGGAAACCGCAAATGAATACCCCCACCCATGACGCTGGCCGTCTTGCCCGGGCCTCGATCCTGGCCGTGCTGGCAGCCGGCATGCTGCCCGCCCAGCTGTTTGGCGGGCTGTTGTTCGCGCTCGAATTCAAACGTACGCCGGTACCGGCGCTTACCGGTGGTGGGCTGATGTTCGTGCTGGCCGCCTGCAACGCCATCGCCGTACTGCTGCCGATGGCGCTGATCCTGCAGTCTCAGCAGCGCCTGCGCCGGATCTGGTTCGTGCTGGCTGGCTTCGGGCTGGGCGCGTTGGCGATGGCCACCTGCGCCTGGCCCGGCGCGGATAATGGCCCGCTGCTGCAGCGGCTGCGCTACGTCGATATGTTCGATGTGATCCGCTATGCCTTGTCAGTGCTGGCCGCAGGTGGCTTCGGGGCGGTCGCTGGGCTGGCTTTCCATGCGGTGTTCCGGCTGTCACTGCAGGGCGCTTCCGCCCATGCCGCAGCAGCGTCGCCGGGCGAGGGCGGCTGAACGGCCTTCAGCGTCCTGCCGCAGGCCCCTGACGACGGCCAAGCGGGTGCTAGAATCCGCTCTTTCCTTTGCCGTTGCAGCGCCCCCATGCACCTGTCCCTGCTCAAGACCAAGATTCACCGCGCCACCGTCACCCATTCCGAGCTGAACTACGAAGGCTCGATCGCCATCGATGACAACCTGCTGGCTGCCACCGGCATCCGCGAGTTCGAGCAGGTGCACATCTGGGACGTGACCAACGGTGCGCGCTTCTCGACCTACGCCATCCGCGCCGAAGCCGGCAGCGGTGTCGTCTCGCTCAACGGTGGCGCCGCGCGCCACGTGCAGGTCGGTGACATCATCATCATCGCTGCGTTCGCCAGCATGACCGAGCAGGAAGCCGACAGCTTCAAGCCGAAGCTGGTGTACGTTGATGGCAAGAACCAGATCACCCACACCAACGACACGATCCCGACCCAGGCCGCATGACAACGAACAACGGATTCGACTCGCTGCATTCCCACGCCCAGCGCCTGAAGGGCGCAAGCATTCCCAGCCTGCTCGCCGCCGAACCTGGCCGCGTGCAGGACCTGGCGCTGCGGGTCGGTCCGTTGTATGTCAACTTCGCCCGGCAGAAGTACGACGCCGCCGCGTTGCAGGCGTTGTTGGCGCTGGCTGCCGAACGTGATGTCGGCGGCGCCATCACGCGCCTGTTCCGTGGCGAGCAGGTCAATCTGACCGAAGGCCGCGCTGCGCTGCACACTGCGCTGCGTGGTGACGTGGTCGATGCGCCGGTGGCGGCCGAGGCCTATGCCACCGCGCGCGCGATCCGCCAGCGCATGGGTGTGCTGGTGCGGGCGCTGGAAGACAGCGGCGTCACCGATGTGATCAGCGTCGGCATCGGCGGTTCCGATCTGGGGCCGCGCCTGGTCGCCGACGCACTGCGTCCGGTTACTGGCGCACGTCTGCGCGTGCATTTCGTGTCGAACGTGGACGGCGCCGCCATGCAGCGCACGCTGGCCACGCTGGATCCGGCCAAGACCGCCGGCATCCTGATCTCCAAGACCTTCGGTACCCAGGAAACACTGCTCAACGGCCAGATCCTGCACGACTGGCTGGGCGGCAGCGAGCGCCTGTACGCGGTCAGTGCCAATCCGGAACGTGCCGCCAAGGCTTTCGCTATCGCTGCCGATCGCGTGCTGCCGATGTGGGACTGGGTCGGTGGCCGTTATTCGCTGTGGTCGGCCGTCGGTTTCCCGATCGCACTGGCCATCGGTTTCGAGCGTTTCGAACAGCTGCTGGAAGGTGCTGCGCAGATGGATGCGCATGCGCTGGATGCACCGCTGGAGCGCAACCTGCCGGTGCTGCATGGCCTGACCGACATCTGGAACCGCAACCTGCTGGGTCATGCCACCCATGCGGTGATGACCTACGACCAGCGCCTGGCGCTGCTGCCGGCCTACCTGCAGCAGCTGGTGATGGAAAGCCTGGGCAAGCGCGTGCAGCGCGACGGCCAGCCGGTCACCACTGACACCGTACCGGTGTGGTGGGGCGGGGCGGGCACCGACGTGCAGCACAGCTTCTTCCAAGCGCTGCACCAGGGCACCAGCATCGTTCCGGCCGATTTCATTGGCTGCGTGCACAACGATGATCCGTACACGATCAATCACCAGGCACTGCTGGCCAACCTGTTGGCGCAGACCGAAGCGCTGGCCAATGGCCAGAGCAGCGAGGATCCGCACCGCGATTATCCGGGCGGCCGCCCGAGCACGCTGATCCTGCTCGACGCGCTGACCCCGCAGGCGCTGGGTGCGCTGATCGCCATGTACGAACACGCGGTGTACGTGCAGTCGGTGATCTGGAACATCAACGCCTTCGACCAGTTCGGTGTCGAGCTGGGCAAACAGCTGGCCAGTGGCCTGCTGCCGGCACTGCAGGGTGAAGACGTCGCGATTGCCGATCCGATGACCCGCGAGATCCTGGCGCAGTTGAAGGGCTGATGCTCTGGTAGTGCCGGCCGCTGGCCGGCATCCAGATGATGCGTCCCCCCGTCATGAGGTTGCCGGCCAACGGCCGGCACTACCCGTGACAGGCGACAGCGCCTCACCGGCTCGGGTCGCGCTCCGGGCTGGGCCGCTTGGCCAGCTTGCGCTGCAACGAACGCCGGTGCATGCCGAGCAGGCGCGCGGCCGCTGACACATTGCCGCCGGTCTCGTGCATCGCCTGTTGGATGTGTTCCCACTGCAGGCGGCTGATCGGCGTCATCGCATCTGGCACTTCCATTTCGCCATCGTCGGCCGGGCCGTCGTCTTCCTCACCGAGGGCGCGCAGGATCATCGGCACCGTGGACGGCTTCGGCAGGTAATCATCCGCACCCAGCTTGATCGCTTCCACTGCGGTGGCAATGCTGGCATAGCCGGTCACCAGCAGGATGCGCATGTCCGCGCGCAACGCGCGCAGCGGCTGGATCAGTGCCAGCCCCGAATCGCTGCCCAGCTTCAGGTCGATCAGCGCGAACGCCGGAGGGTGTTGGCGCGCCAGTGCCAGTGCACTGGCGGCGTCCTGTGCGGTCTGGGTTTCAAGCCCCTTGCGGGCCAGACTGCGCTGCAGGGTGCGCAGGTACAGCTCGTCGTCGTCGACCAGCAGGCCCAGGGTGGAGTGGTGAAGGCTCATGGGGTGTCCTCGCGTGGGGCCAGCGGCAGGCGGAAGCCGACGCGGCTGCCGGCCCCTTGGGCCGGGCGCATCCACATCTCGCCGTCGAGGCGTTCGATGGTGGCATGGGAAAGGGCCAGGCCGACGCCCATGCCCTCGCTCTTGCTGCTGCCGAACAGCTTGCCCGGCAGCACCGCGGCACGGGCGTCGAAGCCATGGCCGTAGTCGCGTACTTCGCCGATCAGGTCATCGCCTTCGATGCGCAGGTCCAGGTCTACGCGCGGCCGGCCGGCCTTCTCGCCGGCATCGGCGGCATTGTTGAGCAGGACCATCAGCAGATGGCCCACGCCCGGGTCGAGTGGTAACCGCAAGGGTGCGTCATCGTTGCGATGCAGATCGATGGTCGGTCGCACCAGGCGCCACTGCTCCAGCACCTGCTGGGCGCTGGAATGGCTGCGTCCCGGTGCATCGGTCGAGGCCGGTGCGGCCAGTGCCAGCACGCGCTCCCGGCACTGCACCAGCAGTTCGCGCAGGGTTTCCATGTCCTCGCGCACTTCAGGCTCTTCGCTGCGCTCGGCCACATCGTCGGCGAGCAGGGTCATGGTCGCCAGCGGTGTGTTCAGTTCATGCGCTACCGAGGCCGCATGGGTGGCAAGGGCGACGATGCCCTCGTTGCGGGCGAAGCGCTCGCGCAGCGCCGACAGTTCCAGCTCGCGCTCCCGCAGTGCCAGTGCAAGGCGGGTGGAGAAGGTCAGCACCACGGCGGCGGAAATCAGGAAATTGGCGACCACGCCCCAGCGGTTGAGGTCGTGCGCGCGGAAGTAACCGTCCGGCAGCGGTTGCCCGAAAATGCCGCTGGCGGCATAGCCCAGCAGGCAGGCCAGTGCCACCGCCAGCGCCCAGCGCAAGGGCAGGGCGAACGCGGCCAGCGCGATCAGGATCAGGAACAGCGAGCTGAACGGGTTGGCCATGCCGCCGCTCCAGCCGACCATCCAGGTCAGGATGATCACATCCACCAGGATGTGGCCGAATGCCGTCAGCGGTGCCGTGTCGGCCGCTTCCGGGCGCAGTTGGGTGTAGACGTTGAACAGGGTCAGCACCGCCACGCCGGCCCACAGCGGCAGCTGCGGCAATGGCAGGCCCAACACCCAGGTAGCAACCAGGATGGTGGCGGCCTGGCCGCCTACGGCAAGCCAGCGCAGGCTGCACAGGGTTCGGAGAAACGGGGCGTCGGGACCGGTCATTCACGCTCATCGTATGCGTTCATGCGTGACCGTGCCTGCGACAATCGGCCGCAGCCGTGCCGTCGGCTGAATGCGAGTCACCCGGAATGCAGAGCCGGGCGGTAGAATGCGCCCATGCACGACGCCGTCACCCGCCCGACTCCGCCCTCCGATGCCACTGCCTGGCCACGCCGCCAGACTCACGCCGTCCAGATCGGCGGGGTTACCGTAGGCGGAGGCAAGCCGGTGGTGGTGCAGTCGATGACCAACACCGACACCAGCGACGTGGCCTCCAGCGTGAAGCAGGTGGCCGAGCTGTGGCGTGCCGGTTCGGAGATGGTGCGGTTGACCGTCAATACGGTTGAAGCGGCCGCCGCGATCCCGCGCATTGTCGACAAGCTGGCAATGATGGGCATCGACGTACCGCTGATCGGTGACTTCCATTACAACGGCCACCAGTTGCTGACCGCCGAACCGGCGTGTGCCGAAGCGCTGGCCAAGTACCGCATCAATCCGGGCAACGTCGGCTTCGGCAAGAAAAAAGACCTGCAGTTCGCCCAGTTGATCGAGTTTGCGATCCGCTACAACAAGCCGGTGCGCATCGGCGCCAACTGGGGCTCGCTGGACCAGGCCCTGGCGGCGAAGCTGATGGATGAGAACAACCATCGCGAGCAGCCCTGGGATGCCGGCCGCGTGCTGCGCGAGGCCTTGATCCGTTCGGCGCTGGACTCGGCCGAACAGGCAGTGGAACTGGGCCTGCCACGCGATCGCATCGTGCTGTCGGCCAAGGTCAGCGGCGTGCAGGAACTGATCGCGGTGTACCGCGACCTCGCCCAACGCTCTGACTTCGCCCTGCACCTGGGCCTGACCGAAGCCGGTATCGGCAGCAAGGGCATCGTCGCGTCCTCGGCGGCGCTGAGTGTGCTGCTGCAGGAAGGTATCGGCGACACCATCCGCATTTCGCTGACCCCGGAACCGGGCCAGTCGCGCACGCAGGAAGTGATCGTTGCGCAGGAACTGCTGCAGACCACCGGCCAGCGCGCCTTCACGCCGCTGGTCACCGCTTGCCCGGGCTGTGGCCGCACCACGTCCGAGTTCTTCCAGGAACTGGCCAAAGTGGTGCAGAACCACGTGCGCGAGAAAATGCCGCTGTGGAAGATCCAGCACCCCGGTGCGGAGAACATGACCCTGGCGGTGATGGGCTGCATCGTCAACGGGCCAGGCGAGTCGCGCCACGCCAACATCGGCATTTCGTTGCCGGGCACCGGTGAAACCCCGGCAGCACCCGTATTCGTCGATGGCGAGAAGAAGGTGACGCTGCGCGGCGAAAACATCGCCCAGGAATTCGTCGCCCTGATCGATGACTACGTCGAACGTACCTATGTCCGAAGCGCCGGATAAGCCTGCGATCCTCGCTGCACCGGAGTCCGCCTCCGGGTTCCGCCACTGGATGGCGCGCAATGCCTGGCGCCTGCTCCTGCTGTTCGGCGGCGTGCTGCTGCCGCTGGCGGGCTTCGTCGCCTTGGCCGACGAAGTGCACGAGTTTGAATCGTTCCATTTCGACGCCCCTCTGCTGTGGCAGATGCATGGCCTGCACTCGCCGTTGCTGGACCGCTTCTTCGTGCTCATTTCCAAGCTGGGCTACGAATGGTTCCTGATCCCGGCCGACGTGCTGATCATCGGCGTGTTGCTGGGTTGCCGGCGTTGGCGCGAGGCGACCTTCGTGGCTGTCAGTTTCGTGGGTTCGGCGCTGCTGAACATGGGCAGCAAGCATTTCTTCCAGCGCCAGCGCCCCAGCCTGTGGGAATCGATCGCGCCGGAATCGACGTTCAGCTTCCCTAGCGGCCATGCGATGGGTTCGATGACCCTGGCCGTGACCCTGGTGCTGCTGGCCTGGAACACCCGCTGGCGCTGGCCAGTGCTGCTGCTCGCGCCGGCGTTCAGCGTGCTGGTGAGCGTGTCCCGGGTCTACCTGGGGGTGCATTACCCCTCCGATATCCTGGCCGGATGGTGTGCCGCGCTGGTTTGGGTGGTAGGGTGCTATCTGGTCATGTTCAGTCGCCGGCACCCATGGCGACGTCACGGCTCGCCGCCAGCGAAGGCCAGCGAAGCATCATCACAGGGGGATTGACGTGGATGGCCCCTCCGGGACGTCTACGTGATAGATCAGTTGTTTCGTTGCAGCAGGTTCTGCAAGACAGGGGGCAAGCACAACGCGCGGTAATGTGATGCGCAAGGCAGATCGCCAGCGCCGCATTCCAGACGCGCTTGCAGGGTATCGGCACCCTGCCTAGCTTGACCTGCAATGGCCGCATTCGAAGAGGTACGTGAATGACGATTCGAGTCTACCTGGTGGATGACCACGCGCTGGTCCGCACCGGGATGAAGATGATTCTGTCGGGGGAAACCGACATCGAGGTGGTGGGCGAAGCCGAGACCGGCGAAGACGCGCTGCGTGAAGTCCGCCAGCTGCTGCCCGATGTGGTGTTGTGTGATCTGCACCTGCCGGGCGTGAGTGGCATGGAAGTGACCGAGCGCATTGTCCGCAGCCACCGCAGCACCCGGGTGGTGATCGTGTCGGTGCTGGAAGATGGCCCGCTGCCCAAGCGCCTGCTTGAAGCCGGTGCTGCCGGCTACATCGGCAAGGGCTGCGATGCGCAGGAACTGCTGCGCGCGGTTCGCGACGTGGCCGGTGGCCGTCGCTACCTGGGTACCAGCATCGCGCAGAACCTGGCGTTGTCGACGGTGGAAGGCAACGGTTCGCCGTTCGACAGCCTGTCGCCGCGCGAGCTGGAGGTGGCACTGCTGCTGACCCAGGGCCTGCGCCAGGAGGACATCGCGCGTCGCCTGAGCCTGAGTGCGAAGACGGTGAACACGCACAAGGCGCGGTTGTTCGAGAAGATGGGGATCCACGACAACATCGCGTTGGCGCGGATGGCGAGCCAGTACGGTCTGGTGGATCCGGCTCGGCCGCTGTAAGGGTTTTCGGCCAACGGCGCAGCCCCTCGCGGTGGTGGTGCGGTTGGATTTCTGGGGTTGGCCCTGCGGAGGGACCGCGCAGGGGGCGCCGTGAATCCATCCCTGGAGGCTCGGGCGCGCCATCCATGGCGCTTACGCCCCTGCGCGATCCCTCCGCAGGGCCACGGACAATTTCCGTGCGCCGCCACCGCGGAATGAAGAAGCAAAAGCAGGAGCGGGTCGCGCGCTGCGCGCGCTCGTTGCACGGGGTCGGATCCCTTTCCCGGCG
>NZ_SRHZ01000033.1 GCF_004684085.1 Stenotrophomonas maltophilia
ATCCCTTTCCCGGCGGGAAAGGGATCCGACCCCGTGGTGCTTCAGTGGCCGCGCACGCGCTTGATGATCTTCGCGGCGTCGGCGGCGCTGGCGCGCACCTTGTCCCATTCGCCCTCGGCGATCCAGTTGCCCGGCACCATCCACGAGCCACCGATGCAGACGACGTTCTTCTGCTCCAGGTACTCGGCGGCGGTGTTTTCGGTGATGCCACCGGTCGGGCACAGCTTCAGGTCAGCAACCGGCCCGGCCAAGCCCTTGATCATCGCCAGGCCACCCACAGCCGTGGCCGGGAACAGCTTGCAGACACGGAAGCCGCGCGCGTACAGCGACAGCAGCTCGGTCGGCGTCGCCGCACCCGGCACCACCGGCAGCGGGGCCGCAGCCAGCGCATCGGCCAGTACCGGCGGCGTGCCCGGGGTCACCAGGAAGTCAGCGCCCGCATCGATCGACTGCTGCATCTGCTCCACGGTCAGTACCGTACCCGCGCCCACCACCACATCCGGCAGCTCACGCTTGAGCATGGCCAGCGCTTCCATCGCCACCGGCGTGCGCAGCGTCAGCTCGATCGCCGGCAAGCCGCCTTCCAGCAGCGCGGCACTGACTGCACGTGCCTGGTCCAGCGTATGAATCGTCACCACCGGCAGGATGCCCGCCGCATGCAACAGCTCCGCCGCCTTCACCTGATGTTGTTCGATACCCATAGCTCTGCTTCTGCCTTTGCTTTCGAATTTGATTTTCAATGATCACTTCGCGGCGCGAAGGCGCCGGGAAACCGTCCTGAGGCGGCGGGTAGCCCCCACCAGGACCGTGAGCGGCATGGATGCCGCGACCGAGCCCCCATGGATGGGTTTACGGCGTGTCCTGGTGGGGGCTACCCGCCGCCTCAACCAGGACACTCACCGCCCACGCACACCCGCAACGCCCTTCAACCCTCAGGCGTCCTTCGCCTCATGCGGCGCTGCCGCCGCCGCGGCATCATGCCCCAGCTCATACTCTGCGTCGTACTCCCACGGCCCGCCATCGGCCGCCGCCGGCCCGCACGAAATCGAAATCGCGCCCTGATCCGCCGGACCCACTACACGCCGGTTGATCGCGAACAGGTTACGGCCCAGGTCATGGGCAGCCGGCGCCGTATTCGGCGCATGTGTACGCGCGGCCCATTCGGTCGCGTCCACCAGCACTTCCAGCGTGCCCGCTTCACCATCGAGGCGGATGATGTCGCCTTCGCGCACTTTGCCCAGCGGGCCGCCACGCGCCGCTTCCGGCGTCACATGGATCGCCGCCGGAATCTTGCCCGAGGCGCCGGACAGGCGGCCATCAGTGACCAGCGCCACGCGCCGGCCCTGGTTCTGCAGCAGGCCCAGCAACGGCGCCAGTGAGTGCAGCTCCGGCATGCCGTTTGCGCGCGGGCCCTGGTAACGCACCACCGCCACGAAATGCTCGGGCAGCAGGCCACCGGCATGCAGCTTGTTCAGTACCTGCGGTGCATCGACCACCACTGCTGGTGCTTCAATGGTGCGGTACTGCGGCTTCACCGCCGACAGCTTGATCAGCGACTTGCCCAGGTTGCCGCGCAGCAGGCGCAGGCCGCCCTGGTGTTCGAACGGATTGTCGACGCCACGCACCACTTCGTCATCGGCGCTGCGTTCCAGGCCCGGCAGGTAGACCAGCTTGCCGTCGCGCAGCTGCGGCTCGCGTGCATAGTCGGCCATGCCGCCACGCGCCACGCTGACCAGGTCGCCGTGCATCAGGCCGGCCTTGATCAGCTCGCCGAACACAAAGGCCGGGCCGCCAGCGGCCGCGAAGCGGTTCACGTCGGCTTCGCCGTTCGGATAGACGCGCGCCAGCAGCGGAATCAGCTGCGACAGCTCGTCGAAATCGTCCCAGGTCAGCACGATGCCGGCCGCACGCGCCACGGCGATCCAGTGGATGGTGTGATTGGTCGAACCGCCGGTGGCCATCAACGCAATGACTGCATTGATGATCGCGCGCTCATCGATGATCCGGCCGAGCGGACGGAAGTCGTCGCCCAGTGCGGTGATGTCCAGCGCACGTTCGGTGGCTTCGCGGGTCAAGGCATCGCGCAGCGGCGTGTCCGGATTGACGAACGAGGCACCGGGGAGCTGCACGCCCATTGCTTCCAGCAGCACCTGGTTGGAATTGGCGGTGCCGTAGAAGGTGCAGGTGCCGACGCCGTGGTAGGAGGCGGATTCGGCTTCCAGCAGTTCCTCGCGGGTGGCTTCTCCGGCAGCATAGCGCTCGCGCACTTCGGCCTTCTGCTTGTTCGGAATACCCGGCGTCATCGGGCCGGCCGGCACGAACACCGCTGGCAGGTGACCGAAGGCCAGTGCGCCGATCAGCAGGCCCGGCACGATCTTGTCGCAGACACCAAGGTGGATGGTGGTGTCGAACATGTCGTGGCTGAGGCCGATGGCCGTGGCCTGGGCGATCACATCGCGCGAGAACAGCGACAGTTCCATGCCGCCACGGCCCTGGGTCACGCCGTCGCACATCGCCGGCACCGCGCCGGCCACCTGGGCGGTGGCGCCGAGTTCGCGGGCGACCTCACGGATCTGCTCCGGGTAGGTTTCGAACGGCTGGTGTGCCGACAGCATGTCGTTGTAGGCGGTGATGATGCCCAGGTTCGGGGTCACGCCGCCGCGCAGGCGGCTCTTGTCGGTACCGCCACAGGCGGCGAAACCGTGGGCGAGGTTGCCGCAGCTCAGGCGGCTGCGGAATGGGCCATCGCGCAGTGCGGCGTCGATCGCGGCCAGATAGGCGGCGCGCGAGGCGGCGCTGCGGCGGATGACACGTTCGGTGATGGCTTGCAGTTGCGGATGGAGGCTCATTGGCTACCGGCGTTCGTGGTGGCGAGAGGCTGGCGGCGGCACGGCACCGCCGCCGACATCAATCAGCCCAGTGGACGCGCAGGCGCGCGCCTTCCAGGTTGATTGCATTGAGAATCGGATACTGCTGGGCGTCGTTGCTGTCCAGCGCCTGGCGCAGCACCTGCAGCTTCTGCTTGCCGCGCAGCAGCAGCAGGCGCTGGCGGCACTGGCGCAGGCCATGCGGGGTGAGCGTGATGCGCAACGGCCACTGATTGGCGCCGGGGCAGCCGGTGGCATCCAGCGCTGCGTAGGGCAGGGTGCTTTCCAGCGCACGGACCAGGTCCTTCGAGCCCGGGAACAGCGAGGCGGTATGGCCGTCGTTACCCATGCCCAGCGCCACCAGGCTCGGTGGCTGGCTGTGCTGCGCCTGCAGGTTGGCGGTGTACACGCATTCCGGCAGCGGCTTGCCAACCCGCACCAGCGGATCGAAGTGGGCACCTTCGGCGCGCTTCAGCAGGTTCTCGCGCACCAGCCAGGCGTTGCTGTCGCGATCCTGCGGTGACAGCCAGCGCTCGTCGGCCAGGCTTACTTCCACCCGATCCCAGTGCACGTCCAGTTCGGCCAGCGCCTGATACACCGGTGCCGGCGTGGTGCCACCGGACAGCAGGATGCGCGCACGGCCGACTTCGTTGATGTCGCGGTTGAGGGTCTGCGCCATCTCGTTGGCCACCGCCTCGATCCAGCCATCGGCATCGCCGTGGTTGATGAACTCGATGCGGTCGTCGTGGAAGGTGGGGCTCATGCGGCAACTCCAGGTGCGTCACGTTCGGCGTCGGCGGCATAGGCGGCAGCGCCCAGCAGTCCGGCGTGGGGATGCATCACGGCGAGCGAAGGAACCCGCGCCATGATCGAGGAGAACCGGCCCTTGTGTTCGAAGCGCTGGCGGAAACCGGAGTGCTGCAGCGAATCGAGCATTTTCGGGGTCAGCCCGCCGGTCAGGAATACGCCGTCCCAGGCACCCTGGGTCAGCACCAGGTCACCGGCGATGGCGCCGAACACGGCGCAGAACACATCAACGGTGCGCATCGCCTGCGGATCACCGTGCAGGGCGCGGGCGGTCACGTCCACCGGCTGCAGCTGGCCGGGATCGATACCGGCCATCTCGCATACCGCGCGATGGATGTTGACCAGGCCGGGGCCGCAGATCAGGCGTTCGTTGGAGACACGGCCGAACTGCTCGGACAGGATCTCCAGGATGCGGATCTCCTCCGGGGTTCCCGGCGGGAAACTGACATGGCCGCCTTCGGTTTCCAGCGGATAGCAACGGCCGTGGCGCAGGATAAGGCCACCCACGCCGAGCCCAGTGCCGGGACCGATCACCGCGTAGTTGCGCGGCTGTCCCGGCTTGCCCGGAACCCAGGCGGCACCGCCGACCTGGATCACGTCTTCGGGTTGCAGCAGTGAAATCGCCATCGCCTGTGCGGCGAAGTCGTTGATCAGGTGCAGTTCGTCGAAACCGAGCATGGCCGCAGTACGGCTGCGCGAGATCACCCACGGATGGTTGGTGATGCGTGCTTCGTCACCATCAACACGCCCGGCGACTGCGAACACGCCGCGGCTGGCGGTGGCACCGATCTGTTCCAGATGGTGGCGCGCGGCATCACCCAGCGACGGGAACTCCGCCACCGCGTACTCACGGATGCTGTCCTTCTGCAGCGGCGCATCCAGGGCGGTATCGGCCAGGGCAAAGCGGGCATTGGTGCCACCGATATCGGCGACCAGCACCGGCTGCGGACTGGCACTCATGCCGAGGCCTCGCCGTCCGGTGCATCCACGCCCTGCGGCAGGAATCCGGTCGCGTTGTCCGGGCCCCACTGGCCCGCGGGGTAGGGTTCCAACGGCAGCTTGGCGTCCTTCCAGGCATCGGCGACGCTGTCGATCCACGCCCAGGCAGCACGCACTTCGTCGTCGCGCACGAACAGCGTGTGGTTGCCGTTGAAGGCATCCAGGAACAGGCGTTCGTAGGCGATGCGACGGTGCAGGCCGGTCGGCACCGACAGCTCCAGTTCCAGCGGATGCAGTTCCAGTGCGCCCCATTCCGGGCCGGCCAGGCTGCTCATCAGGCCCAGCTCGATGTTCTCCTGCGGCTGCAGCTGGAACACCAGGCGGTTCGGTGCGGCCTGCGCGCGCTGCGGGCGCTCGAACAGCCAGTGGGTAACCGGCTTCAGCGTGACCACCACGCGGGTGGTGCGCTCGGGCAGGCGCTTGCCGGTGACCAGGTGGAACGGCACGCCGCTCCAGCGCCAGTTGTCGATGTGCGCGGTGACACCGGCGAAGGTCTCCACGTCGCTGCCTTCCGGCGGCTGGTAGGCCTGTGCCGGCTGGCCGTTGATGGTGCCGGCGGTGTAGCGGCCGCGGATGCTGTCACGCGCGGCGTGCTTGGCATCGAGCGGGCGCAGCGCGCGGAGTACCTTGACCTTCTCGTCGCGGATGCGATCGGCTTCCAGCGACGCCGGCGGCTCCATCGCCACCATGCACAGCAGCTGCAGGATGTGGCTCTGCACCATGTCGCGCAGCGCGCCGGAACGGGCGTAGTAGGCGTCGCGGCCGTCCACGCCTTCGCTCTCGGCCACCAGGATGTGCACCGATTCGATGTAGTTGCGGTTCCACACCGCTTCCAGCAGCGTGTTGCCGAAGCGCAGTGCGATCAGGTTCTGCACCGCCGCCTTGCCCAGGTAATGGTCGAGACGGAACACGCGGTCCTCGTCGATCCACTGGCCGATGGTGCTGATGATTTCCTCGGCGCTCTCGCTGTCGCTGCCGATCGGCTTCTCCAGCATCAGGCGTGCCGGCGCGGCGAGGGCACCGCCCTTGGCCAGGCCTTCGCAGGTGGAGATATACAGGCCCGGCGGGATGGCCAGGTAGCTGACGCACTTGCGGTCCACCAGGTCGGAGACTGCGGCGGCGACCGAGTCGACGTCGCGCAGGTCGACCGAGCGGTAGTCGATGCGGCGCAGCAGGGCGCCGATGTCGTCCTGCGTGGCCATCGGCATGGCCTGCTGCAGGCGTGGCCGCAGGATGTCATGGAAGGCTTCGGTGTCATGCCCGGACAGGGCCAGCGCGCGGATGCGGAAGTCCTCCGGCAGCAGGCCGTCGCCAAGCAGGCGAAGCAGCGAAGGGAACAGGTAGCGCTGGGCCAGATCACCTGTGGCACCGAACAGGAAGAGGGTGTCGTGCATCGCTCGAGTTTCAGATCCGGGTGACATCGTTGTCAATCGCTTCATGGCTGGGTTCGGGGGACATCCGCGCAACTGCCTGTCCAAGGTTCGTCTGCAGCGTTCTCCGGGCATCCGGAAGACCGTTCCATTCGAAACCACTACCTCGGCGGAACCTTCGTTCAATCGCCGACGCAGATCGGTGCGCACCGATCATCGGATAGTGCCACGTGAAAACGTTTACATGGCAGAATGGGCAACTGTATTCGATTGCAGTGCTCGCCGTCATGCGGCAAGCGCGCAATCATCACTGCCATCGGGAGGGCCGAGGCAGTCCCAAAAGACAGCCCGGCTTCGGGCGGACCGGATAGGTGATATGGCAAAAGTGCAGTTGCAGGGTGTGCGCAAGGTCTATGACAACGGCCAGGTCGCGGTGAAGGACGCCACCTTCGAGGTCGCCGATGGCGAGCTGATGGTGCTGGTCGGTCCCTCCGGCTGCGGCAAGTCGACCCTGTTGCGGATGGTGGCCGGCCTGGAAGAGATCAGTGGCGGCACGCTGACCATCGGCGACCGCGTGGTCAACGACGTGGCGCCGAAGGATCGCGACATCGCCATGGTGTTCCAGAGCTATGCGCTGTATCCGCACATGACCGTGGCCGAGAACCTGGCCTTCGGCCTGAAGCTGCGCGGCCACGACAAGGCCACGATCGAAAAGCGCATCAGCGAGGCGGCGCAGACCCTGGGCCTGACCGAGATGATGGACAAGCTGCCCAAGGCGATGTCCGGCGGCCAGCGCCAGCGTGTTGCGCTGGGCCGTGCGCTGGTGCGTGAGCCAGCGGTGTTCCTGCTCGACGAACCGTTGTCCAACCTCGATGCCAAGCTGCGCCACAGCGTGCGCACCGAGATCGCGCAGCTGCACCGCAAGCTGGGCACCACCATGATCTACGTGACCCACGATCAGGTCGAGGCGATGACCCTTGGCCAGCGTATCGTGGTGCTGAAGGACGGCATCATCCAGCAGATCGATACGCCGATGGCGCTGTACGACCGCCCGGCCAACCTGTTCGTGGCCGGCTTCCTCGGCAGCCCGGCGATGAACGTGCTGCGCGGCACGCTGCAGGGCGATGCCGGCGGCGTGACCGTGGTCGATGGTGAATGGCGTGCACCGCTGGGCCAGGCCACGATCGATCCGGCATGGCTGCAGAAGCCGATCGCAGTGGGCGTGCGCCCGGAGCACCTGCAGCCGGCGGGTAGCGACGATGCGCATGCGTTCACCGCGCGCATCGAAGGCATCGAGCCGGTCGGCAACGAGATTTTCGTCAACATGAGCAGTGGCCAGCATGCGCTGACCATGCGCGTGGCGCCGCAGTCGCTGCCGGCGGTGGGTGAGCAGATCCGCGTGGCGATCCACCCGCAGGGCCTGCATTTCTTCAGCCCGGAAACGGGCGAGCGCCTGTAAGGGGCCGGCACCCCCATTCCTTCGCCGAAGGCGTGCGGACCAACGGTCCGCACCTACCGGGTTCAGTAGATCCACGCCATGCGTGGATGAAGGCCCTTCAAATTCAGCGCGCCAAGCCGTCCAGCAACGGCATGCGCTGCGCCACTGCATCGCCCACCTGCAGATCCGCATCACTGGCCTCCAGCGGCAGCACCGCCAATGCCAGATCGCCGGCCACGCTGGCAATCGTGCCCAGCGCCGCGCCTTCCTGCTGCACGCCATCGCCGGCCTGCGACGGTGCCGCGGTATGCAGCAGCTGCACCGCGCGCTTGGCCTTGCCGAGGAAGTGGGTGCGGGCGACGATTTCCTGGCCCGGGTAGCAGCCTTTCTTCACGCTGTAGCCATTCAGGCGGTCCAGGCCCAGCTGCTGCGGGGTCCATACTTCGCGCTGGCTTTCTTCCAGCCGCGGCAGGCCGTAGCGCACGTCGGCCTGGCGCCAGGCCAAAGCGAAAGCGGCCTCATCGGCTTCGCTGCCGGCGGCGAAGGCATCGGCGGCGCCAATGCGCAGGGTGCGCGGCAGGGCATCGCTGCCCAGGTCCAGCTCCCAGCCGTCACCTGCGGTCTGCGCAATCGCAGCGCCGCTGGCGGCCTCGGGGGAAGTGAAGGCACCGGCCACGGCCAGGTCGCTGCGTACTGCCACCTTCAGCTTGCGACGGAACACAAAACGCTGCAGTTGCGACGCAATCGCATCGGCATCACCGTCGGCCAGCACCAGCAGCACATGGTCTTCGGCCAGCCGAAGCAGCTGGAACACCGCCAGGGTGCGGCCTTTGGCGCTCAGCCACGCACTCCACTGCCAGTGCTGCAAGGGCAGGGCGGTGACGTCGCTGCTGAACTGGGCATGGGCGAAAACGGCTGCATCCACGCCCTGCAGGCTCAGCAACTGGTGGCCGGGCAGGCGCGGATATCCGACGAAAGCAGGGGACAGGTTGTCAGGCACGTGAACGAGGTCTAAAATTTGTGCGTTGCGAGACCAACAATGATAGGCCAAACAACCCCCACTCCCGACGACGAATCTGAAGCCCCGCTGGTCCCCGCGGCACCCGTGCCCGTGGAACAGGAAAAAGCAGAGGAATTCGGCGGCCGCGGCGGACTTGATCCGGTGCGGTATGGCGATTGGGAGAAAAACGGACGCTGCATCGATTTCTGATCAGCATTGAGCCAACGCGGCCGTGTGCCGCCCAGCCGAGACAACGAGCCCAGCGAATGGCGACCAGACAACGCCCACTTTCCCCGCACCTTCAGGTGTATCGCTGGCAGATTCAGATGGCCACCTCGATCCTGCATCGAGCCACTGGCGTCTTTCTGTCTGTTGGTGCCCTCATCATCGCCGCCGGCCTGCTGGCCCTGATGATGGGGCCCGATTCCTGGAACTGCTTCACCGGCCATGCCGGGGCCTGGTATGGCCGCGTGTTCCTGTTCGCGTGGACATGGTCGTTCGCCTATCACCTGTGCAATGGCATCCGCCATGTGGTGCAGGACTTCGCCATCGGCTTCAGCATTCCCGCCTTCATCCGCAGCAGCTGGCTGTCGGTCATCGGCAGCCTGGTGATCACCCTGCTGGTGTGGGCCTATGTGATGTTCGGAGGTGCCGCGTGAGCAAGTTCCGTACTCCGTTGAAGGGTGTGCGCGGCCTGGGTTCGGCCAAGACCGGTACCGAGCACTTCGTGCACCAGCGCCTGACCGCCGCCGCCCTGGTGGCGCTGGGCATCTGGTTCCTGGTCTTCGTGCTGGGCCTGCTGGGCTCGGACTACGCGACCGCCGCCGCCGCCGTGGCCAAGCCGTGGAACGCAGTGCCGCTGATCGGCCTGCTGATCGCCATGTTCTGGCACGCGCAGCTCGGCATGCAGGTCGTGCTGGAAGATTACATCCACGAATCGCTGCTGGCCCTGGTGCTGCAGACCGCGGTGAAGTTCGTCGCCGTGCTCGGCATGATCGTCAGTGTGTTTGCGGTGGGCCGCATCGCCCTCGGCGTTGCCTGAGCCCAGGCACCAACACAGGAATCCAGATTAGATGTCCGCTTACAAGATCACCGAACACAAGTACGACATGGTCGTGGTGGGCGCCGGCGGTGCCGGCCTGCGCGCCACGTTCGGCCTGGCCGCCAAGGGCCTGCAGACCGTGTGCCTGACCAAGGTCTTCCCGACCCGCTCGCACACCGTCGCCGCCCAGGGCGGTATCTCCGCCGCGCTCGGCAACATGGGCGAGGACGACTGGCGCTACCACTTCTTCGACACCATCAAGGGTTCGGACTGGCTGGGCGACCAGGACGCCATCGAGTACATGTGCCGTGAGGCCATTCCGGCCATCATCGAACTCGAACACTACGGCGTGCCGTTCTCGCGTACCGCCGAAGGCAAGATCTACCAGCGTCCGTTCGGTGGCATGACCACCCAGTACGGCGAAGGCCCGGCGGCGCAGCGTACCTGCGCGGCGGCCGACCGTACCGGCCACGCGATGCTGCATACCCTGTACCAGCAGTCGCTGAAGCACGACGCGCGCTTCATGATCGAGTACTTCGCACTCGACCTGATCTTCGATGACGAAGGTGCCTGCCGCGGCGTACTGGCGCTGGACATGTCCGATGGCACGCTGCACCTGTTCCGCGCCCAGGGCGTGGTACTGGCCACCGGCGGTTACGGCCGTGCCTACTTCAGCGCTACCTCGGCGCACACCTGCACCGGCGACGGTGGTGGCCTGGCCATGCGTGCCGGTATCGCCATGCAGGACATGGAGTTCGTGCAGTTCCACCCGACCGGCATCTACGGCGCCGGCTGCCTGATCACCGAGGGTGTCCGCGGTGAAGGTGGCATCCTGCGCAACAGCAGTGGCGAGCGCTTCATGGAGCGCTACGCACCGCACTACAAGGATCTGGCTTCGCGCGACGTGGTCAGCCGTTCGATGACCATCGAGATCCGCGAAGGCCGCGGCGTCGGCGAGCACAAGGACCACATCCTGCTCGACCTGACCCACCTCGGCCCGGGCGTGATCGACGACAAGCTGCCGGGCATCGCTGAAAGCGCCCGCATCTTCGCCGGCGTCGACGTGCACAAGCAGCCGATCCCGGTCATCCCGACCGTGCACTACAACATGGGCGGCATTCCGACCAACTACCACGGCGAAGTCGTCCGCAAGGATGGCGACAACCCCGACGCGGTGATCCCGGGCCTGTACGCGATCGGCGAAGCCGCCTGCGTGTCGGTGCACGGTGCCAACCGCCTGGGTTCGAACTCGCTGCTGGATCTGGTGGTGTTCGGTCGTGCGGTGGCCAACCGCTGCGCCGAGACCATCAAGCCGGGCGCGTCGCACAAGCCGCTGGCGTCTGATGCCTGCGACAAGGCACTGGGGCTGCTGGACAAGCTGCGCCACGCCAACGGCGACACCCCGACCTCGGTCATCCGCGATCGCATGCAGCGCACCATGCAGGCCGACGCGGCGGTCTTCCGCACCAGCCAGACGCTGAAGGAAGGCTGCGAGAAGATGGACAAGATCTTCGACTCGTTCCAGGACGTGAAGGTCTCCGACCGTTCGCTGGTGTGGAACTCGGACCTGATCGAGACCTACGAGCTGAACAACCTGCTGCTGAACGCGGTGGCGACGATCAACTCGGCCGAACAGCGCAAGGAAAGCCGCGGCGCGCATGCGCACGAGGACTTCCCGGACCGCGATGACGTCAACTGGCAGAAGCACACCCTGGTCAGCGTCGACGAGAAGGGCAAGTGCAGCTTCGACTACCGTCCGGTGCACATGTACACGTTGACTGATGACGTGTCCGTAGTGCCGCCGAAGCCGCGCGTGTACTGATCCGACCCCGCCTACCATGCAATCCGCGCCCAAGGGCGCGGGCCGCCTGAGCCAACGAGAGCAGCCATGGCCGAGTTTTCACTCCCCAAGAATTCCAAGATCACGAAGGGCAAGCACTTCCCCGTCAAGAACGGCGGCAAGAACGTGCGCACCTTCAAGATCTACCGCTGGAGTCCGGACGACGACAGCAACCCGCGCACCGATACCTATGAAGTCGATCTGGACGCCTGTGGCCCGATGGTCCTGGACGCCCTGATCAAGATCAAGAACGAGATCGACCCGACCCTGACCTTCCGCCGCTCCTGCCGCGAAGGTATCTGTGGTTCGTGCGCGATGAACATCGACGGCACCAACACCCTGGCCTGCACCCGAGCCATCTCGGACTGCGGCAAGAAGGAAGTGCCGATCTACCCGCTGCCGCACATGAACGTGGTCAAGGATCTGGTTCCGGACCTGACCCACTTCTACGCGCAGTACGCCTCGATCAAGCCGTGGATCCGCACGCAGACCCCGGCACCGCCGGACCGTGAGCGCCTGCAGTCGCCGGAAGACCGCAAGAAGCTGGACGGCCTGTACGAGTGCATCCTGTGCGCCTGCTGCTCGACCAGCTGCCCGAGCTACTGGTGGAACGGCGAGCGTTACCTGGGCCCGGCGATCCTGCTGCAGGCCTACCGCTGGATCATCGACTCGCGCGATGAAGACACCGGTGCGCGCCTGGACGATCTGGAAGATCCGTTCAAGCTTTACCGCTGCCACACCATCATGAACTGCGCCCGGACCTGCCCGAAGGGCCTGAACCCGGCGCTGGCGATCGCCGAGATCAAGAAGCTGATGATGGAACGCCGCGCCTGATCGGGTCTGGCTGTACCCGGTAGAGCCACGCCAAGCGTGGCTGTGCCATCCCAGTAGAGCCACGCCATGCGTGGCTTTGCTGTATCTGGAGAAACACGATGGAAGAAGACGTTCTGCTGAAGAAGCTGCGCTGGCGTTGCCGCCGCGGCATGCGCGAACTGGACCAGCTGTTCGGTCGCTACCTGGACCGCGAGTGGAGTGGTGCGCCGACCGAAGAGCGCGAAGTTTTCCTGTTCCTGCTCGACTGCGAAGACGATAAGTTGTGGCGCTGGTTCATGGGCTATGAGGCCTGTCCGCATGCGCACGCGATCCCCCTCATGCAGAAGATCCTCGCCCTCAAGCCTTGAGTGGCGGCCATCGCGGCTGCAGGCTGCCGCTCAGCTGGCGGTGCTGCTGGCCACGCCCTGGCTCTTGCGCGCGACCGAGTTGCCGCCGCGCCTGCTGATGCCCGCAGTGCTGCTGGCCTGGGGCATCGGCGTGGCCGAGCTGGTATGGCGTCAGCGCAGGCCGCGCGTGCAGGTGCTTCTGCCGGCGCCGCCCGAGCCGTTGCAGGTGGCCGGGCAGGACGTGGAGGTGCCACAGCTGGTAGTGCGTGGGCCCTGGCTGCTGTTGCTCTGGCGTGAGGACCGGCGCCGCAGGCGCCTGCTGTTCTGGCCGGATGTGCTCGATCCCGGGCAGCGACGTGAACTGCGTCTGGCCGTGGCTGCACGTGCCGTTTCCCGTCGGCCCCGTACGATGGCACCATAAGCTGAATTGACTGGCGTGCCTGCATGTTCAAACCCCTTCCCGTAGCGATTGGCCTGCGTTACCTGCGCGCCAAGCGCCGCAACGGCTTCATCTCCTTCATCTCGATGGCATCGATCCTGGGCATCGCGCTCGGCGTCACGGTGCTGATCACCACGTTGGCGGTGATGAGCGGTTTCCAGAAGGAAATCCGCAGCCGCCTGCTGCAGATGACGGCCCATACCACCATCAGCCGCGACGGCGAGCCGATGCCGGACTGGATGCGGGTGGTCGACGTGGCCAGCAAGGACCCGCGCGTGGCCGGAGCCGCGCCGTACATCGAGATCCAGTCGATGATCAGCGGTCCGCGTGTGCAGGGGGCGATCATCCAGGGCATCGACCCGGCGCTTGAGCCGAAGGTGTCGGTGATCGACAAGAAGGTCACCAAGGGCAGCTACGACAGCCTCAAGCCGGGCAGCTTCAACCTGCTGCTGGGCAAGGAACTGGCGATCTGGCTCGGTGTGGACGTGGGCGACCAGGTGCTGGTGACCTTCGCCGAAGTGCAGGGTACGCCTGCCGGCGCGGTGCCACGGATGAAACGCTTCACCGTCAGCGGCCTCTTCGAGGCTGGCTACAACGAGGTTGACCGAGGTGTCGGCTTCGCCAACATGAAGGACCTGGAGCGCGTACTGCGTTCCGATGGCGCTACCGGCGTGCGCCTGAAACTGCACGATATGGACCGCTCCTTGGAAGTGGGCGTGGACCTGGCACAGAACCTCGGCGGCGCCTACCGCGTGAGCGACTGGACCCAGCAGAACGCCAACCTCTACCACTCGCTGCGCATGGAAAAAGTGGTGATGGGCATCCTGTTGTCGCTGATCATCGCCATGGGCGCCTTCAACCTGGTGTCCTCGCAGGTGATGCTGGTCACAGACAAGCAGGCCGACATCGCCATCCTGCGCACGCTCGGCCTGACCCCGGGCGGAGTGATGCAGGTGTTCATGGTGCAGGGCTCGCTGATCGGCATCTTCGGCACCCTGGCTGGCCTGATCGGCGGTATCACCCTCACCCTCAACCTGGAACGCATTCTTGGCGCCATCGAGAGCGTGTTCAACGTCAAGCTGATGCCGGAGGATGTCTACTACATCACCGGCCTGCCGACCGACATGCAGACCGGCGACGTGGTGGCGATCACCGTGGTCGCGCTGCTGATGAGCTTCCTGGCCACCCTGTATCCCGCCTGGCGGGCAGCACGCACCCAGCCGGCGGAGGCCCTGCGCTATGAATAAGGTCTTCAATCGCGGCGATGAAGTGATCCGTGCCGAAGCGCTTGGCAAAACCTATGCCGAAGGTCGCATGCAGACCCCGGTGTTCGATGGACTTGACCTGACCGTGACCGCTGGCGAGACGGTGGCGATCATCGGTGCCTCCGGTGCCGGCAAGAGCACGTTGCTGCACCTGCTGGGCGGGCTGGATACTCCGACCGCCGGCGAGGTCTACGTGACCGGCCAGCGCATGTCGACGCTGTCGGACACCGCGCGTGGCCTGCTGCGCAACCAGGCGCTGGGCTTCGTCTACCAGTTCCATCACCTGCTGCCGGAGTTCACGGCGCTGGAAAACGTGATGATGCCGGTGCTGCTGGCTGGAACCGCAGTGGCCGAAGCGAGCAGCCGGGCCACCACGCTGCTGGAAGCGGTCGGCCTCGGCCACCGCCTGGACCACAAGCCAGGCGAGCTGTCCGGTGGCGAGCGCCAGCGTGCGGCGGTGGCGCGTGCGCTGGTCAATCATCCGGCCTGCGTGCTCGGTGACGAGCCGACCGGCAACCTGGATGACCGCACGGCTGCAACGGTGTTCGAGCTGATGCTGGAACTGAATCGTGCGCGTCATACCAGCCTGGTGCTGGTGACCCATGACCGCAGCCTGGCGCGCCGCCTGGACCGCGTGCTGGAACTGCGCGAAGGGCGCCTGCACGCACTGGCCCACGCCGACGTCTGAGGCGCTGGTCTGGCTCTGGTAGATGCCGACCCTGGTCGGCTGTTCTTGTAGGGCAAGCGCCAACCAAGGTTGGCGACTACCGGAATCCGGAGCCTTGGGTCTGCTTTGGTAGAGGTCGACCTTGGTCGACCGCCGACCGGCGCCTGAATGGGGCTGCGGATCGTCGCGCCAGCGTTGCCAGCCCAGGCGCATGATGGCGACAGTTCCCCGAGGAGATCGCCATGAAGACCCCGATCCTGATGGCTGGACTCTGCCTGGCGCTGGCCGCCTGTGCGACCACCGGTCGGCTCAGCACTGCCGAGAAGCTTGACCTTTACCGTGCCCACGCCGGTGCGGCGCAGAACGACATGCAGTTCTTCGGCAGCCTCAATGGCTGGACCGAACTGGGTGACAGTGCGCTGGCGGTATGGACGCGTCCCAGCGAGGCCTACCTGCTGGAGTTGAGAGGCCCCTGCCAGGACCTGCCGTATGCCACCGCCATCGGCCTGACCAGCCAGATGAACCGGGTTTCTGCGCGTTTCGACAAAGTGCTGGTCCGCGACCCTACCGGCGGCCCGCGCCTGCCGTGCTTCATCGACAGCATCCGCAAGCTGGACGTGAAGGCGCTGCGCGCCTCCGAGCAGGAGCTGCGCCAGGCGCAGGTGCAGGAGCGCGAGGAAAACGCGAAATAGCGTGGTAGTGCCGGCCGCTGGCCGGCATCGCGCAGATGCCAGGTTGCCGGCCAGCGGCCGGCACTACCTGTGCGTCAGGCTTCCGGAGTGAAGCCAGCCGGCTTTTCCGCGTCCTTCTCGAACAGGAACTTGACCAGTTCGCCTTCAAGGAACGCGCGATGTTCCGGCGTGCGCGGCGACAGGCGGTTTTCGTTGATCAGCATGGTCTGGTGTGCGAGCCACGCAGCCCAGGCCTGCTTGCCGATGTTGTTGAAGATGCGCTGGCCGAGCTCGCCGGGGTAGGGCACGAAGTCCAGGCCCTCGGCATCGCGTTGTTCGTACTGGCAGAAGACGGTTCGGGGCATGGCACTCACTCGTGGTTGCGGGGTTTCTTGGAAGTTCGTTTCGACGTCTTGATCGTGGCGCCGTCGAGCAGTTTGCGGATCGGCGCCGGCAGGCCCAGTGCGGGCAGCTCGTCGGCGGCGACCCAGCGCAGCGTGGGCTCTTCCACGCGCAGACCGTGCACCTGGCGCGACAGTACCTGAAGGTGCAGCTTGTAGTGGCTGAAGGTGTGTTGCAGTACCGGCAGCTCTTCGGCATCTTCCAGCGAGCCGTCGACATGGGCATCGAACCAGTCCTGCAGCACGCTGCCGGCGTCTGCCTGCGGCAGCGTCCACAGCTGCGCCCAGATGCCGGTGTCGGGCCGCTTCTGCAGCAGCACGCGCTGCTGGGCGTCGCGCAGCAGCAGGGCCACTGCTTCGCGCTCGGGCAGGGTCTTGCTGGGCTTGGGCGTGGGTAGTTCAGCGGTGCGGCCTTCGCTGCGTGCCACGCAGTCGTCCTGCAGCGGGCAGATCACGCAGGCGGGTTTGGCGCGGCTGCACACCGTTGCGCCCAGGTCCATCTGTGCCTGGGTGTAGTCGGCCATGCGGCCGTTGGGCACCCGTGCCACATGCGCCTCGGCGATCACCCACAGCTGCTTCTCGATGGCCGGCAGGCCGGGAAAGCCGTCGATGCCGTGGTAGCGGCTGAGCACGCGCTTGACGTTGCCATCGAGGATCGCGAACGGGTCGTTCCAGGCCTGGCTGAGGATCGCGCCAGCGGTGCTGCGGCCGATGCCGGGCAGCGCGTGCAACGCGTCGAAATCACGCGGCAGGTCGCCGCCGTGCAGTTCCACGCAGCGCTTTGCAGCGGCATGCAGGTTGCGTGCGCGGGCGTAGTAGCCGAGCCCGGCCCACTGCGCCATCACCGCGTCATTGCTGGCAGCGGCGAGGTCGGGCAGGGTCGGGAAGTGCTGCAGGAACCGCTGGAAATACGGGATGACCGTGGCCACCTGGGTCTGCTGCAGCATGATTTCCGACAACCACACACGGTAGGGGCTGCGCGGGTGCTGCCAGGGCAGGTCGTGGCGGCCGTGGTCGTCGAACCAGTGCAGCAGGCGGGCGACGAAGCCGTCTTCCTGGGTAGTGCTGGCGCTGGCGTGCGGCTGGCGGGGCATCGGTGTTCCGGAGGTGGGCAGCCACCCAAGGGGGGCTCTACTGTGGTGGGTGCCGCCGCGATAAACCCCGCGCGGCCCGGAGCGCAGTAGAGCCACGCCATGCGTGGCTGCACGGTGTATCAGCCGCCCAGCGCTTCGGGCAGCAGGGCATCGACGAAGGCTTCCGGATCGAATACGCGCAGGTCTTCCGGGCGCTCGCCGATGCCGGCGAAGCGGATCGGAATGCCGAATTCGCGGGCCAGCGCGAACACCACGCCACCCTTGGCGGTGCCGTCCAGCTTGGTCACCACCAGGCCGGTCACGTTCACCGCCGCATTGAACTGGCGCAGCTGCGACAACGCGTTCTGGCCGGTGGTGCCGTCGATCACCATCAGCACTTCGTGCGGTGCGGTGGGGTCGATCTTGCCGAGCACACGGCGGATCTTGCCCAGCTCGTTCATCAGGCCGGACTGGGTGTGCAGGCGGCCGGCGGTGTCGGCGATCAGCACGGAAGTGCCGCGCGCCTTGCCGGCCTGCAGTGCGTCGAACGCTACCGAAGCGGCATCGGCATTCTGGCCTTGTGCGACCACGGCCACGCCATTGCGCTCGCCCCAGGCTTGCAGCTGGGCCACGGCGGCGGCACGGAAGGTGTCACCGGCGGCCAGCATCAGGCTGTGGCCTTCATCTTTGAAGCGCTTGGCCAGCTTGCCGATGGTGGTGGTCTTGCCGACGCCGTTGACGCCGACGGTCAGCACCACGAAGGGCTTGGCGTTGCGGTCGATCACCAGCGGCTTGGCCACCGGCTGCAGGATCGCGATCAGCTCGGCACGCAGCGCCGACAGCAGTGCGTTGGCGTCGACGAATTCACGCGCCTTCATGCGCTTGCGCAGGCCTTCGACCAGATCGGTGGTGGCACCCACGCCGACGTCGGCGGTGATCAGTGCGGTTTCCAGTTCGTCCAGCAGGTCGTCGTCGAGCTTGGGGTTGCGCGAGAACAGGCCGCCAAAGCTGCGCGCGATGACACTGTTGCGCAGGCGCTCGCGCCAGCCGGGCTTGCCGGCGGGGGCTGGAATGGCATCGACCGAGGCGGCGGCCGGCAGATCGTCAGTGACCGGTGCCGGTGCCGGGGTGGGCTCAGCCAGCGGTGCGGGTGTCGGTTCGATGGCCGGGGTCGCGACGGGGGCGACGTCGATCTGCGCCGCCGGCGCTGGAGCGATCGGCGCCGGAGCTGCCGGAATCTGTGCTATCGGAGCCGGAACCACCGGAATGGGCTCGACGGCGACCGGAGCGATCGTCGGCGGCTCGACGGTAGCAGGCGCAGCCGGAGGCGCTGCTGGGACCGGCTCCTTGTCCTCGGCCGGCGCGGCCGACGGGAACGCCGCCGCCAGCTCTTCAGCCGAGTAGTGCTGGGTCTTGGGTGCCTCCGTGGTGGGGGCATCCTGGGGCTTCTTGCGGCGGAAAAAACTGAGCATTGGCAAAAGGCGCTGAAATCAGAGGGATATGCTACCACTCGGGCCTGTCGGGCCGATGTGGACTCAAGGTCGCGGCCCGCCGGCCGTTAACCGGTCCGAAGGGCTGCGCAGTGCGGCCCGGAGACCGCCATGAACGACGTGATGGGAATCGCCCTCGGCGGGATGCGTGCGGCCCAGCAGGGCGTGCAGGTGGCCGCGCACAACGTGGCCAATCTGGCGACCGCCGATGCCCAGCGCCTGCAGTTGCAGCGCGGTGCCGCTGAGCAGGGTGGGATGCAGGCCTCGCTGATTCCCGCCGGTGCCGATGCCGCCGCGCCGCTGGGTGATCTGCTGGCGGCGAAAGCCGAGGTGGTGGCCTTCGCCGCCAATGCCGCGGTGATTCGTCGCCAGGACCAGATGCTGGGCTCGCTGCTGGATCGCGAAGCCTGAGTCCCCTCGGCAGGTGCCAACCGCCGCCGTTGGTGGATGCCAACCTTGGTTGGCACGCTCGACCCGCCCTGGTAGGTGCCAACCTTGGTTGGCACGCTTTTTGGGCGCCAACCAAGGTTGGCCTCCACCAGAGCACCGTCAGGCCATGCCCGGCGACCACCCTGTCGATCAGGCCGACAGCTCCAGCAGCAGCTTGTTCAGGCGCGCCACGTAGGCGCCCGGGTCCTTCAAGCTGTCACCGGCGGCCAGCGCGGCCTGGTCGAACAGCACCCGGCCCAGATCGTCGAAGCGTGCGCCATCGGCTTCGGCATCCAGCTTGGCGATCAGCGGGTGGCCCGGATTGATTTCCAGCACCGGCTTGCTGTCCGGCACCTTCTGCCCGCTGGCTTCCAGAATCTGGCGCATCTGCAGGCCCAGATCCTGTTCGCCGATGGCCAGCACCGCCGGCGAATCGGTCAGGCGGTGCGAGACGCGCACTTCAGCCACGTCATCGCCCAGCACCGTCTTCAGGCGCTCGACCAGGCCTTGCTTGTCCTTCGCCGCCGCTTCCTGTTCCTGCTTGTCGGCCTCGCTTTCCAGCGCGCCCAGGTCCAGATCACCACGGGCGATATCGACAAAGCCCTTGCCGTCGAAATCGGTCAGGTAGCCCATCAGCCACTCGTCGATGCGGTCGGTCAGCAGCAGCACTTCCACGCCCTTCTTGCGGAACACTTCCAGGTGCGGGCTGTTGCGCACCTGGCTGTAGCTCTCGCCGGTCAGGTAATAGATCTTGTCCTGGCTTTCGGTCATGCGGCCGATGTAGTCGGCCAGCGACACGGTCTGCGCATCGCCGTCGCCTCGGGTGGAGGCGAAGCGCAGCAGGCCGGCCACCTTCTCGCGGTTGTTGTAGTCCTCGGCCGGGCCTTCCTTCAGCACCTGGCCGAACTCCTTCCAGAACGTGGCGTACTGCTCGGGCTTGTCGTTGGACAGCTTCTCCAGCATGTCCAGCGAACGCTTGGTCAGCGCCGCCTTCATCGAATCGATGACTGGGCCGGATTGCAGGATCTCGCGCGAGACGTTCAGCGACAGGTCGTTGGAATCGACCACGCCCTTGATGAAACGCAGGTACAGCGGTAGGAACTGCTCGGCCTGGTCCATCACGAACACGCGCTGCACGTACAACTTCAGGCCCTTGGGCGCATCGCGGTGATACAGGTCGAACGGCGCGCGGCCGGGCACGTACAGCAGCGAGGTGTACTCCAGCTTGCCTTCAACCTTGTTGTGGCTCCACGCCAGCGGGTCGCTGTGGTCGTGCGCCACGTGCTTGTAGAACTCGGTGTACTCGGCGTCGCTGATCTCGGTGCGCGGGCGGGTCCAGAGCGCGCTGGCGCGGTTGACCGTTTCCCATTCGACCGCAGCGCCTTCTTCTGCGTCTTCCTTGGGCATCTGGATCGGCAGGCCGATGTGGTCGGAGTACTTCTTGAGGATGTTGCGCAGGCGCCAGCCATCGGCGAAGTCATGCTCGCCGTCCTTCAGGTGCAGCACGATCTGGGTGCCGCGCTCGGCCTTGTCGATGGTGGCAACGTCGAAGTCACCTTCGCCGCGCGAGGTCCAGCGCACGCCTTCGCCCGCAGCCAGGCCGGCGCGGCGCGAGGTCACTTCCACTTCGTCGGCAACAATGAAAGCGCTGTAGAAGCCGACGCCGAACTGACCGATCAGCTGCGAATCCTTCTTCTGGTCACCGGACAGCTGACGCAGGAAGTCGCCGGTGCCGGACTTGGCGATCGTGCCGAGGTGGGCGATGGCTTCGGCACGGCTCATGCCGATGCCGTTGTCTTCGATGGTGATGGTGTGGGCGGCCGGGTCGAAGCTGACGCGCACGCGCAGCTCGCTGTCGCCTTCCAGCAGTTCCGGCTGGGTCAGGGCCTCGAAACGCAGCTTGTCGGCGGCGTCGGCGGCGTTGGAGACCAGCTCGCGGAGGAAGATTTCCTTGTTGGAGTACAGCGAGTGGATCATCAGCTGCAGCAGCTGCTTGACTTCGGTCTGGAAGCCAAGGGTTTCGGTCTGGGTGGTCTCGGTCATCGATAAGGCTCCGTGTGCAATGCCGCGCCAGCGCGTGCGGCCTCGCCAAGGGGTATGGCTGATTGTCCCGAAATCAAGGGGTTGGTCGGCAGGGCTTGCAGCCCTGCACCTGCAGAGGCCGAAGCAACAGCAACAGCAACAGCGGGCTATCCGTGGGATGGCGGGGCGGTGTGGGTTGGCAGGACACGCCGTGAACCCATCCATGGGGGCTCGATGGCGCCATCCATGGCGCCAACGGTCCTGCCAACCCACACCGCCCCGCCTCTGACAGGTTCCCGGTGACGGTGGTAACGGCTGGGCGTCTGATCTCATCAATTCCTTCGATATCTGACAGATGTTCATCCACGCATGGCGTGGATCTACTGCAGATCGCAGGAAACTGTCGAAGGCGGGGTGGGTCAGGTTGTGGGGGTGTCCGCGGCATGGATGCCGCGGCCAAGCCCCCAGGAAAGGGTTCACGGCGTCCCCCACAACCTGACCCACCCCGCCAACCCACAGGAAACCAGCTTTTGAAGTTGCTTCGGCCGTTGCTTCGGCTTCTGCGGGTTCCGGGCGCCGCCCGGACGACTACAATCCCGCTCATGCTGAAATTCTCGAATGAACCCCGCCGGGGGCGCTGGTGAGCGGCCGTGCTGGCAATGACGGCCAGGTCCGCATCATCGGCGGTCGCTGGCGCAATACCCGCCTGCCGGTCCCGACCCTGCCGGGGCTGCGGCCCAGCAGCGACCGCGTGCGCGAGACCCTTTTCAACTGGCTGATGCCCAGACTGGGCGGCGCGCGGGTGCTGGACCTGTTCGCCGGCAGTGGTGCGCTGGGCCTGGAGGCGGTATCGCGCGGTGCCGCCCACGCCACCCTGGTCGAGCGCGACGCGCAGCTGGGACGCAATCTGACCGCCGCCGTGGCCAAGCTGCAGGCCAGCGACCAGATCACCGTGGTACAGGCTGATGCCCTGCACTGGCTGCAGGGGGCGCAGGCGCAGCAGGCCGACCTGGTCTTCATCGATCCGCCGTTCGCCGATGGCCTGTGGCAGGACGTTCTGGCCCAGCTGCCGCGGCACCTGGCCGCCGATGCCTGGCTGTACCTGGAATCGCCGGTCGGCCACGTGCCGGTGCTGCCGCCGGACTGGCTGCTGCACCGCGAGGGCGGCACCCGCGAGGTGCGCTTTGCCCTGTACCGCCGCGCCACTGCTACACTTTGACCTCATCTGAACATCTGCAACCGCCCATGACCGTGGCCAATCGCCGCATCGCCGTTTACCCCGGCACGTTCGACCCCATCACCAACGGTCATATCGACCTGGTGAGCCGGGCCGCGCCGCTGTTCGAAAAGGTCGTGGTCGGTGTGGCGCAGAGCCCGTCCAAGGGCCCGGCGCTGCCGCTGGAGCAGCGCGTGCAGCTCGCGCGTGGCGCATTGGGCCACCACAGCAACGTCGAGGTGATCGGCTTCGATACGCTGCTGGCTCACTTCGTACGTTCGGTGCAGGGCGGCGTCCTGCTGCGCGGCCTGCGCGCGGTGTCCGATTTCGAGTACGAGTTCCAGATGGCCAGCATGAACCGCCATCTGATCCCGGAGGTCGAGACCCTGTTCCTGACCCCGGCCGAGCAGCACAGCTTCATCTCGTCCTCGCTGGTCCGCGAGATCGCGCGCCTCGGCGGCGACGTGTCCGGTTTCGTGCCGGCCGCGGTGCTCGAAGCCCTGCGCAAGGTCCGCGAAGCGAAGTCGGCACAGTCGTAAGCCCCGCTGTACCCGCACCCCCTTTACGTACAACACCACGCACCATTCCGGGAGGAAACCCATGAACACCACCATGCGCGCGATGCTGATCGCTTCGTTGGCCCTGGCCTTCACCGCCTGCAAGAAGGAAGAGGCCGCTCCGGTCGACGAGGCCAAGCAGGCCCTGGTCGCTCCGTCCAAGGACGACGATGCAGGCTGGAAGAAGTACCTGCAGGAAGTGGCGATCCAGAACATGGGCAACATCACCAACAGCCCGTTCCTGTATTACCTCTCGCCGGAATCGGACCCGGACTTCCAGGCCAAGTACGAGCGCCAGACCGAGAGCGCGACCCAGGCCGTGGCCCGTGGCGTGCAGCCGGGCAACATGCTGGCCTTCGGTTCGTCGGCCTCGGGCAAGATGGCGGACATGATCCAGGCCGTGTTCAAGGACGTGTCGCCGGATTCGATGAAGGGCGTGCGCGTCGTCTTCATCGGCCAGTCGGCCGACAATGCCCGCGTGCAGGCTGCGATCCAGCCGACCGGTGCCGAGTACATTTTCGTCGAAGCCAAGTAATACCGAGCCATGGCGGCCATGCTCCGGCATGGCCCGGGCGGCGCCCCGCAAGGGTGCCGCTGATGACCTGACCGGCCCGCGCGCCCGCGCTGGCCGGTCCTTTGTCCCAGGGCGCGGGCGAGGAGTATCGCCGTGTCGCTGAAAATCAACGAGCTCTGCGTCAACTGCGACGTATGCGAGCCGGCCTGCCCGAACCAGGCCATTGCGATGGGTGAAACCATCTACGTGATCGACCCTGCGCGCTGCACCGAATGCGTGGGTCATTTCGACGAACCACAGTGCGTGGTCGTCTGCCCGGTCGAGTGCATCGACCCGGACCCGGAGATCGTGGAAACGGAAGACCAGCTGCTGGCCAAGCTGCGTCAGCTGCAGCACGATCACCCCGAACTCTACGCGGAGCCCCCATCCGAATGAAGACGCTGATCGTCCGCCCCCTGTTGCTGCTCGGCCTGCTGCTGAGCCCGATCGCCTGGGCCGACAGCCCGGCCCGAGCCGAACGCCCCGACGGCGCGGCCATTGCCAGTGGCCACCGGCTGGCCACCCAGGCCGGCATCGACATCCTGGCCCAGGGCGGCAACGCCTTCGACGCCGCGGTGGCGGTGTCGTCCACGCTGGCGGTGGTCGAGCCGATCAGTTCCGGCCTCGGCGGCGGCGGCTTCTTCCTGCTGCATGATGCGGCCACTGGCAAGGACGTGATGCTGGATGCGCGCGAAACCGCGCCGGCCGCTGCGACCCCGCAGGCCTACCTGGACAAGAAGGGCGACCTCGACCGTGACCGTTCGGTCAATGGGCCTTGGTCGGCGGGTATCCCTGGCCTGCCGGCCGCGCTGGTCGAACTCTCGGCCAAGCACGGCAAGCTGCCGTTGTCCGCTTCGCTGCAGCCGGCGATCCGAATCGCGCGCGAGGGCTTCCCCGTATATGACCGCATGGCCAAGGGCTACGCCTCGCGCCGGGAAGTGATGGAGCGCTACCCCGGCACGCGCGAGGTCTACCTGCGCAATGGCAAGCCGATCGCTACCGGTGACCTGTTCCAGCAGCCGGAACTGGCGCAGACGCTGGAGCGCCTTGCAACTGACGGCTTCGATGGTTTCTACAAGGGCCAGACCGGCAAGCTGCTGCTGGCCGGCGTGAAGCAGGCCGGTGGCAAGTGGACCGCCGAGGAACTGGCCGGCTACCGTGTGAAGCTGCGCGAGCCGATCGTCTTCAACTACCGCGATTGGAAGATCACCACGGCCTCGCCGCCGTCTTCCGGCGGTATTGCCCTGGCCAGCATGCTGCAGATCCTGGAGGGTTGGGACCTGAAGTCGATGGATGAGGCCCACCGCACCCACCTGGTGGTGGAGGCGATGCGTCGTGCCTACCGCGACCGCACCTTCTTCCTTGGCGATC
This sequence comes from Stenotrophomonas maltophilia, assembly GCF_004684085.1. Classification (GTDB taxonomy): domain Bacteria; phylum Pseudomonadota; class Gammaproteobacteria; order Xanthomonadales; family Xanthomonadaceae; genus Stenotrophomonas; species Stenotrophomonas maltophilia_AS. Next base: position 24,678 of record NZ_SRHZ01000033.1, read on the forward strand.
CGGACTTCGTGCAGATCCCGCAGAAGGTGCTGACCAGCAAGGACTATGCACAGGGCCTGCGCGCCACCATCCATCCGGACAAGGCCACCCCCAGCGACCTGCTGTCGGGCAACCCGACGCCGCTGGAAGACGACGAGACCACACACTTCTCGATCATCGACCGTGACGGCAACCGTGTCGGCGCCACCCAGACCGTCAACCTGCTGTACGGCTCGGGCCTGATTCCGAAGGGCACGGGTGTGCTGCTGAACAACGAGATGGACGACTTCGCGCTGAAGCCGGGCACGCCCAATGCGTTCGGCGTGATGGGCTACGCGGCCAATGCGCCCAAGGCCGGCAAGCGCATGCTCAGCTCGATGACGCCGACCTTCATGGAGAACGCCGACAAGGTGGTGGTGCTGGGCACCCCGGGTGGCAGCCGCATCATCACCATGGTGCTGCTGGGCATTCTCGGCTACGACGCGGGCCTCGACGCGCAGCAGGTTGCCGCGCTGCCGCGCTACCACCACCAATGGCTGCCGGACCTGATCGAAGCCGAGAACGATGCGTTCGACGCCGACACGGTGAAGCAGCTGCAGGCGATGGGTCACAAGATCGACCTGCCGGGCAATGTCGCGGCCGGTGGCCGCGGTTCCAGCCACGTGTGGGGCAACCTGCAGACCGTGGAATGGGACCGCAAGGCGAACACGCTGTTCGGCGGCAGCGACCCGCGCAATCCGGTGGGCAGTGCCCAGGTCGTACCGGCACGCTGATCCGGTAGCGCCGGGCCCTGGCCGGCAATCTGGCTCATTACCGAAACCCCGCCCGCATCGGCGGGGTTTCCTGTTTCCGTTCTAGCGATTATTTAACGACCCGGCGCCGATAATCGACACATGAAACTCTGGTCTATTCGTGGAAACTCGCAACGCCTTGATGGCGGCGCGATGTTCGGCAACGCGCCGCGCGCGTTGTGGGAAAAATGGGCGGCACCGGACGAGCTCAATCGCATCGAGCTGGCTTGCCGTGCGCTGCTTGCCAGTCCGCTGGAAGGTAAGACGGTGCTGTTTGAAACCGGTATTGGTGCGTTCTTCGATCCGCGCATGCGCGAGCGCTACGGCGTGCAGGAAAGCCAGCATGTGCTGATCGATTCGCTGCGCGAAGCGGGTTTCGAGCACGAGGATATCGATGTGGTGGTGCTCAGCCACCTGCACTTCGATCATGCCGGTGGCCTGTTGGCGGCATGGAGCGAAGGGCGTGAGCCGGAGCTGCTGTTCCCGAACGCGACCTACGTGGTCGGTGCGCAGCACTGGCAGCGTGCGTTGCAACCGCATCCGCGCGATCGCGCCAGTTTCATTCCGGAACTCCCAGCCCTGCTGCAGGCCAGTGGCCGCCTGGAAGTGGTGGACGGTGAATACTCCAAGGCGCTGGGTCACAGCGTGCGTTTCAGTTACAGCGATGGCCACACGCCGGGACTGATGCTGGCCGAGATTGTCGGTCATGCACGCGCCGATGAATCACCGAAGGGTGGCGTGGTGTTCTGCGCCGATCTGATTCCGGGCCGCTCCTGGGTGCACGTGCCGATCACCATGGGTTACGACCGCAATGCTGAGCTGCTGATCGACGAAAAGCGGCAGTTCCTCGAAGACAAGCTGGCGCGCAATGTGCATCTGTTCTTCACCCACGACCCGCAGGTGGCGCTGGCGCAGCTGGGCCGCGATGACAAGGGCCGTTTCGTGACCCTGCATGAGCAGGGTGAACTGAAGGCGCGTGCCCTGGGGTAATGAAATGGCCGGGCGTCGCCCGGCCTTTCATCGATGGCGGTGTATCCACGCCACGCGTGGATGGATAGCCGTTGATACCAGTAGATCCACGCCACGCGTGGATAGCCGTTGATATCAGTAGATCCACGCCATGCGTGGATGGGCCGCCGTTACGACGCCTTCAGGCAGCTGCTCATGAAGGTCTTGCGCGCATCACCGGCCAGTTTCTTCGTACCGGCATCGGCGTTGCATTTGCGCATGCGTTCCTGCGGAGTGGTCGCGGCCTTGGTATCGGCAGCGTGGCCGCTGAGGCAGGAGCTCTGCGCGGTTTTGTAGGCATCGCCCTTCAAGCCCTTGTTCTTGGCCGAGCAGTCGGCCATGCGCTGCTGCTGCGGCGTGGTGGCGTTGGCCGCCAGGGGCAGGCCGACCAGCAGGACAGCGGCCAGCAGGAAAGAGGCTTTCATCGGTGAGCTCCAAGGATGGCGGGTGCGCGGAGCATTCGCTTCCGGCCAGCAAGACCACGTGAAGAATCGCGCCATTGCCGCGCCCGCTTGCGGTGCCGTTCAGAACGGCGTATCACTTAGCCATATGGGTAAGTATGACCCCGCCATTCAAGAGGTCTTCCAGGCGCTGGCCGACCCGACGCGCTGCGCGATCGTGGCCGCGCTCGGGCAGGGGCCGTGCACGGTGTCGATGCTGGCCGAACCCTTTGAGATGGCCTTGCCTTCGTTGATGAAACACCTGGCCGTGCTGGAACGCAGTGGCGTTGTGCGCAGCCACAAGCAGGGGCGCGTGCGCACCTGCGAACTGGTGCCGGCGCGACTGGGCCAGGCCGAACAGTGGCTGGCCGGGCAACGCGCCGCGTGGGAGGCGCGCGCCGACCGCATGGTCGATTTCGTTGAAACGCTTCACCGACAGGAGCAGGCCCATGGCCGTAGACGCAGGTAACAACCCCGACAGCGATCTGGTCATCAGCCGTGTGCTGAACGCACCGCGTGCCGCCCTGTGGCGGGCGTGGACCGACCCGGAACTGCTGCGCCAGTGGTGGTGCCCGAAGCCGTGGACCACCGAGGTGCGCGCATTCGATCTGCGCCCCGGCGGCGCCTTCCACACCTTCATGCAGGGCCCCGATGGCGGCAGCAGTGACAATCCGGGCAGCTTCCTTGAGATCGTGCCGCAACAGCGCCTGGTGTTCACTTCGATGCTGGGCGCGGGCTGGCGACCGCAGTCACCGTGGCTGGGCTTCACTGCCATCATCACGATGGAGGACGAAGGGCAGGGCTGCCGCTACACCGCGCAGGTGATGCACCCGGACAAGGCCCTGCGCGACCAGCATGAGCAGTTGGGCTTCTTCGACGGCTGGAACACGGTCATTGGCCAGCTGGAGGCCTTCGCGGCCAACCTGTAGTGCCCCGCATCTGTTGGGGTCAGATCCCTTTCGCTGCGAAAGGGCTCTGACCCCGATTCGCCGGATCAGCCGACGCGGGTACCGAAGATGCGGTCACCGGCATCGCCCAGGCCTGGCAGGATGTAGCCCTTGTCGTTGAGCTGGGCATCGATGGCCGCGGTGTAGATCTCCACGTCCGGGTGTACGGCCTTGACCGCCTCGATGCCTTCCGGCGCGGCGACCAGGAAGATGCCCTTGATGCGGCGGGCACCGGCACGCTTGAGCATGTCGATGGTGGCGATCAGGGTGCCGCCGGTGGCCAGCATCGGGTCCAGGATCAGCGCATCGCGCTCTTCCAGGCGGCCGGTCAGGCGCTCGAAGTAGGGCACCGGCTGCAGGGTTTCCTCATCGCGCTGCAGGCCGACCACGCTGACGCGGGCGGCAGGGATCAGCGACAGCACGCCGCTGAGCATGCCCAGGCCGGCGCGCAGGATCGGCACCACGGTGATCTTGGCGCCGGCGATGCGCTGCACGGTGACCGGGCCGGACCAGCCGGGCAGGGTATGCGGCTCGGTGTCCAGGTCGGCGGTGGCCTCGTAGGCCAGCAGGGTGCCCAGCTCGTTGGCCAGTTCGCGGAAATCCTTGGTGCTGAGCGCGGCGTTGCGCATCAGGCCGATCTTGTGCTGCACCAGCGGGTGGCGCACTTCGACGATCTTCATGGTCGGGAAGGGGATAAAGGAGAGAGGGCTTCATTTTGCCGGATCAGCGGGCCGAACCCAAACCCGGCGCGGACCGCGTTACACGAAATGTGCAGACGCATGTCACGGCCATGCAACCTTGCGGACATACCGTGCAGACCCATTCTTAACAGGAATGGGGATTCCCAGTGCATATCAAGACTCCGTTGGCCGTTGCCATCACCCTGACCCTGGCGATGGGGGTCGCAGCACCGCTGCAGGCCGCCGGGCAGCAGGCGGTTGCCGCCACCGGCGCCGTGGCCGCCGACGCGGTCGACCTGGACCGCATCGAAGTGCGCGCCCAGCTCGAATCGCAGATCCGCGCGGTCGATCTCAAGCGCAGCAGCGATGCCATCGAGGACGCCGTGTCTTCCGATGCCCTGGGCCAGTACCCGGACAAGAACGTGGCCGAGTCGCTGCAGCGCCTGCCGGGCATCAGCGTGACCCGCGACCAGGGCGAAGGCCGCTTCGTGGTCATCCGCGGCCTGGATGCCAGCCTCAACAGCGTCAGCGTGGATGGCATTGCGGTGGGTACCCCGGAGGATTCCAGCCGTGCCGCGCCGCTGGACGTGATCCCGTCCGACTCCACCGAGCGCCTGCGCGTGGTCAAGTCGCCGACTCCGGACATGCCCGGTGATGCCATCGGTGGCGCCGTGCTGGTGGAATCGGCATCGGCCTTCGACCGCGACGGTCGCAGCCTGCGTGGCAAGATCGAAGGAAGCCACCAGCAGCTGTCCGGCGAGACCAGCCCCAAGGCCGCTTTCAACTACAGCGAAGTATTCAACGATACCTTCGGCGTGGCGCTGGGCGTGAACTACCAGAAGCGCACGTTCGAGTCGGACAACACCGAAGTGGAGTACGACGGCGAGGATGATGCCGCCCCCGGCGATGTCACCGCGATCAACCTGCAGCACCGCAAGTACGAGATCGAGCGCAAGCGCATCGGTGCCAACCTCAACCTCGACTGGCGCCCGAATGAAGACAGCAAGTACTACCTGCGCACGCTGTACAGCCAGTTTGACGATGCGGAGACCCGCCAGCGCGTGATCTTCAATTTCGACAAAGCGAAGATGGTCAATACCGGCACCGACCAGTACCGCCTGGACGGCATGCCGAAGGACTCCATCGACAAGCGCATGCGCTACCGCACCAAGAAGGAAAACACCTTCGCGGCCAGTCTCGGTGGCGAGAACAAGCTGACCAACGCCGTGGTCGATTACCGGATCGGCTACACCCGCACCGAGGAGCGGGTGAACGATGAGATGGAGGCCCGCTTCAAGCTTGATGGCAAGGTCTTCAATGGCACCCTGGACCAGCGCAGCCGCCTGCCCAGCTACAGCTTCGACAACCCGCAGTGGATGGACAACAGCAGCTACGCGTTCGATCGTTTCGTGCTCTCGCCCAAGCAGGTCAACGACAAGGAGCACAGCGCGCAGGTCAACGTGCGTTTCGACGGCGACAGCAGCAGCATCAAGTTCGGCCTGCTGGGCCGCTGGCGCGACCGCGACGTGAATGTGGACGAGCGCGAACTGCGCGTCGGCCCGAAGGTGGCGCTGTCGAGCTGGGGCACGTCCTCGCCGGAACACCGCCACGGCAACCTGGGTGACGGCATGGATTCGGCCGCGATGCGTGCCTTCTGGGCGGCCAATGGCGGCCAGTACAGCGCACGCCCGCAGGACGTTGGTGGCAACGCGATGACATCGCTGGAAGAGGACTATGTGGCCAGCGAAGATATCTTCGCCAGTTATGCAATGGGTACCTGGGACGTGGGCGCGCTGCGCATCATCGGTGGTGTGCGCGTGGAAAACACCCAGTTCAAGGCGATCGGCAACCAGGTGGACGTGGCCGCCAACGGCCGCAGCTTCACCGTCACCCCGCGCGTGGCCAACAGCAGCTACACCAACGTGCTGCCGGGCCTGCACCTGCGCTATGACGCGGCCGATGACTGGGTGCTGCGCGCCTCGGCCAACAAGACCGTATCGCGCCCGTCGTTCGGTGACATCTCGCCGCGCGTGGGCTACAGCCGGGGTGATGGGGACGTGCGCCTGGGCAACCCGGAACTGGACCCGTACGAGTCGAAGAACATCGACCTGTCGGTGGAGAAGTACATCGGCAGCACCGGCATCGTCTCGCTGGGCCTGTTCCACAAGTCCATCGATGGTTACATCGTGGAAACCCTGCGCACCAATGATCCGGCCTACGGCGGCCTGGACGTGACCCAGCCGATCAACGGGCGCAAGGCCACCGTGCGCGGTGCCGAATTCAACTGGCAGCAGCAGCTGGCGTTCCTTCCGGCCGGCCTGGACGGGTTGCTGGTCGGTGCCAGCGGCACCTGGCTGGATACCAAGTTCGATGCCGGCATCAAGGACCGTGCCGGCGAGGACTTCACCCTCCCGCGCGCCTCCAAGCATGTCTACAGTGCACACATCGGCTATGAGAAGTACGGAGTGAGCACGCGTCTGGCGGCCGTTTACCGCAGCGAATACCTGGACAGCATCGGCAAGGGCCGTGCCTTCGACATCTTCGTGGCCTCCAACACCCAGCTCGACTTCTCGCTGGATTACAAGTTCACCCCGCGCGTAAGCATGTACTTCGAAGCACAGAACCTGCTGGACAAGCCGCTGGAGCTGTACCAGGGCACGCGTTCGCGCACCCTGCAGATGGAAGAATATGGCCGCACCTATGCGCTGGGCCTGAAGGTGGCACTGTGATGGGGCGGGGCATCACTGTCCTGGCCGCTGCGCTGGCGGTAGCACTGGCTGCCGGCTGCACGCCGGCCACCGGTAACGATCCTGCCGCTGCCACAACGGCTGCAAAGGCCAGCGGCGAACGGGCGGTGACCACCATCGCCGAGGCGTTCCTTTCGCCGATGACCCCGGCCGACAACATCGACTCGCCGGCGGCGTGGCGCGCTCCGGACGGCAGGTTGTGGCTGATCGCCACCGCAAAAGCGACCGACAAGCTGGTGGTCTACGACGGCAGCACCGGCCAGCACCTGCGGGATGTGGGCAGCAGCGGCACCGCACCAGGGCAGTTCGACCGCCCAAACGGCATCGCGGTGATCGACGATCTGCTGTGGATCGTGGAGCGCGACAATCACCGCGTGCAGGTGTTGAGCCTGCCGGACTTCGCGCCGCTGGCGACATTCGCTGCGGACGACCTGCGCAAGCCGTACGGGCTGTGGGTCGACCGCCGTGCCGATGGCTACAGCGTCTACGTCACCGACTCCTGGGACAACGGCGAGGATGCGCAGGGGCGTGACATCCTGCCGCCGTTGGCCGAGCTGGACAAGCGCGTGCGCCAGTACCACGTCACCCGCGACGGTTCCAAGGTCGAGGCGAAGCTGGAGGCCAGCATCGGCGATACCACCGAGGCGGGAGCGCTGCGCGTGGTCGAGTCGATCTGGGGCGATCCGGACAACGACCGTCTGCTGATTGCCGAAGAGGACGAGAGCTACGCCAGCGAGTTCAAGGTCTACACCCTGACGGGTCGCTTCACCGGTACCACCTTTGGTCGCGACGTGTTCAAGGCGCAGGCCGAAGGTGTGACTCTGCGTACTTGTGGCAAGGACGGCTGGTGGATCACCACCGAACAGGGCAAGCAGCGTAGCGTGTTCCACCTGTTCGACCGGCACACGTTGAAGCCGGTGGGCGCGTTCCAGGGCAATACCGTGGCCAACACCGACGGCATCTGGATGATGCAGCAACCCAGCGTGCGCTTCCCGCACGGTGCGCTGTATGCAGTGCATGACGACCAGGGCGTGGTGGCGTTCGACTGGGAGAGCATCGCCAAGCAGTTGGCGTTGCCGCTGGAGTGTGGCGCATGAGCGGGCATTGCGTGATGCGTACGCTGGCGCTGGGCCTGCTGCTGGCACTGCCGTCGCTGTCGTTCGCAGCGGCCGAACCGAATACCCAGGTGCCGGCGGGCAGCCGTCACTACGCAGCGACGACGGTACCGGACCGCATCGTCGCCTCGCCTGCGGTCGATTCCAGCCATGGGTTCGCCGTGGCCTGGCGTACCGACGGCAGCGTGCAGGCACCGCTGCTGGAGATTGCCCTCGCCGGTGATTCGCCGGCCATCGAAGGCATCCGCCAGGTGCGCGCAACGACCCGTACGCTGCAGACCGAAAACGGACTGTCACATCACCATCGTGCCGACATCAGCGGCCTGCAGCCGGATACCCAGTACGTCTACCGCGTGCAGGGCAATGGCAGCTGGAGCGCCTGGAACCAGCTGCGCACGCTGGCCGCGGCCGACCAGCCGCTGACCCTGCTGTACTTCGGTGATACCCAGAACAAGAACGTCAGCCATGTCAGCCGGGTAGTGCGTGCCGCGCAGAAGGCCGCTCCGCAGGCACGCATGAGCCTGTTCGCCGGCGATCTGGTCAGTGGTGGCGACGGTGCCGATGACAGCGAGTGGGGTGAGTGGTTTGCTGCGACCAGCTGGCTGGCGCAGGAAACGCTGGTGGCCCCGGCCATCGGCAACCACGAGTATTTCGAGGAATTCGAGGACACCCCGCAGGAACGTCGCGTGCTGGGTCGCCACTGGCCGGTGACGTTCGCGCTGCCGGGCAATGGTGCCACCGCCGCACAGCAGACCAGCTACTGGTTCGATGCGCAGGGTGTACGCGTGGCCGTGGTCGATGGCACGTCGGCACTCGATCTGGACACCGCCAAGGCGCAGGCACAATGGCTGGACAAGGTGCTGACCGGCAATCCGCATCCGTGGACCATCGTGCTGCTGCACCAACCCTTCTACTCGCCGCGCGAAGGGCGTGAGAACGCCGCGCTGCGTGATGCGCTGCTGCCGGTGGTACGCCGCCACAACGTCGATCTGGTGCTGCAGGGTCATGACCACACCTACGGTCGCCGTGGCGAAGGTCAGGCTGCGACGCCGCAGTACGTGGTGACCGTGGCGGGGCCGAAGCAGTATCGCCTTTCCGACGAAGCACGCAGGACGATGGATCCGGTGGCCGAGGACACCCAGCTCTTCCAGGTGTTGAACATCGACCCGCAGCACCTGCGCTATGAAGCACGCACCGTGACCGGTCGTCTCTACGACGCCTTCGAACTGCGCCGCGACGCCAACGGTGACAAGCAGCGCACGGAGCTGACCGAAGGTCGCATCACGCCACGCGACTGCCCGCGCGCGCAGACCGCCAAGGGTCGTGCCGACCGCTGCTGGGAATGAGGACGCACCGATGACCATGCCCCGTCGCATCCTTCCTCTCGCTGCCATCGGCGCCGCCCTGTTGTTGCTGGCCAGTGCCGTGACCGCTGGTGACGCGGTGCTGCACCCGTTCCTGGTGGCGCAGCCGAAGCAGGCGCCGGAGGAAGTCCACCTGGCGGTGGAGATTCCGGCCGGCAGCTTCACCAAGTACGAGATCAAGGACGATGGTCTGGTCCACGTGGATCGCTTCCAGTCGATGCCGGTCGCCTATCCGGCCAACTACGGCTCGATGCCGCGCACCCTTGCCGGTGACAACGATCCGCTGGATGCGCTGGTGCTGACCCGCGAACCGCTGCATCCGGGCGTAATCGTGCGCTTCCGGCCGATCGGCTACCTGAAGATGATCGACGGCGGCGAGCACGACGAGAAGATCATCGGCGTGCCGACCGACAAGGTCGACCCGACCTACGCCAACATCCGCGACCTGAAGGATCTGCCGGAGGTCGAGCGCCAGCGCATCGAGGCCTTCTTCCGGGTCTACAAGGACCTGCCGGCGGGGCGCAACCCGGTGCAGCTCAACGGCTGGGGCAACGCCGCCGAGGCGCGTGCGCTGATCAGCGAGGCGATGGAGCGCTTCGAAAAGTAGATCCACGCCATGCGTGGATTCAGCCCAGCAACGTCTCGATGAACGACTCGGCCTGCAGGCGGTCGCCCAGCACGCGGGCCACCGCCTGCACGGCTGCTTCCTGGTGTTCGGGGCGGATGCCGCCATCGTCATCGTCGTTGTAGAGGTCATCGCCGGCATCGAGGTACACCGTGCCTGCAGCAGCCAGAGCCGCCATCAGGGTCGGCGCATCGGCAATGATCTCGCCGGCATCCAGCAGGCCGGCACCGTGATGGCTGAACAGCACACGGCCGTCGTCCAGATCGAGGATGAACGGATCAGCGCCGCGATCGGCAATCACCAGCCAGTTCGACGGCCAGCCGTCGATCGGTTCGCCGCTGATGCCATGCCATCGATAGCCGGCCTGATGGCTCCATAGGCGTTGCAGCGGCGGTATCCAGACATCAAGGCCGGGAATGGTGATGCCGGCGTTGCCCACCCTGGCATTGATCTCATGGCCCAGCGGCCCGACCTGCGCGTAGAAGCGCGCCAGTATCGGGGGCAACGGGAACGGGCCCTGCCAGTCACGCTCGTGCTGGGCATGCAACAGCCCGAAGCGGGCGAATGAGGCGTGCAGATCATCCATGTCAGAGTTCAACGGGTAGCGGCCGGGCAGCCTAGCAGACGGCGTCTGCGTGCAACGCCTTCACCGCCGCTGGCTATCATGTCCGCCTTCCACAACGAAGGCGGTGCATGTGTCGGTAGCGTTGGTATGGTTCCGCCGTGATCTGCGGCTGCAGGACAATCCGGCCCTGCAGGCCGCGCTGGACGCGGGTCACGATGTGGTGCCGGTCTACGTTCACGCGCCGCACGAGGAAGGCGAGTGGGTGCCGGGCGCGGCCTCCGATGCGTGGCGCCATCGTTCCCTGGCCGCGCTGGATGCAGATCTGCGTGCACGCGGTTCGTCGCTGGTGCTGCGCAGCGGTGAAAGCCTGCCGGCCCTCCAGGTGCTGATCGAGCAGACCGGCGCCGAGGCGGTGTACTGGAACCGCAAGTACGAACCGGCTACGCAGCCACGTGACGCCACCATCAAGCGCACGCTGCGCGAGCAGGGCATCGACGCGCAGAGCTGCAATGGCAGCCTGTTGTTCGAGCCCTGGGACATCGCGACCCAGCAGGGCCAGCCGTACAAAGTGTTCACTCCCTACTGGCGTAACGTGCTCAGCCACTGGCACCTGCCCGCGCTGCAGGCTGCGCCGAAGAAGCTGGCATCGCATGGTGTCGACAGCCTCGTACTGGAAGAGCTGCAGCTGGCACCGATGCTGGACTGGGACGCCGGCTTCTGGGAGCACTGGCAGCCGGGCGAGGCCGGTGCGCTGGAGGCGCTGTCGGTGTTTGAGGATGGCGCGTTGCGCGGTTACCGCGAGCAGCGCGACCTGCCGGATCGCGTGGGCACCTCTCGAATGTCGCCGCACCTGCATTTCGGTGAGATCGCGCCGTGGCGCATCGCCCATGCGCTGGAAGACCTGCGCAGTGCGGGCACCGATGCCGACATCGACGGTTACCTGCGCCAGCTCGGCTGGCGTGATTTCGCCTACCACCTGCTGCACCACTTCCCGAGAACGCCCACCGACAATCTCAACCCGCGCTTTGATCGCTTCGCGTGGGCCACGCCGAGTGCCGCGCAGCTGCACGACTGGCAGCGCGGCAATACCGGGGTGCCAATCGTCGATGCCGGCCTGCGCGAGCTGTGGCATACCGGCTACATGCACAACCGGGTGCGGATGATCGTGGCCAGCTACCTGTGCAAGCACCTGCGCGCACATTGGCTGCATGGCGCGCGCTGGTTCTGGGACACGCTGGTCGACGCCGACCTGGCCAACAATACGATGGGCTGGCAGTGGGTGGCCGGGACCGGCGCCGATGCCGCGCCCTATTTTCGTGTGTTCAACCCGGTCACTCAGGCCGAGAAGTTCGACCCACAGGCGCGCTACATCAGCCGCTGGGTGCCCGAACTGGCCGCGCTGCCGGTGAAGGCGCGTTTCGCGCCGTGGCAGCATCCGCTGCTGCTGGAGGCACATGCGCCCGGCTACCCGCGCACGCCGCTGGTGGATCTGGCGGCGGGTCGTGATGCCGCGCTGGCCGCTTACCGCCAGTCGGGAGCGGGGTAAAGAGCGCGCTGAGCGATCCGGTCAGATAGCTGAACGCGGCCCTGTCGGCGCGCTGCGTCATCATTCCGGCATCGCACCGGGCTGTTTATTCTCTTGGCGCCCGCAAGCCGCCGGCCGACCGGAAACCAAGGAGAACCCCATGATCCGCAACACCACCCGCAACGTCGCACTGGCCCTGATGAGTGCGGCCGTCCTGTCGGCCTGCGCCACCGGCGGCTCCTATGTGCAGAGTGACCAGTACGGCAACCCGACCGAGCAGCAGAACCGCACCGGCCGCAATGCGCTGATCGGTACCGCCATCGGTGTGGCCGCCGGCCTGCTGACCGGTGACAGCGCCACCGAGCGTCGTCAGCACGCACTGATCGGTGCCGGTATCGGTGCGCTCAGCGGCGCCGCCGTCGGCCAGTACCAGGATCGGCAGGAACGCGCGCTGCGCGAGCGCACTGCCAACACCGGCATCGATGTGCAGCGCCAGGGCGACAACATCATGCTCAACCTGCCGGACGGCATCACCTTCGACTTCGGCAAGGCGACCCTCAAGCCGCAGTTCTACGGCTCGCTCAACGGCGTGGCAGGCACCCTGCGTGACTACAACCAGACCATGATCGAAGTGGTCGGCCACACCGACAGCATCGGCAGCGACGCAGTCAACAATCGCCTGTCCAAGGAACGCGCCGACTCGGTCGCGCAGTACCTGGTTGGCCAGGGCGTGCAGAGCGTGCGCATCGAAACGCTGGGCGCCGGCAAGTCGTACCCGATTGCCGACAACAGCACCGATGCTGGCCGTGCCAAGAACCGCCGCGTCGAGATTCGGGTGATTCCGCTCAAGCAATAACGCGTAGCGTTACTGCTTGAGCCGGTCCGGCCATCGGCCGGAGCGAAAATGCCGCCCTTGCAGGCGGCATTTTTGTGGGTGCCGAGCGTTGCTCGGCACACCGATAGTGTTCCCGGTCGCGGCTTCTCCAAACGGCGCCGACCAAGGTCGGCATCTACCGGAAGCCCGGCGTAGCCGGAACGAAAATGCCGCCTTGGCAGGCGACATTTTCTGTAGGTGCCGAGCTTGCTCGGCACACCGATTGCGTATGTAGAGCCGGTCATGCAGCCGAAGCCGCGACCTTCTCCAGAATCCGCTTGCCGCTGTGTTCCAGCGCGGCGTCTTCCTTTTCCTTCTGCTGCTGCGCCAGCTTCGCGCCAGGGCACTGCGCCAGCATGTAGTTGGCGTCGAAGTTGAGCTTCTCGACCAGAAAGTCGACGAACGCACGTACTTTCGGCGAGACCAGGCGGCCACCGGCGAACACGGCATTGAAGTCCACTTCCGGGCCGGTCCAGCCGGCCAGCACGCGGCGCACCATGCCGGATTCAACGAACGGCTTGGCCATCACATCGCCAGTCAACAGCAGGCCTTCGCCACAGACCAGTGCGCCATTGAGTGCGGACATGTCGTTGGCGGTCATCAGCGGGGTGACCGGGAAGTCGCGCAGCTCGCCACCGTTCTCGCCCAACTGCCAGGTGAAGCGCGGCGAGTTGCCGGTGTGGTACGGCTTGCGCATCGCCAGGATGCGATGGAACTGCAGTTCTTCCGGGTGCAGCGGCTCGCCATAGCGCTCGATGTAGGCCGGGCTGGCGAACACCTGGGTGCGCAGACTGCCGAGCTTGCGCGCGACCAGATTGGAATCAGGCAGGGCACCGACGCGCAGCGCCAGATCCGCTTCGCCGGCGATCAGGTCCAGCTTTTCGTTGCCCATGTGCATGTCCAGGCGGATCTCTGGATACTGCGCATGGAACTGGCCCAGCAGCGGCGCAATCCAGGTGATGCCGATCGAATAGGGCACGGTGAAGCGCAGCCAGCCGCGCGGGCCGGACTGCAACTGGCTGACCGCGCTCTCGGCTTCTTCAAGCTCGCGTGCGATGCGTTGGCAATGTTCGTGATAGATCGAACCGGCTTCGGTCAGGCCGAGGCGGCGCGTGGTCCGGTGCAGCAGGCGCGCACCCAGGCGCGTCTCCAGTTCCTGCACCTTGCGGCTGACCGTGGTCTTGGGCAGGCCGAGCGATTTGGCAGCGGCAATGAAGCTGCCTTGCTCGACCACTTTGACGAAGATCAGCGTCTCGTTGAGATCGTGGGACATGGTCGGGGATCCAGGACGTCGGGGATGGGACAATCGTGACAGAACGATTGGACCGGGAGCGGGATGATTATTCCCCTTAATCAGGACTAATCAAGTAAAGGTTTGAGGTCTATCGTGGCGCCATTCGTGAAATGGAGCCCCCCTCGCCATGAGCCTGCGCAACATTCTTGCCCGCTTCCGGCATGCCGGCCAGAACGCCCTGGATCTGGCGATGACCGTCGAAGTCCGTCCGAGTTCCTTGGTACACAAGGACTTTCGTGAGTTTACCGCGCCCATGCGTCAGCAGCGTGGCGGTGTGATCCGCCTGGCCCCGCACAAGGGGGACCGACTGCGTCGAATCGGGACTATCCCGGATTTGGGAGGAAATGTCCCGTGAATGGGATGCTGACGCCCGAAGTCCTGGTCCTTGGCGGCACCGGTGCCGTCGGCCAAGGCGTGGTTGGCGCTTTGCTGGAAGCCGGCAGCCCGGTGCTGGTGGTCGGTCGCGATCCGGGCCGGCTGGCGGCGCTGCATGAGCAGTTCGCCGACGAGCCAGGCCTGGAGACGTTGCTGGGCTCGCTCAGCGATGACGGTTCGGCACGCACGCTGGCCGAACGCATCGCGCAGCGCCCGCGCCCGCTTGCCGCTGTGATCGCCGCAATGGGCGGCCCCTACCGCCGCGGCCGGGTGACCGACCGCAACGGCGACGAACTGCTGGGCGCGATGCAGGCCGACCTGATGCCGCACGTGCATGCAGTGCGTCATCTGCTGCCGCTGCTGCAGGACAACGTGCATGCGCGCCGCTACGTGATGATCGGCAGCCCGGCCAACGCCAAGCCCTGGGCGGGTTACGGCGAGACCTCGATCACCACTGCCGCGCTGCGCATGTATGCGCAGGTGGTGCACCAGGAAGCGCAGGCGCTGGGCGTGCGTGCGCAGATGCTGGAAGTCTGCAGCCCGGTGTGTACGCCTGCCAACGCGGCCAATGCCTGCATCGAGTGGCCCAGTTCGCTGCTGGTCGGCCGCCGCGTGGTCTCGCTGCTGGATGGATGCCGCGATAACCGCGCCATTGTCCGGTGCGACACCAGCGATGCCGAACTGCCGCGCGGCCTGCTGCACCTTGAAATTCCTCCGCTGTGGCGCGACACCGCTGGCGTCGCTTGACCTCGACCATGGTTGAGGTCGCAGGATACGCCGCCTGTTTTTGCAACACGTTCTCATCTAGCTGTACCACCCCTCCGTACGGATGCATGCCATGACTTCCCCCAATTCCACCCCACATCGTTTCGGCCATCGCATTGCGATGGTCGGCGTGTCGATTCTTGCCGCGGCCGTGCTGGCGGCCTGCAGCGGCGGCCATGCCGAAGAAGCCGGCGCACCGCCACCGCCGCAGGTCAGCGCCGCGCCGGTGCTGGTCAAGCAGGTCAGCCAGTGGGACGAGTTCAGCGGCCGCGTCGAAGCGGTACAGAGCGTTGAACTGCGTCCGCGCGTGTCCGGCTACATCGACAAGGTCAACTACGTCGAAGGCCAGGAAGTGAAGAAGGGCGAAGTGCTCTTCACCATCGACGCGCGCAGCTACCAGGCCGAGTACGATCGCGCCGCCGCAGAACTCGCCCGCGCGCGCACCCAGGCCACGCTGGCCCGCAGCGAATCCGAGCGTGCCAAGCGCTTGTCCGAGCAGCAGGCCATTTCCACCGAGACCGCCGAGCAGCGTCGCGCTGCGGCTGACCAGTCCGGTGCCGCCGTACAGGCGGCGCAGGCTGCGCTGGATACGGCCCGCCTGAATCTGGAGTTCACCAAGGTGCGAGCACCCATCGATGGCCGTGCCGGCCGCGCGATGGTCACCGCCGGCAACCTGGTCACCGCCGGCGACAGCGCCAGCGTGCTGACCACGCTGGTCTCGCTGGACACTGTCTTCGTCTACTTCGATGCCGACGAAAGCACCTTCCTGCGTTATGCGCAGATGGCACGCAAGGGCGAACGCCCGAGCGAGCGTGACAGTGATCTGCCGGTGAAGGTTGGCTTGTCCGGTGAAGAGGGCTACCCGCATTCGGGCAAGGTCGACTTCCTCGACAACCAGGTCGCCCGCAGCACCGGCACCATCCGCGTCCGCGCGTTGCTGGACAACGCCGACCGCCAGTTCACGCCGGGCCTGTTCGCCCGTGTGCAGCTGCTCGGCAGCGGCCAGTTCCAGGCCCTGCTGATCGACGACAAGGCCGTGCTGACCGACCAGGACCGCAAGTACGTGTACGTGGTCGACAAGGATGGCAAGGCCCAGCGCCGCGACATCCAGCTCGGCCGCACCGCCGACGGCCTGCGCATTGTCGAACACGGCCTGGCTGCCGGTGACAAGGTGATCATCGACGGCGTGCAGAAGGTCTTCATGCCGGGCATGCCGGTGCAGGCCAAGGCTGTGGCGATGCAGCCGCAGGCCGCGCCGCCGGCACCGGGTCGCGATGCCACCGCTGCACTGAACCACTGACCCGCCGGCTCCTGAACCGCGTCTCCGCTTAGCTGCCGGCGCCAGCGGCAGCCGTTCCTGCCTTCGTCAACGTGACGAGGGGCAGGGCGGCTGTTGCCCGCCGAACGCCTTTCCCAGGAATTCCTCCATGGACTTTTCCCGCTTCTTCATCGACAGGCCGATCTTCGCGGCGGTGCTGTCGATCGTGATCTTCGCCGCAGGCCTGATCACGATTCCCATCCTGCCGATCAGTGAGTACCCGGACGTGGTGCCGCCGTCGGTGGTCGTGCGCACGGTGTATCCGGGCGCCAACCCCAAGGTCATCGCCGAAACCGTTGCCACGCCGCTTGAAGAGGCGATCAACGGCGTTGAAGGCATGATGTACCTGAAGTCGGTCGCCGGTTCCGACGGCGTGCTGCAGATGACCGTCACCTTCCGCCCGGGCACCGACCCGGACGCAGCGGCGGTGAAGGTGCAGAACCGCGTGGCGCAGGCGCAGGCGCGTCTGCCCGAGGACGTGCGCCGGCAGGGCGTGACCACGCAGAAGCAGTCACCGACCTTCCTGATGGTGGTGCATCTGACCTCGCCGCAAGGCAAGTACGACACCCTGTACCTGCGCAACTACGCCCGCCTGCACGTCAAGGATGCGCTGGCGCGTATTCCGGGCGTGGGTGACGCGCAGATCTTCGGTGGTGGCGACTACGCCATGCGTGCCTGGCTGGACCCGGACAAGGTCGCCTCGCGCGGCCTGACCGCCAGCGACGTGGTGCGCGCCATGCGCGAGCAGAACGTGCAGGTCTCGGCCGGTCAGCTCGGCGCCGAACCGTTGCCGAACAGCCAGTTCCTGACCCTGATCAATGCCCAGGGCCGCCTGAAGTCCGAGAAGGAATTCGGCGACATCGTGCTCAAGAGCGGCGTTGATGGCGAAATCGTGCGCCTGGCCGACGTTGCGCGCCTGGAACTGGGTGCGGGTGACTACACCCTGCGCTCGCAGCTGGATGGCAAGAACGCGGTCGGTATCGGTATCTTCCAGTCGCCCGGTGCCAACGCACTGGAAATCCGTGACTCGGTCATCGCCACGATGGACGAGATGCAGAAGACCATGCCGGCCGACGTGAAGTACGAAGCGGTGTACGACACCACCATCTTCGTGCGTGACTCGATCAAGGCCGTGGTCTCCACGCTGCTGGAAGCCATCGCCCTGGTGGTGCTGGTGGTGATCCTGTTCCTGCAGACCTGGCGTGCGTCGATCATCCCGCTGATCGCGGTGCCGGTGTCGGTGGTGGGTACCTTCGCCGCGCTGTACCTGCTGGGCTTCTCGATCAACACGCTGAGCCTGTTCGGCCTGGTGCTGGCGATCGGCATCGTGGTCGATGACGCGATCGTGGTGGTGGAGAACGTCGAGCGCAACATCGAAGAAGGCCTGTCGCCCACTGCGGCAGCCCACCAGGCCATGCGTGAAGTGTCCGGCCCGATCGTGGCGATCGCGCTGGTGCTGTGTGCCGTGTTCGTGCCGATGGCCTTCCTGTCCGGTGTCACCGGCCAGTTCTACAAGCAGTTCGCCGTCACCATCGCCATCTCCACGGTGATCTCGGCGATCAACTCGCTGACCCTGTCGCCGGCCCTGGCCGCGCGCCTGCTGAAGGCCCATGGTGCTCCGAAGGATGGCCCGAGCCGTCTGATCGACCGTCTGTTCGGTTGGGTGTTCCGTCCGTTCAACCGCTTCTTCAAGTCCAGCTCGGAGAAGTACGAGCGCGGCGTGTCGAAGATCCTCGGCCGTCGTGGTGCCGTGTTCGTGGTCTACGCGGTCCTGCTGGTGGGTACCGGTGTGATCTTCAAGCTGGTGCCGCCGGGCTTCATCCCCACCCAGGACAAGCTGTACCTGATCGCGGGCGTGAAGCTGCCGGAAGGTTCGTCGATCGCGCGTACCGATGAAATGCTGCGCAAGGTCGCCAAGATCGCCCAGGAAACCGACGGCGTGGCCCACACCATCTCGTTCCCGGGCCTGAACGCGCTGCAGTTCACCAATACCCCGAACACCGGTGTTGCATTCATTCCGCTCAAGCCGTTCGCCGAGCGCCATGGCCGTACCGCCGCGCAGATCAATGCGGAGATCAACCAGAAGATCGCCGGTCTGCAGGAAGGGTTTGCCTTCGCGATGATGCCGCCGCCGATCCTCGGCCTGGGCAATGGCAACGGCTACCAGATGTTCATCCAGGACCGTGGCAATCTGGGTTACGGCGCACTGCAGAATGCCGTGCAGGCAATGCAGGGCACCGTTGCGCAGACGCCAGGCATGGCCTTCCCGATTTCCAGCTACCAGGCCAACGTGCCGCAGCTGGATGCCGAGGTGGACCGCGTCAAGGCCAAGGCGCAGGGCGTGCAGCTCACCGAGTTGTTCGACACCCTGCAGACCTACCTGGGTTCGGCCTACGTCAACGACTTCAACCAGTTCGGCCGTACCTGGCAGGTGATCGCCCAGGCCGATGGCCCGTTCCGCGAGAGCGTGGAAGACATCGGCAAGCTGCGTACCCGCAATGACCGCGGCGAGATGGTGCCGATCGGTTCGATGGTCACCATCAAGCAGACCTTCGGCCCGGACCCGGTGCTGCGCTTCAACGGCTACCCGGCAGCGGACCTGGCCGGTGAAGCCGACCCGCGCCTGCTGTCCTCGGCCGAGGCGATGAACAAGCTGACCGAGATCGCCGGCAAGGTGCTGCCGGTGGGCATGGCTACCGAATGGACCGACCTGAGCTACCAGCAGGCGACCCAGGGCAAGGCCGCCTTCATCGTGTTCCCGGTAGCCATCATGCTGGCCTTCCTGGTGCTGGCGGCGTTGTACGAAAGCTGGTCGCTGCCGCTGGCGGTGATCCTGATCGTGCCGATGACCCTGCTGTCCGCGCTGTTCGGCGTATGGCTGACCGGTGGCGACAACAACGTGTTCGTGCAGGTCGGCCTGGTGGTGCTGATGGGCCTGGCGTGCAAGAACGCGATCCTGATCGTCGAGTTCGCCAGAGAGCTGGAAATGGGGGGCAAGGGCATCGTTGAGTCGGCACTGGAAGCCTGCCGCCTGCGTCTGCGCCCGATCGTGATGACCTCCATCGCGTTCATTGCCGGCACCGTACCGCTGGTGCTGTCGCATGGTGCAGGTGCCGAGGTGCGCTCGGTGACCGGTATCACCGTGTTCGCCGGCATGCTGGGCGTGACCCTGTTCGGCCTGTTCCTCACGCCGGTGTTCTACGTGGCCCTGCGCAAGTTCGTCACCCGCAACGGTGGTGGCCAGCTGGTGCAGCACGGCGAGCCGACCATCCACCACTGACATGGAACCCCGTCGCCGCCGGTCACTGGCCGGCGGCGGCTTTTCCCTCACAAGGCATGAATCCATGAACACCCATCAGAACAAGATCGCGCTGGTCACCGGCGCCACCCGTGGCATCGGCGCCGAGACCGTGCGCCAGCTGGCCCAGGCCGGTGTGCACACGCTGCTGGCCGGCCGCAAGCGCGAGACCGCCGTGGAGCAGGCGCTGAAGCTGCAGGCCGAGGGCCTGCCGGTGGAAGCCATCCAGCTGGACGTGACCGATGCAGCCAGCATCGCCGAAGCGGTCGAGCAGGTGCGCCAACGTCACGGGCGCCTCGACATCCTGATCAACAACGCCGGCATCATGATCGAGAACCCGGCGCAGGCCCCGTCCGAACAGTCGCTGGATACCTGGAAGCGCACCTTCGACACCAACGTCTATGCACTGGTCGCGGTGACCCAGGCCTTCCTGCCGCTGGTCAGGCAGGCCAAGTCCGGGCGCATCGTCAACGTGTCGAGCATGCTCGGCTCGCAGACCCTGCACGCTGATCCGACCTCGGGCATCTACGATTTCAAGATTCCCGCGTACAACGCGTCCAAGGCGGCGGTGAACAGCTGGACGCTGGCGCTGGCCCATGAACTGCGTAGCACCCAGATCAAGGTCAATACCGTGCATCCGGGCTACGTGAAAACCGATATGAACGGCGGCCATGGCGAGATTGAAATCAGCGAAGGCGCGCGCTCCAGTGTGCAGATGGCACTGATCGGCCATGAAGGCCCGAACGGCAGCTTTACCTACCTGGGCGAGGTGCTGCCATGGTGATCCGCACGTTGGCGATGGCCGTCTCCAGCCTGGTGCTGGCAGGCTGTGTCAGCGTCGGTCCGAACTACAAGGCGCCGGTGCAGGAGCCGGTGGTGCTGCAGGGTGCGCAGCAGCCGGTATTCAGCACCACCTCGCCGGTAGCGAGCTGGTGGGCGCAGTTCGATGATCCGGTGCTGGAAGAACTGGTTCACGGCGCACTGTCGGACAACCTGGACCTGCGCGTGGCCGTGGCCCGCGTCAGCCAGGCTCGTGCGGTGTTCGTCGAGAGCCGCTTCGACCAGGCGCCGCACGTTACCGCGGGCGGCAGCTACGATCGCCGCAAGCAACCCGATCCGCAGCTGGGTGGGCAGCGGGTGTTCAGTGAAAGCTACCAGCTCGGCTTCGATGCGGGCTGGGAGCTGGATCTGTTCGGCCGCAAGCGCCGTGCTGCAGAAGCTGCGCGCGCCGACCTCGACGCCGAGCAGGCCAACCTGGCCGACGCGCAGGTACTGATCGCCGCCGAAGTGGCGCGCAACTACTTCGAGCTTCGCGGCACGCAGAAGCGCATCGCAGTGGCCCAGCACACCCTGGTCAATCTGCGCGAAACGCAGAAGCTGACCGAGGCGCGCTGGGAACTGGGCGCCGGCAGCGAGCTGGACGTGCAGAGCAGTCGTGCACGACTGAAGGCGATCGAGGCCGACATTCCGCTGCTGGAAGTGGCCGAAACGCAGTCGCGCAATCGTCTGGCGGTGCTGCTGGGCCAGCGTCCGGAAACGCTGACCGCCATGCTGGCGCCGCACGAAGTGCCGGCATTCGCCAAGGCGCTGCCGCTGGGTGACACCCGCGAGCTGCTGCGCCAGCGCGCGGATGTACGCATGGCCGAGCGGCGCTTGGCCGCTGCCACCGCGCGCGTGGGTGTGGCTACCGCCGACCTGTTCCCGCGGCTGTCGCTGTCCGGCTTCGTCGGCTTCCTCGGTGGCGATGCCAGCGGCCTGGTCAATGGCAACAACAAGGCCTGGTCGCTGACCCCGTCGCTGAGCTGGGCGGCGTTCGATTTCGGTACGGTCAAGGCACGCCTGCGTGCCAGCAAGGCCGAGGCCGAAGGTGTCGCAGCGCAGTACGAACAGGCGGTGCTGCTGGCGCTGGAAGATACCGAAAACGCGCTGACCCGCTACTCCAAGCAGCAGGCGCGCCTGGCCATCGTGGTCGAGCAGGCGCAGGCGGCACGGCGTGCCGAGTCGCTGGCGCAGATCCGCTATCGCGAGGGCTCGGAGGACTTCCTGACCCTGCTCGATGCACAGCGCACGCAACTGTCCGCCGATGATGCGTTGGCCGCGGCCGAAGCCGAGGTCAATGTCAGCGTAGTGGGTGTGTACAAGGCGCTGGGCGGCTGGGGGCAGTCGCCGCAGCAACCCAGCGTAGCGCAGGTGCAGTAAACCGAAGGGGACGGACGCGAAGGCTGCCGCCCCCTTCTTCTTCAGGGCCGTGATTGGATGGCACGGTGTGAGCCGTGCACGCGATCACAGTCGTGACGTATCTGACTCTGCCGAAAGCCGTGTCCGCCGTGTAACTAGTGGGGCAGGCTCTTGGGAGGATAGATGATGACCCACGGTAAACGGGATACCCAGCGGATGCTGTTCGGTGATCCGGGGCCGCCTGGCGCCGGGCTGTCGGTGGCGGTCGTGGTGTTGCTGGTGCTGGCGACGATGGCCGCTGCGATCGGGTTCCTGCGCCTGCCCGATCAGATGCTCGGCCTGGGCCTGATCGGAATCGCAGTGTTCGTCGCGGTGGGCGCGCGCATCTGCCAGGCGCGCGAGCACCATCAGGCCTTGTACCGGCTCTTGTCACGGCAGCCGCCACCGTAGCCGCGGCTGCCGAAGGGGGTCAGCGTTTCGGCCAGTCCAGCTCGACCACCAGCGGGAAATGGTCCGACGGCAGCACGCCACCAATGCGCCGATCATCCGTGAGGAAGCTGCGCGCATGGAAGCCGCGCACCAACACCCAGTCCAGCTGTGTGGTGGCTTTGCCGGTGAAGTCATGGAAGGTCAGGCGCGGGCCCTGTGGAGCCTTCACTTGGGTGCGGGTGTCCTGCAGCACGCGGGTGAATGCCTGGTAGGTGTCACCCCCCGGCTCGCTGTTGAAGTCACCGGTCAGCACCACCGGGAGATCGGCCGGCAGAGCTTCCAGGCGCTTGCCGATCAGTTCCGCACCTTTCACCCGGCGCGGTTCGTCCTCGTCGCGATAGGGCAGATGGGTGTCCATGAAGTAGAAGCGACGGTCATCATCGAGACGCCGGAACAGGGCCCAGGTAACCATGCGCGGGTACAGGTTGCCCCAGCTGATGCTGCCGGGCACCTCCGGCGTATCGGACAGCCAGAAGTTGCCCGACGCCTCGATGGCCAGCACCTTGCTGTCGTAGAACACGCCCATGTGTTCGTCGCCACTGCCACCGCGGCGGCCTTCGCCGAACCAGCGGTAGCCGGGCAGGTGCTCGGCAAGGTAGTCGGCCTGTTCCTTCACCAGTTCCTGGGTGCCGATCACGGCCGGGTGCGCGTCGAGGATGACCTTGACCATCGCATCGCGGCGGTCGGGCCAACGCTTGCCCGGCTCGGTATCGGCCGGTGTGCGGACATTGAACGACATCACCTTCAGGGGCGCCGGTGCTGCGGCCCAGGCGGCAGTGGGTAGCGCAAGCGCCAGCAACGCGAACAGCGCGGGGCGATGGAAATGCGACAACATCGTGGAATCCCTCCATTCCATGAAAACGATTTCAAGAAGCATCGCACGGATCCCCGGTTCATTGCTGTGCGCGCGCTGGCGTTTCCGGGGCTACCGCTGGCGCATTCAGGGGAACCTTGACGGGACCTTGACCTGGGCGAGCGGGTCTGCGTGCTAGAACGGCGGTGCCGGCCAATGAACCCGGCATCCGCAACAGCAACCCACAACGGAACCACAAGGAGCTGTGCCATGACACGATTGATTCGCGCCCTGCAGGTATCGCTGAACCTGCGTTCGGACAATTCCACGCAGTGCATCCGTTCCAAGTATCGCTACTGGAATATCTTCTGACCGGCAGGACTCCACGTATTCGATGACATCGCCAGGGAAGGTCGATGATCTTCCCTGGCATCGGGGGCAGGGCATGGATGAGCGTGCAACGGATGCGGAAGTGGTGTCCATCGACGACCTGCTTGAGCGGGTGCGGCGCGAAGGGCCGGTACTGCGGTTCCAGAATGATGTGGTCGGCATCTTCGATCCGGCCCTGGCCGTCAAGATCGACAAGGCCAACACCGACCGGCATACCGTGCCGGATTCACTGATCGATTTTCTCGGCCTGCGCAGCAGCAAGGATCCGGTTGCGTGGCGCGAGGTGCGTGCGCTGTTGAGCGAACAGGCCGGACGGCTGGCCAGCCCGGCGCACATGCGCTCGCTGTATGCACGCATGCAGGATTTTCTGGCCGAGCGCGCAGGCCGCCCGCATGACTTGAGTGAACTGAGCTGGTGGATGATTTCGCAGTCGTTGCTGCCACTGCTGATTGATGGGTTGAGCCGATCCGATATGGATGCGCTCGTCGGCGAGCAGAAGACGCGATACAACGCCATCGTGCTGCAGAACTTCTCGTTCTGGCGGCGCATCATCGACTTCCACCTTTCCCGCCGCGCGGCACGCACCGTGTCGCGCCATATCCGCCGCCGGTCGCGCGACGCCCACCCGCGCGAGGATTTCCTGCAGTCGCTGCTGCCGCTGGTACGGCGGGTGGGCGTGGACCGGGTGGCCTATCTGGTGTCGATGGTGCTGGCCGGCATGTCGGGGCTGCCGGGCATCACGGCGGCCAGCCTGCTCTACGCCATGCATCGTTTCCCGCAATGGCACGCGCGGATCCGTGAGGAAACATCAGCGCTCAGTCTGGACGAACTGTGCGCGGTGCCGATCAAGTCGCTGCCGTGCACTTCACGTTTCGTGAAGGAGACCCTGCGGCTGTGGCCCGGGCTGTTCGCCCTGCATCGCCCGGCGTCGCATGACATCGACATGGATGGGGTCTGCATCCGGAAAGGGGGGGCGTATGAGCTGTCGTCGTACTTCCAGCATCATTCGCCGGAATACTGGCAATCGCCTGACAGCTTCGATCCGGATCGCTGGTTGCCCGAGCGCCGGCAGCCGAACAAGGGTGCCTATGTTCCGTTCGGATTCTCTTCGCGCGCGTGCATCGGCAGCGCTGTGGGCCACGCACAACTGCTGTTGTTCTGCGCATTGGTAACGCGTGACTTCGAGTTGAAGGTGCAGGAGGAACCGGCGCCGTGGATGCAGCTGGAAGGGTTCGCGATCCCGGTGGATTTCATCGGCACACTGACGCCCCGTCGGGCTTGAAGGCCGCCGGCACGCGAACCGGATGGCCGAAGTGCCGTAGTGGTGCTCAGTCTTCGATCTCGCCGCGACGGCTGGCAGCGCGTACCGCCTGCGCGGTGGTTGCCACGCCCAGGCGTTGGCGTGCGCGGCGCAGGTGGTTTTCCACGGTGCGCGCGGACAACCCCAGCGTGGCGGCGATCTCGGCCTGGCGCCGGCCCGCGGCGACCCAGCGCAGCACTTCGCGCTCGCGCGCGCTCAATGCGCCGGCCGGCACCTCGGCGGGCGCTTCGGCCAATCGTCGCGCCGCGCGGAAGGCTGCGGTCGCAACCGCTTCCAGCCGCAGGCGCGCGTGTGCAGATGCATCGATTGCGGTTCCGGCGAAGCTGATCGCACCTTCCAGCCCGGTGGTGCCGAACACCGGCACCTGTAATCCATGCAGGCCCTCACCGCGTGGTTGCTTCACCACCTGGTAGCGCTCGCCGCGTACACCTTGGCGTTTGCTCCAGAAAAACGGTGCATCACTGTCCAGCACGTGACGGTTGACCGGGCAGGCATGCAGGTAGCGGGCGAGGTCGGTATCGCTGCCATTGCCCAGCCAGTCGCCTTCAATCCAGTACACCCGCTGCGCATCGCGCTCCAGCCCGGTGCCGGTGGCGAACACCAGCACACGGTCGTAGCCGAGTGGTGCGGCGATGCCGCGCAGTGCCGCGCCCACGGCACTCAGCGCGTCGGCGCGTTCAAGCCCAAGCAGTGCCTGCACCAGCTCGGCCACCGGTATCAGCGCCCGGCCAGCGTGTCGAGCAGGGTGCGTGCGGCCAGCTTGCCCAGGGCGTTGCCGGCAAGCGGGCTGTCACCGGTCAGCAGCAGACGATCCTGCAGCACGCTGCCATCGATGCCGTCGTTGACGATCTGCACGCCCTGCTGCGCCAGCCGTTCGCCGAAGAACCACTGAAGCTGTCCCGGCATGTAGCCGATCTCGGGCGTCTGCCGGTCCATTGCATCGGGGAAGGCACAGATGCGATAGCCACGGAACAGCGAGCCGCCATCGGCTTCGTCGACGCCTGCGGCCAGCAATGCGGCCGGGCCGTGGCAGAGAGTGATGATGTGGCGTTGCTGGGCCATTGCCCACTGCAGGGTGGCCTTCACTGCGCGGCTTTCCGGCAGGCCGATCAGTGCACCGTGGCCACCGGGAATGAACACCGCTGCGTAGTCCGAATCGGCACCGAGGCCCGCCACCACGTCGTCCAGCTGCAGTGGCTGGCGGAAGCGCTCTTCATAGCGCTCGTACAGTCCACCGATCTCCTTGTCCTCGCGCGGGAACGCCCACCATTCGAACTTGGCGGCATTGCCCGACAGCGTCGCCACGTCGATGTCAAAGCCGGCCTTGTCCAGGTGGTACATCGGCAGCAGGGTTTCCACCGGGTGGTTGCCGGTGGAGAAAAGGTGCCCGTTTGCGGTCGGCAGGTAGCGTTCGTCGGCGGCGATCATCAGCACCTTCCAGCGGCCATCGCGGCGTGCGTCCGGATAGTCGGCGCCCGACAGGTCGCTCTTCGCGGAAGTGAACTGCGACAGCGAGTACGGAGAAGGGAAGAAGGCATCGCGCTCGGCCGGGTCGGGGCTGGGCTGACGGCTGGGCTCTTGCGTGTTCATGCGGACCTCCGGTGGGGATGTGGGGCCAGCATAAGAGGCCGGGTGCACGCGCGCGATGAGGGAATTCCCCTCACGCCTTCGGCGCCGGCACCTGTTGACGCCAGGTATTGGGGCTTACCCCGAACTGGCGGCGGAACGCGCGGCTGAACGCGGGCTCGGAAAGGTAACCGACATCCCCGGCGATCTGCGAAACCCGCCGGTTGCCGCTGCGCAGCAGCTGTGCGGCCAGTTGCAGTCGGGATTGCGCCAGATAGCGCATTGGCGACATGCCGGTGGCGAGGCTGAAGCGCTGGGCAAAGTTCGAGCGGGACTGGTTCAGGCACGCGGCCAGGCATTCAACCGTCCATGCGCGCGCGGGGTGTGCCTGGAGCAGGGCCAATGCCCGTCCGATCAGCGGATCGGCCAGTGCGTGCAGACGCTGGCAGTTGTGAGGGCTGGAGGTTCCCAGCCAATAGCGCAGTGTCCAGACAAACAGCAGATCGAGCAGGCGTGACAGCATCAGCCCGCTGCCCAGCGTGGGCCGGGTCGCTTCAGCCTGGATCGCTGCCAGGGTTACCGCCATCCAGTCAGCGGAGTTGGCAGGAAATCCGCTGGGCATCCGGTCCACTCCAGGAACGTGAACCCAGCCGGGCAGGGCGTCGAGCAGCAGGCGGCTACCCGGGCCCTCGAAGCCAAATGATGCCGTGGTCAAGCATGACGGCCCCGCGGCATCGGCTGCGCAGTCGATGCGGTGCGTGCGTCCGTGCGGCATCAACAGCAGCTCACCGGCCTGCAGAGATACAACGGCTGCGTCCGCGTGCAGGCGCGCGGTGGCTTGTTCGATGAAATGAAAACAACCTTCACCCTCGCCAAGCACCAGCGATTCCCCGGGCTGCAGGAGATGACGAGTGATGGTGCCTCCCTGCATGCGCGAGGACTGGAAGATCGCGAACAGGGCGTCCGATCCGGCGTGCAGCGGTGGCGTGTCGTGGAGCCTTGGCATGGATTTCAGGAGTCCGTGCATCGTCGCTGGCCGAGGCGATGCGTAGTCTGGTCGAGGGCGTCAGGCAGCCGGAACTGCCACCCGCCAACCATCCCACCCAATCGAGGAGTTCTGCAAGATGAGCAAGCCAAGCATCATTCTGGTTCATGGATTCTGGGGCGGCGCCGCGCATTGGGCCAAGGTGATCCTTGAGCTTGATCGTCGTGGCTTCCACGACCTGCATGCCGTTGAACTGCCACTGACCTCGCTGGCCGAAGACGCCGAACGGACCCGCCGCATGATCCGCCAGGTGCAGGGCCCGGTACTGCTGGTCGGCCATTCCTATGGTGGCGCGGTGATCTCCGAGGCGGGCAACGAACCCAATGTGACGGGGCTGGTGTTCATCGCCGCGTTCGCGCCGGATGCAGGTGAAAGTCCTGGCGGCATTACCCAGCAACAGCTGCCGCAGGCGGCGGCCAACCTGGCGCCGGACAGCGACGGCTATCTGTGGTTGCAGCCGGACAGGTTCCACGAAAGTTTCTGTCAGGACCTGCAGGCCGACGAGGCGCGGGTGATGGCGGTCACGCAGAAGGCGCCGCTGGCGAGCACGTTCGGCGATGCCGTCAGCGATCCTGCGTGGCGGCACAAGCCGAGCTGGTACCAGGTGTCCAGCGCCGATCACATGATCCATCCGGACAATCAGCGCCGGATGGCGGAGCGGCTGCAGCCACGCGACCTGATCACCCTGGAAGCGAGTCATGCATCGCTTGCTTCACAACCGGTGGCAGTGGCCGAACTGATCGAGAAGGCGGCTGTGGCCGGTTCCTGAAAGGTTGAACAGCTGACGTCCATCGTGCCGCAACGCAGCGATCAACGCTGGCACCTGCAGCATCGGTTGCTGCGCTGCGGCATCGGTCCGGATTGGACAGCGGGATTATGTCGTGTTATCTAGCCGGTGCCGGGATAATCCCGGCATAACCACACAGCAAGCAAAGGAATGAAAATGAAAAGATTCGCCCGAGCATTGCGCGTCACTCTGAATATCCATCCGAACGAGAAGAGTAGTGTGTGGAATACCTGGCCGCTCTGGGTCGAGTTCTGATCCTGCGGGACACTCCCGCGACTGAGCGGTAGCAAGACGAAGGGACTCGTCTTTCGAGTCCCTTCCTGCCGGAGGCGCACTGCATGCAAGGGATGTCGAATGAAGGCAGCGCCGTTGCTGCCGAGCGGCTGGCCGCGCGCGTCGAGCGCGAAGGGCCGGTGCTGAAGCTGGAAACGGGCGGTATCGGGGTGTTCTGCCCGGAACTGGCCGGCAAGGTCGACAAGGAAAATTCCGAGCATCTGTTCGTGGTCGAATCGCTGGCTGACCTGTTCCGCCGGCACGAGCGCGTGCGCTGGACCGAAGTGCGCAGCTTGATCGCCGCCTGCAGTGCTGAACTTACCGGCGTGGATACCCTGACGGCGCTGCAGTCGCGCATGCGGCAGGCACTGGATGCACTGTGTGGACATGAACTGGATGCGACGCCGGCAGTATGGAAGGTCATGGCGCATCCGCTCGTTCCGATGGTGATCGGTGGGCTTGATTCACGCGGTACCGCCGCCATCGAACGTGCCCTGCATCTGCGGTATACCACCCAGGTCGAGCAGGTCATTCATCGACGCCACCTGCTGCGCAACTTCTTCATCGGCCGTGGCGAGTCGCGGGCGATCCACGCAGAGCTGAAGCGCCGTGTCCGGAGTGGGCGCTCTGCACGCGACTACGCACAATCATTGCTGACGTTGCATGAGCGCATCGGCCTGGACAAGGTCACCTATCTGGTCACGGTGCAGTTGATTGCCATCTCCGGGGTCCCGGGCATGATGGCTGCCTGCCTGCTGCTGGCCCTGCAGATGCATCCGCAATGGCGGCAGCGCATTGAAGATGAATTCGCTCCGCTGACGGACGCCGAGATCCATGCACTGCCCATCGCGCGCATTCCCTGCACGATGCGCTTCCTGAAAGAAGTGATGCGGCTGTACTCCACGCCCTTCAACAACCGGCGCGTGGCCGCCTGCGATCTGCAGGTGGAAGGTCAGTCCATCGCCGAAGGCACGGTGTTTGAGCTGAGCTCGTTCATCCAGCATCGCTCGGCGAAGTACTGGGATGATCCGCTGTTGTTCGATCCCGACCGTTGGTTGCCCGAGCGTCGCAAGCGGACGGCCGGCATTTATGTTCCTTATGGTTTCCCATCGCGTTCCTGCGTGGGATCGGCGGTGGGCAACGCGCAGCTGGTGCTTTTGTGTGCGTTGCTTTCACGCGAATATCGTTTCACCCCCAGCGCGGAGTACCGTCCCGAGGTGCGCATGGAGGGCTTCGCGATTCCAGCGGCGCTGCACGGCACGTTTTCGCGCCGCACGTCGGGTTCCTGAGGGCAGGACAGGGCGGGTCAGTTGCCCGCCTGGTCATGGGCCCGCATGTCCTCATGCAGGATCCGCCGAAGTTCGACGATCGCCGGTGTGGCTTCCTGCACGCTGTGGCCGGACACGATCACCTTCTCCGATACGGCGTGCGGCAGGTGCGAACTCCAGTAAGGCACCAGCCCATCATCGGTCTTTTCCAGCGGGCCGTCGGCCTTGGCGCGGGCGATGATCGAGTGATAGTGCACCTTCGGTGCCATCGGCAGGTCGGCTACGGCGCGCACGAAGGGATCGTCCTTGTCCAGGTTCTGGATGCTGTTCATCTGGTAGCCGTGCTTGCCGTCATTGCGATCGATCTGACCGTCATTGGCAATGGTGGCCACGTCCTCCAGTACGGTCAGCGGCAGCCGCACCAGGCGGCCGATCCAGCGGCCCAGGCGGGTGCCGGCCACATCGGTGCCGCGGTGTGGCGTAGCGATGAACACCACGCGCGATACTTCCGGCTCCGGCAGGAAGGTCAGTACTGGCGCACCCTTGGTACGCAGCAGCTCGCGCTGCGCCGGCGACATCTGCGCGGTTGCCAGCAGCGTGTCCACCAGATGGTCACCGGATGAGGAAATCATCAGTCGTGCGATCACCCCACCCATGCTGTGGCCGACCAGCACCATGTCATGCGCGGCCTGCGTCCTGCCGCTGGGGTCGAAATGCTGGAAGACCTCGTCCAAGGTGTGGCGCATCGCATCGTGGCTCATCGCGATGGGCATGTTGGTCGGGTAGTAGAACTGCCAGATCTGGAATTCCTGGCGGATCTCGTCGTCGCGCATCAGTTCGTTGGCAACGTTGACCCAGGCTTCCGGGCTGCTGGCCAGGCCATGGATCATCAGCAGCACGCGGCGGTTCGGATCGTACGGCTGCATCATGTACAGATGCGGTGTATCGATGCCGCCCTTGCCGCCGAACAGCGAGCGCAGCGACTGGTGGCTGAAGTTGGAGCGGGCCAGCCACAACGCGTAGCCAGCGGTGAAGTTCGCGGCCAATGGCACCTGTTGCCCGTGCAGGGTGACTTCGGTGATCTGGTAGGGATCGTGAATCTCCAGTTCCGGCTCGTCGTCGTGCAGCACTTCCCACAGGTTCTTTCCGGAAAAGCGCAGCAGCACGGTCATCGACGGCGAGGGCATCTCGCTCCAGCTGCGCTGCGCCGCTGCCGTCGCCACGGTGGAGGCGGTTGTGGGTGTGGCAGTGGCAGTGGCTGGATCATCCATCACCGCCACCAGTTCCGCGCCAAAGCCATCGCGCCGGTGCACGCTGCGCAGCGTGCCGGTGAACGACAGTGAGGCGGCCGGCACCAGCTCGGTGGGGGTACGCGTGTCCAGGGGCGATGCCTCGCCCGATGGGGCCAGCACAAAGGTCCAGCGACCCAGTTGGAAATGGCTGGCTTCGCTGTGTACCCGGCCGGTGGCATAGGCGTTGTACAGCTGCACGGAGGCTTCCTGCACGGCCAGGTTGTAATAGTCGCGGACCTGGGTCTGGCGGTCTTCGAAGCCGCGTTGGTTGGCAGTGCGCTCAGTGAAGAACAGATACCCATATGCCTGCCGCGCGACCTGCATCCAGGCATCCAGGCGCGGCTGGAAGTCGGCATCCAGTTCGGTGATGGCGGTCTTGGCCCGGCCCGAAGCGGAGTACTCGCGTTTCGGTGCGGGCAGGGTCATCGCGTACTGCAGCCACAGCTCGGCCAGGCTCGAGCGCTTGTCTTCCTCGCGGACCACGATGGTGGCTTCCATCGCTTCGATGCAGGGCAGGCCGGGTTTGGCGCAGACACCTTCGTCCAGGCCGGCCACGCGCAGGGTCTCCAGGGTGGCCGAGCTGAGTTTGCCAGTGGTGAGGATGTCGCCGCGCTTGAGCGCGATGTACTGGCCGGGTGTGACCGAGGCCACCTGTACCGACGGCCCGAACTGGCGCAGCGTCGCGCAGCCACCCAGGGTGAGCAGCACGGTGATGATGAGGGTCGTGCGGCCGATGAAGCCCAAGCCCGTGGTTGCCATACGATCCTCCTGCGCGGTGGCGCCACTCTAGCGGTCGGCATGTCAAAGCGGAAGATACCGGGCGGTCGGTTTGGGGCGCTGAAGCACTGGCCTTCAAGCGATTCAGGCATTCCCGTGTGACACTGGGATGAATGGGGCGATGCAGGGATCGCGATGCGCTGGCTTGAGACCCGGATTCCACCACCGCTGGTGATGCTTTCGTGCGGGGCGATCGGCGGGTTGGGCAGCCGGCTGTGGCCCGGCGCGGCGTGGTCGCTACCGATGCCGGCACTGCTGGCAGGTGGGGTGGTGGCCCTTGGCGTGGCGTTGAACCTGCTGCCCAAGTTGGCCTTCCGGCACGCGGGCACCACGGTCAATCCGCTGCGGCCGACGACGTCGAGCGCGCTGGTCACGCACGGGGTATATCGCTACACGCGCAACCCGATGTACCTCGGCCAGGCCACGGTGCTCGGCGGCGCCATGTTGTACCTGCAGAACCCGGTTGCGTTGCTGGCCGTGCCGCTGTTCGTGCTGTACATCACCCGTTGGCAGATCGTGCCGGAAGAGCGGGCACTGTCGGCCCGCTTTCCCGAGGCCTATGCCGGGTTCCGCCAGCACGTGCGGCGCTGGATATAGACCTGCGCCATCAAGGCGTGATCTGGCACTTCACGGCAGCGGAATAGCCTTCGTAATCGTCACCGGCCATCACGTGCAGGGTGTGGCGCTTGTCGATGCGCTTTACGTAGGAGGGCGCTTCGGTATTGGCATGTTCGTTGACCGTGGTCACCGACCAGGTTTTGGCCAGGCGCTTCGGATCGACACCGTTCAAGTACACGAAGAGGCTCTTCTCGCCCTCGGCAACATTCACATCGGCATGGGTGACGGTGCCGCCGAACAGGGCGACCGGCGTGGTCTCCGGCTCGAACGTGCCGCCCGGCTTCCTGGCCAGGCCTGCCGCCTGCAGGGCATCGATGGCCTCGGCTTCGCTGAAGTTCGAACCTGCCTTGCAGGCCAGCAGGGCTTCGAGTGTTGAGGTGCCGGTTGGGGCAAGGGCAGGCGGGGCTGCGTGGGTGGCCGAGGTCGCGGCCAAAGCGGTCATGACCACGGCGAACGCGGTGCTTCTGGTTCTCATTGCAGGTCCTTCTGTACGTGACGGAGCAGCGCGCCCGGCACCGGACACGCAACCGGATTATGGGCCTGCGCGGATGTTGCCTGCGTGTACAGATCGGATGCGCGACGAAGGCGCAGCGACCTTGCCGGGCCGCTGCGCCATGCCATCAGTTGCTGGCCGCCTTCACCGCCTCCGCGGCGTCGACGATGCCTGGCCCGCAACCCCCGGGGCAGTTTGCTGCCGCGATCGGGTGTGCGGTTCGACGCAGGATGTCCTTGACCTGGTCGGTGGTCTTGGGCACCGGCGCCACCGCCTGCATGAGTGCGACGATGCCGGCGACGTGCGGCGCCGCCATCGAGGTGCCGGACATGAAGTCGAAGGCGTTGTTGCCCACGGTGGACAGAATGCCCTGTGCCGGATGCTGGCGGGTCGGTGCGCAGTTGCTCTGGCTCGGCGGCGTGGCCAGTGGCAGGAACTCGCCCACTGAGGCGCGGCACGACCAGGTCTCACCACCGGGTGCAGTGATGTGGATGCCTGCGCCATAGTTGGAGTAGAACGCACGACGACCGCCCTGGTCGTTGGCGGCCACCGCGATCACGCCCTTGCAGTTCGCCGGGGCGAACTCGGACACATCCAGATTGCTGTTGCCGGCCGCGACCACCACGATCGTGCCTTGGGCAGTGATGTCGTCGATTGCATCCTGCTCGGCCGGCGAGCACGCGCGGCGACCACCCAGGCTGAGATTGATGACTTCGGCCGGGTTGGCATTGGCCGGGACATTGGGCACGTTGATACCCGCGCTCCAGAGCATGCCGTCGATGATGTCGGCGGAACCGCCATTGCCCTGGTTGCCCAGTACGCGCACCGGTACGACTTTCGCGTTGTAGGCAACGCCGGCCACGCCGATCTGGTTGTTGGTCACCGCAGCGACCGTTCCAGCGACGTGGGTGCCGTGTGCGATGCCCGAGGCATCGAAGGCATCAGCGTCGCGTCCGTCGCCATCGTCGGAGCCGCCGCAGCCGGGATTGAGCCCGCCGATGATGCACTGCCAGTCACTGAACGGACGGGTCGACGAGATCATGTCGTAACCCGGCAACAGGTTGGCCTGCAGGTCGTTGTTGTTGAGGTAGCCCGAATCGACCACCGCCACCACCACGCCCTGGCCGGTGGAGCGATCCCATGCGCCCGGCAGACGAGCACCACTGGTCGGGTTGCTGTAGTGCCACTGTTCGCCATAGCGCGGGTCGTTCGGCGTGGCAAATGCACTCATCATGTAGTTCGGCTGCACATACTCGACGTCAGGATCGTCGGCGATGCGCTGCATCAGGATCTCGGCCTCAGGACGGTCCAATGGCTTGTCCGTAGTGACCACGTCGGCGCCACCGCCCATGCGGCGTTGATGGGTTACGGCCGCGGTCGCAGTTGGCGCGCTGCCGATCGAGCGCTTGCTGCGTTGCTGGACACCGAGGCGCTTCTTCAGCGCATCCTGGGCGGTGTCGGCGGAGACGCGCTTGCTGCTGCCGTCCCGGTACTTGACGATGAAACTACTGTACTGCTCGTTGCTGGCCATGCCTCGCGTCCACACCCGTTCGTTGGGTTGGGCGAAGGCGGGGGCACTGGCCAGGATCAGGGTGATGGCGCTGGCAAGGGAAACCCGAAGCGACGTACGCATGGATACAGTTCCTTTCTGGAAGATGCGGCGGATGGGCCGGGCCTGGGGCTCGACTCGATGTGGAGAATGGGGGTATCCCGTGGACTCCTTTCGATGGCGACCTTGAGCGAACGGCTTCGCGGACGGTTCTCCCCCAGAGCGGAGGTAGGAAATTTCTGAAGTGGTTTAGCGATGTCGAAGGCGAGAGAAGAAGTGCGTTGATGACATTCCTTGTCGGCATCCAATCGTGAGTGCGCCGTAGTGGCGAACTTCGCAGCGATGTGGAGTGGGCAATAAAAAGCCCGGAAATCCACGTTGGTGGAATTTCCGGGCTTCTCCGATCCTGGAAACCTGGCGAGGGCTGGCGACCAGGTCTGGCGTGCTGCGTCTGCTCGCGGCAGGATTTGCCTGACAGAACGCCGATCAATCAAAACAACCGCGTCTCATGATGACCTGGTTGCCGCCGCTGCCTCCGCAGGTGATCGTGTAGCCGCCAGCGGCCAATTGCTCTTTCAGAGCCGAAGCGGCTCCGGCGCAGTTGGAATACCTGCCGCCAGCGATGGGAGATCCATTGCCGAACAGCGTTCCGTTGCTGCAGGTGAAGTTGATGGTCTCGGCAGGTGTAATGCGGCCTTTCGAGGAGAGCTTGAGTTCCTTGGCCGTAATGGTTTCCAGCTCAGGGTAATAGGTTGCGGCATCAGTCTTGAACACCGCAGCTCCATTCTCAATCTCAACTCCTCCGTTCAGTTCAATGGTCTTGCTTGAGCCGTCAGCGTCTATTAGATACTGCGAGGAATGGGATTTTATTGATAATCCTGGTCGATTGATCGAGGCGTTGGTTACAGTGACTGTCCCTTTTTCTTCATCCAACTGCAATGAACTCCCCGAAATGATGTCTTCTACGGAGGACTGTTGTTTTGCCCACGCTGTTGACGCCCCAGCAGCGATGATGATCCCGGCCGCCAGCATCCATGTGTTGCCTTTCATCCTCGTCTCCTATTCTGGATCTCCCAGCAGGAAACTACACTCGCGCAGGCGTGCCGGCAAAATCACGATTTGTTATAAATACAGTTAACTCTGGGGGCCGCGCCAGGCCCTACGGATTGGTTTTCGATCATGCCAGCCAGCAGTTGTCATGGGGACGCATCCAGTTGCCCATCGTGGATGCCTTCGCAGGCCGAGATGCGAAACATCATTGCCGACCATTTCTGTGAACTCGCTGACTAGGGGCGGTTTCGGCCGCGGGTAAAGCGCCTGGTGCGCGCCGAATCTTCGCCATTGAATTGTGGCCCGTTGGGGCAGGAGCCCGGCTCCAACTTCGTTTGTGGCGGTGAAATGCGCTTTATCGGCAAGGGGGCGACATCGACACCATCGCATTCAGCCCCGCCCTGCGACACCAGAATGGCGGGCGCTTCGCACTCCATGTCGGCGATGACGAGGAGGGCGAGCAGGTTTGGAAGGTCCCCGCGCCACGCTCGACGTCTACAACCTGCACGGGGCGCTAAGTCCAGTCGAGCTCCGGCGTTAGCCTCCAAGCAGGAGGCTGTGTCCAGCACATGGAGGTATCAGGTTTTCGTGGGTGGCCCGAGACCCCGCCATCTCATAACCTGCAATGGAACGGCATGGACAAGGGTGGAAAACGAAAAAGCCGGAACCCCTTATTTGACGAGGGATTCCGGCTTTTCGTGGGCCCTTGCGGGCCCGATATTGGTGGAGGTGGGCGGAATTGAACCGCCGTCCGAAGGCACTCCATCCCCAGCACTACATGCTTAGCTCACCGTTGAATCTCATCCCCGAGCAGCACGGTGTGCAAAGCGCACCCGGGAACCAGCCTGTTGTGTTCTAGTGCCGGACTGACAGGCAGCCGCCCAGCGCGATTCCATGATAATGACTCTACGCTGCGAGCATGGACACAAGCAGTTTCGAGGCTCCGCCTAAGTCGGCAGAAGGTCACGCACCGCAGCTTTTAGGCTGCGAGAGCGACCGGAGCGTAGTTGTCGTCGTTGGCAACTAGAGTTTTGCAGCTGGATTTACGAGGAAAGCTACCCCCTCGGCATGCGCCAGGCGACTTCACAACCCCCGTCGAAACCAATGCACCCCCGGTTTCTTCAAGCATTGCAAGGCTTTTGGGTTCCAGATTGACCAAAAATCGACCAGGAACCCGCCTAACAATGCGAATGGTACGGCAATCTTGCTGAACAGTCACGCGTGGGGAGTGCCCCGCGCCCTGCCGCTTGGCACGTTGCCATTCCCCGGCGAGGCATGCTCGAATTTCCATGCGCCACTCCACAGGGTTCCCATGGCCGTTTCCGTCAGCTCCGGCAAGATGCGACTGAGATGGACGAGTGCGCTTGCCGCAGTCGTTCTGGCAATGCAGGCGTGGCCCGTCGTAGCGGTCGAGTCGCCGCGCGTGGCGGTGGAGGTGGCTTACAGCCCATCGCTGGACCTGTTCAACCTGCTCGACAACCTGCCGGATTGGTTGCCGGGGTACACCTCGCCGGTCTACCAGGAGGCGTGGCAACGGCGCTTTGGTCTGGACGAGCGAGACCGCAAGCTGCTCGCCGCCTATGCAGCGTTCCGTCAGCGCACCTCCCGCTTGGCGCAGGATCCGGAGGCGACAGCTGCGCCTGCTGACCGGTTGTTCGCCGGTGCAGATACCCGTGACGGAGATCCTTACGCCAGCCATTTCCTGGGCACAGCTTCTTTCGACAGTGCGGCAGAGGCCGCGATTGCGGTCCAGATCAGGGGTGATCAGGCGCTGCTGCGGCAGTACTTTGCGCGTTTCGTCCCGCGCGCACGACAGTTGTTGGCTGGGCGGGAGCCATTCAATGCGCAGCAGAACGTGCTTTCCCGGCAACTGGGATCTGAACGGGTTGCCGAGCTCGCAGATCAGATGAAGGCGTTCTTCAACGTGGATGCGCCGCCGACTTTCCGGGTGCGCTTTCTGTGGTGGCCGGAGGCGGCCCAGACCCAGGCAAAGCTGCGCGGTGGCTACATCCTTCTGTTCTCGACGTTCGATACTGAGGAGGACTGGGCGCCGATCGTGATGCACGAGTACAGCCATTTTCTTTCTGCCTGGCAGCCGCCGGCGCAGCGCCAGGTATTGGCCGAAGCCTTTGCGGCGCTGTGCCCATCCGCGCTGACGCTGCGCAACCCGTTGAATGCCCTGGAGGAGCCGCTGGCGATCTACTGGGGTCAGTATCGGTTCGAACATCAGGTGCGCGGCGGCACGCTGTCGACGGAGTCGTCCTGGTACATCCAGCCACATGCAGACCGGGCAGCGAAGGCACTCGCGGCAGCGTTCCCGGCAACAGGTCCTGCGCCACGGCTGCAGACCGGTCCTTTGTTCAACGCAGCGGCATCGGTCTGTGCTGACGCCGGGCCGGAATAGCGCCGACGGCTGACGCGGACCCGCGCAGCGGTGGCCAGGATTGGTAGCATCCAGGTTCCTGATGTGGAGCCGTGGAAGGACGCCATGACGCTTGAAGTTGCAGTAACGGATGCACCCAGCGACGAAGCGCTGGAAATGATTGGTACCGGCTTGGATCAGTTCAATCTTGAGGCCGCTGGCTACGCTGATCGGCGCCCGCTGGCGGTACTGGTCACCGATCCAGCCAGTGGCGAGGTGGTGGGAGGCCTTACGGGTCGGACGTCACTGGGGCTGTGGTTTGTGGATCTGTTCCATCTACCACCGGCCTACCGCGGCAACGGGCTGGGGGCGCGTGTGCTGAAGGCCGCAGAGGATGAGGCGCGGCGGCGGGGGTGCCGCTCCGGTGTGCTGTACACCCTCAGTTTCCAGGCGCCGGACTTCTATGTGAAGCATGGATGGGTCGTGTTCGGCCGGGTGCCATGCGATCCGGCCGGTACTTGCAGGGTGTTCCTCAGCAAGGATCTGTCGACGGGCTGAGCGCTGCCGCCGTCCCGCGCATCCTGTCAATCCGCAACTTGTTGTACAGCGTCTGTCATAGCGGATTGCTAACTTCGTGGGCACGAATTTGCGACACACTGGCGACGACCATCCAAGCCAGGACAGACACGGAGACGGTGGGTGACCCATGCAAGCCAACAACGCAGCCTGCGACAGCTGGTCGGGCCGGTCGGCGCCGACTACCAGCGGCGTGCGCTGCCGCCGGGCTGGGTCTGGGCGGTGCTGGCGGTGCTGCTTGCGGCGACCTGGGTGACTGAGTTGCCGGCCACGGCCGCGGCGGCACTGGTCGCCAGCGCGGTGGTGGTGCACTGGTCGCAGCGTGGTCGCATCCATTGGCTGGGTTGGCGCCTGCCGGGCTTGGCAGTGCTGGCGGCCCTGCTGTGGGGGCCGGAGGTGCTTTCGCAATGGTTCGAGCACGGGCTGGCCGTGGTGCTGATGTCACTGGCCAGCCTGAGCATCGGTGTTCATGTATGGCAGTCGCGGCAGCTTGCGCGCCAGTTGCAGGGCGCGGCCGACGCGCTGGACGATGTCCAGCTGCTTGCGTTGCTGCCGGCCGATGCCGCGCAGCTGGCCCAGCAGTGGCGGGCCGGCGATGATCGCTACACGCCGGAACTGGCGGTGGTGATGCACCTGGCGGTGATGCACGCGGCGCTGGCGCCGCGGATGCGCAAGCTGGGCATGCTGGCGGGGTGACCGCCCTTTTGTAGAGTCGAGATCCTATGTTCGCGGTCAAGCCTGCTGGAAGCAGGCTTGACCCACCCTCAGCATGGCCGGATCGAAGTCC
>NZ_SRHZ01000034.1 GCF_004684085.1 Stenotrophomonas maltophilia
ATCCGCAGATGCATGCTTGACGGTCCCTCCACCCTGGCTCCTACATACCGCGTAGGAGCCGGGAGGAACATACAAGCCATGCTCGACTTCGGCGCTCCACAAACACCGCAAAGCAGCCGAGCATGGCTCGGCTCTACAGGGTGATGCGCAGCCGCTTTACGCGTCGCGGTTGCCGCGACGCATCACGCGCTGCTTCTCGATCGCCCAGTCGCGGTCCTTGGCGGCATCGCGCTTGTCGTGGGTCTGCTTGCCCTTGGCCAGCGCGACTTCGAGCTTGATCTTGTTCTTGCTCCAGTACATCGCCGTCGGCACGATCGTGTAGCCATCACGCTCGACCTTGCCGACCAGCTTGTCGATCTCGCTCCGGTGCAACAGCAGCTTGCGCTCGCGCCGGTCGTTGGCCACCACATGGGTCGAGGCCTGGATCAACGGAGTGATCTGCGCGCCGATCAGGAAGATCTCGCCATCCTTCACGTAGGCGTAGGCGTCGACAATGTTGCCACGGCCGGCTCGGATCGATTTCACCTCCCAGCCCTGCAGGGCCAGGCCGGCTTCGAAGCGATCTTCGATGTGGTACTCGTGGCGGGCACGCTTGTTCAGCGCGATGGTCTTGGTGGCCGTCGCGCTCTTTGCTTTATCCTTGCCGCTGTTCTTGCTCATTTCCGTATTGTCTCCGATTCGGGCCCGCCCGGTCGATTGCCGAAACGTCCTGTATTCATGCCAACTATCCGCCGCAGTGCCCTGGTCGAACATTCGGCCGCACGCATGTTCGACCTGGTCAACGATGTCCAGGCTTATCCGCGCCGCTTCCGCTGGTGCTCGGCTGCCCAGATCCTGGAGCGGGGCGAGGACCGCCTGGTCGCGCGCCTGGACCTGGGCCTGGGTTCGTTCAGCACCTGGTTCCAGACCGAAAACACCCTGCAGCGCCCGCACAGCATCGACATGCAGCTGCGCGATGGCCCGTTCAAGCAGCTGCATGGCCGCTGGGAATTCCATGCGCTGGCAGAAGATGCCTGCAAGGTCACCCTGACCCTGGACTTCGAGCCCAGCTCGCGGCTGTTGGGCCCGGCGCTGGCGCTGGGCTTCCAGAGCCTGGCCGACCGCATGGTCAACGACTTCATCCGCGTCGCCGACGAGGCCTGAACGATGATCGAGGTCGAGGTGCTGCTGGCCTGGCCGCAACACGTGTTGTCACGCCGGCTGCAGCTGGAAGAAGGTGCCACCGTGGCCGACGCCATTGCCGCTGCGGCGCTGGAGGGCAGTGACGCCTGTCCGGCGGTGGCCGTGCACGGCGTACTGGCGCGTCCGCAGCAGGTGCTGCTGGAGGGGGACCGCATCGAGCTGTTACGCCCGTTGCAGGCCGACCCCAAGGACAACCGCCGGCGTCGCGCGCTCGGCGGTTGATTCCCGAAACCCGTCCTTATGGACGGGCAGGGAGCCTCAGCGGCCCTTCTTCTTCTTGTCCTTCGGCAGGTTGCGGCCGAACTGGCGGACGGTCTGCTGGGCCAGGGCCTTGTCGTTGCCCGGGAAATACTCGCCTTCCCAACGGGTCACGTTGTCGTTGTCGAAGAACACGGTGAAATTCTTCACCTCGGTACGACCCAGGCGATTCACGCGCTGGCTGGCGGTGTAGTCCCAACGCTGGGCGTGGAACGGATCGGGAATGGACGGGGTGCCCAGCAGCGCGGTGACCTGCTGCTTGCTTTGCCCGACCTGCAGCTTGGCCACGGCATCTTCCCGGATCAGGTTGCCCTGATAGATGGGTTGCTTGTAGATGATGCCGCACCCGGTGGTGGACAGGGCGACGGCGGCGACCAACAGGAGATTGCGCATCGGGACTGGCGGTTGGGGAAATCAAACCGATGATACACTCCCGGCGTGCCACCGCGACCCAATCCGAGGCAGCTGGCGCTAAATCGCCAATGAACGGAGACCTATGGAAACCCACGACCTGCGTAAAGTCGGCCTGAAGGTGACCCATCCGCGGATGCGGATCCTGGCGCTGCTCGAGCAGCGCAATGCCCAGCACCACATGACCGCCGAAGACATCTACCGCCAGCTGCTGGAGCATGGCGACGAGATCGGCCTGGCCACGGTGTACCGGGTGCTGACCCAGTTCGAGGCTGCCGGCCTCGTGCTCAAGCACAATTTCGAGGGCGGCCAGGCCGTCTACGAGCTGGATCGCGGCGGCCACCACGACCACATGGTCGACGTGGACAGCGGCAAGATCATCGAGTTCGAAAGCCACGAGATCGAGGAGCTGCAGCGCAAGATCGCAGCCGACCACGGCTACGAGCTGGAAGAACACTCGCTGGTGCTGTACGTGCGCAAGAAGCGCAAGTAAGCCGTTCCGGCCAGCTGGATGCGACGAAACCCCGGGCATGCCCGGGGTTTTTCGTTGTTTACGGTAGATCCACGCCCTGCGTGGATGGCCCCATCAGCGCCTCCAGATCCACCGCCTCGGCCATCGCCCGGTTGCCCGCATCCCCCGGATGAAGGTGATCGCCCGAGTCGTAGGCAGCGGCCATCCGCGATGGATCGGCCGGGTCGCGCAGCGCGACGTCCAGGTCGATCACCGCGTCGAACGGGCTGTCCGTGCGCAGCCAGGCATTGAGCTGCTGGCGCAGGGCGTCCTTGTCCGCAGCGTAGTAGTCATCCAGCGGCGTGCCGGGCAGGGCGCCGGCGAACGGCGTCAAGGTGGCGCCGAGGATGCGGAGCCCGCGGGCATGGGCGCGTTCGACCAGGGCGCGATAGCCGGCCTGCAACTGGGCCAGCGTCGGCCTCTCCTCGTTGCGGGCAAAGGCGGTGCCGGGCCAGCTGATGTCGTTGATGCCGATCAGGACGATCACGCTGGCCACCCCGGGCTGGTCAAGAACGTCACGCTGCATGCGGGCCAGGGCGGCGTGCCCCATGCCATCGCGCAGCAGGCGGCCGCCGGAGATGCCGGCGTTGACCACTGCCACACCATGCGGGGCCAAGCGCCCGGTCAAGTGATCGGTCCAGCGCTGGTCCTGGTCGAGGCTGGCAGTGGCCCCGTCGGTGATCGAATCACCCATGACCACCACGCTGCGCGCGCTGGCCGGCGCTTCCACGTCGATACCGGTCAGGATCAGGCGCGCGGTGGTGGGTTCGGCGGCGCGCAGGGCCGGCGCCCTGCTCTGGTCGCCGGGCGCGATCCAACTGGTCTGGCGGCCTTCCCAATGGAATGTCTGCACAGGCATCGGTCCCGGCACAAAAATGCTGACCTGCAGTGCCTGGTGGTCATCCGTGGCCAGCGCCAGCGGATCACTCAGCCGCGCGTGTCCGGGTGCGATCGATACGCCAGGCTGGCCGTCGAAGCTGAGCCGCTGCGGTGGGTCGCCCGCCCGTGCGGCCACGCTCGCCGCGCCGATCCGCAGTGGCTGCGTGCCATACGCATTGCTCAGCCGAACCCGCAGGCGCGGCCCGCCCAGGCTGATGCGCGCCGTCTGGCGGAAGGTCTGGTCTTGCAGCTGCGCTGGCACCAGGGTCGGGAACAGAAAGTCAGGACCCCACACCGGTTGTGGGCTGGCCTGCCAGCTGGCGACCCAGTGGCTGGGGCGGGCAGGTTCAGCGTTGGCGGTGCCGGACAGGGCGATCAGGGCGGTGGCGGCAAGATGGCGGAAGCGGTTCATCGGGCGATTCCGGCAGGAGGGAGCGCCATGGTGATTCCGCGCTCATCTGTGAACTAGACTGCGCATGGACATTCATCTGTGAACTGGATTCATCATCATGGCGCGACCCGACATCAACCGATCCGGCGAACTGGAAGTGTTCGTGCGTGTGATCGAGACCGGTGGTTTTTCCGCTGCGGCCCGCACCCTGGACATGACCCCATCGGCGGTGAGCAAGCTGGTGGCCCGCCTGGAGCAGCGGCTGGGTACGCGCCTGCTGCAGCGCTCCACCCGCCAGCTGCAGCTGACCCCGGAGGGCTGCGCGTT
This sequence comes from Stenotrophomonas maltophilia, assembly GCF_004684085.1. Lineage (GTDB taxonomy): Bacteria > Pseudomonadota > Gammaproteobacteria > Xanthomonadales > Xanthomonadaceae > Stenotrophomonas > Stenotrophomonas maltophilia_AS. The sequence continues at coordinate 3,960 of NZ_SRHZ01000034.1, forward strand.
CTACGAGCGTGGCCTGCGCGTGCTGGCCGACCTGGAGGAGGCCGAGCGCTGCGCCAGCGCCCATGCCGAGCCGCGCGGGCGGCTGCGGGTCAATTCCAACGTACCGTTCGGCCAGCATTTCCTGTTGCCGTTGCTGCCGGCTTTCCTGGAGCGCAACCCGCAGGTGGGTGTGGATCTGACCCTCAACGACGAGGTGATCGATCTGCTTGAGCAGCGCACCGATGTGGCGGTGCGGGCCGGGCCGCTGAAGAGTTCCAGCCTGGTGGCGCGGCGGCTGGGCGCGACGCGCATGATGATCGTGGCTGCGCCGGCCTATGCGCAGCACCATGGGCTGCCGCGCACCGCCGAGGAACTGCAGTCGCACAACCGGCTGGACATCGGCCATGCGCGCGCCATGCAGGGCTGGCCGCTGCTGCAGGACGGCCGCGAGCGGATGCTGCTGCCCAGTGGCAATGCCCGTGCCAGCAACGGCAACGCGCTGCGGCAGCTGGTACTGGGCGGGCTGGGCATGGCGCGGTTGGCGACCTACCAGGTGCAGGAGGACATCGCCGCCGGGCGCCTGCTGCCGGTGCTGGAAGAGGCCAACCCCGGTGACCTGGAAGAGGTGCACGCGGTGTTCCTGGGGCAGGGCGGTTACCTGCCGTTGCGGGTGCGCGCGTTCCTGGATTTCCTGGTGGAGAACGTCGACCTGACGCAGCCACGGGGGTAGTGCCGGCCGCTGGCCGGCAACCTCACGATCTTCGCCCACCCGCATCGGGGTGCCGGCCAGCGGCCGGCACTACCGCGCGGGTGCGTTGTAGATCCACGCCATGCGTGGATGAACGCCCACGAACACGGGTGCCGGCGTTACACCTGCAGCAGCTTGCGTGCGGCGGCGCGTGCTTCCTTGCTCACTTCCACACCGCCCAGCATGCGCGCCAGCTCTTCTTCGCGCGCCTTGCTGTCCAGCTTTTCCACGGCGCTCTGGGTCATGCCTTCCACCGGGGCCTTGCTGACCCGGTAATGGGCGTGGCCCTTGGAGGCGACCTGCGGCAGGTGGGTGACGCACAGTACCTGGCGCTTCTCGCCCAGGGCGCGCAGCTTCTGGCCGACAATATCGGCCACCGCGCCACCGATGCCCGAATCGACTTCGTCGAACACCATGGTCGGCACCGCATCCAGGTCCAGCGCGGCCACTTCGATGGCCAGCGAGATGCGCGACAGTTCACCGCCCGAGGCGACCTTGCGCAGTGCGCGCGGCGGTTGGCCGGCGTTGGCCGCCACCAGGAATTCCACGCGTTCGGCGCCCTGTGGATCGGGCTTGCCGGCGTCCTGCGGCTCCAGCTCGATCAGGAACTGACCACCGCCCATGCCCAGCTCGGCGATGATGCCGGTGGTGGTGGCCGAGAGTTCGGCGGCGGCGCTGCGGCGGCTGGCGGTCAGCACTTCGGCCTGTGCGCGCCAGGCGGCGGCGGCCTTCTCAATCTCACCGGCCAGGCGCTGCAGGCGCTCGTCGGCACCGCGCAGCTGTTCCACTTCGGCATGCATGCGCTCGCGCTGAGCACCCAGCTCGTCCATCGGCACGCGGTGCTTGCGGGCCAGGTCGTGCAGGCGGCCCAGGCGGCGCTCGTTCTCCTCGAACTGTTCCGGGTCGGCATCCAGATCGTCGTGCACGCGGTCCAGCAGCGACAGGGCTTCGTGCAACTGGATCGAGGCGTTTTCGATCAGGCTGTCGACGTCGCCCAGGCGCGGGTCGTGCTCGATCAGACGCGACAGCTCGTGGCGGACCTGCTGCAGAAGGTCCAGCGCCGAATTGCCGTCGTCACCGTTGAGCTGGTTGCTGGCGGCCTGGCACGCGCTCAGCAGGGCGCTGGCATGGGCCTGACGGCGGTGGCTGGCACCGAGTGCGATGATCGACTCCGGCTCCAGGTCCTCGCGGTCCAGCTCGCGCAGCTGGTGTTCCAGGAAGCCGATCCGGTCAGTTACGTCGCCCTGTTGCGACAGCGCCAGCGACTCATCGACCAGTGCCTGCCAAGCGGCGGCAGCGCGGCGCACCTGGCGGCGTTCGTCCTCGTTGCCGGCATAGGCATCCAGCAGGGCGAGCTGCGACGGGCGCGTCAGCAGGGCCTGTTGTTCATGCTGGCCATGGATTTCGACCAGCAATCCGGCCAGATCGGCCAGCTGGGCCAGCGTCACCGGGCGGCCGTTGATCCACGAGCGCGAACCGCCGTCGGCGCGGATTACCCGGCGCAACTGGCACTGTTCCTCATCGTCCAGCTCGTTGTCGGCCAGCCACTGGCGTGCGGCCTGCAGCTGGTCCAGTGCGAATTCGGCCGACAGCTCGGCACGGGCGGCGCCGTGGCGGACCACACCGCTGTCGGCGCGCAGGCCGGACAGGAAGCCCAGCGCGTCGACCATCAGCGACTTGCCGGCGCCGGTCTCGCCTGAAACAACGGTCATGCCGGGCCCGAACTCCAGTTCGGTGGCACGGACGACGGCAAAATCCTTGATCGAAAGATGTCTGAGCATGGGTGCAGGGGTGTCTGAGCCGCGCAACGCTAGCACGCGCGGCGGGGAGGTCCAATGACTTGCCAAGGTGACGCGCCGCCATTATCTAGTGTCCGTGTCTCACAGGTTGATTCCATGCACGGTTCTCCCGACCAGCTTGCCCCGCGTGCGCGCCATCTGCTGCGCACGTTGATCGCACGTTACATCCAGGACGGCGAGCCGGTTGGCTCGCAGACACTGGCGCGCGTGGCCGGCCTGGAGGTCAGCCCGGCCACGATCCGCAACATCCTTGGCGACCTCGAAGATCTGGGGCTGCTGGCCTCGCCGCATACCTCGGCAGGGCGCGTCCCGACCGCGCATGGCTACCGGGTGTTCGTCGACAGCCTGCTGCAGATGCAGCCGCCGGGCGAGGGCGAACTGGCCCGCCTGCGACAGGAGCTGGCCGGGGGCGGCAGCACCCAGGCCCTGCTGGGCAGCGCGTCGGAGCTGCTGTCGGCGATGAGCCACTTCGTCGGCGTGGTCAGCGCGCCGCGGCGCGAGCAGTTCGCCTTCCGCCAGATCGATTTCGTGGCGCTGGACGGGCGCCGGGTGCTGGCGATCCTGGTCTTTGCCGACAACGAGGTGCAGAACCGGGTCATCGAAACCCGACAGGACTTTGCCCCGGGCGAGCTGGAGCAGGTCGCCAACTACCTCAATGCCCATTTCGCGGGCCTGCCGATGGCCGAGATCCGCACCCGCCTGTTGCTGGAGCTGCGTGATGCCCGTTCCGAGCTGGAGCAGCTGTTGGCGCACAGCATCGAGTTGGCCGAGCAGGCCCTGCAGCCGCCGGCCGACGACATGCTGGTGGCTGGCCAGACCCGCTTGATGGGGGTTCAGGACCTGTCCGACCTGGAGCGCCTGCGCGAGCTGTTCGAGTTGTTCTCCAGCAAGCGCGAGATCCTGCAGCTGCTGGAGCGCACCATCCAGGCCCCGGGTGTGCGCATCTTCATCGGCGAGGAGACCGGGATGATGCCGCTGCAGGGCGTCTCGCTGGTCACTGCCCCTTACACGGCCAATGGTCAGGTGCTGGGTGTGCTGGGGGTGATTGGACCGAAGCGGATGGCCTACGACCGCATGATCCCGCTGGTCCAGGCCACCGCGGATGTGCTCGGTGCGGCCTTTTCACCGGCCGGGCGCGCTCCCGGAACATCCGACGCTTGAAACGCAGCATCCCGCCCACACTAGGGTGGGTGGAGGCGGAGATTGACCGCCAGGGACCCAGACATGAACCACGAACATCCAGATATCGAATCCCAGCAGAGTGCCGCCGATGCGGCCGCCGCCGCAGGCGTGAACGACGAAGTGGAGCGCCTGCGCGCCGAGCTTGATCAGGTCAAGGCCGACGTACTGCGCGAACGCGCCGACCTCGAGAACCAGCGCAAGCGCGTCGCGCGCGACATCGATCAGGCCCGCAAGTTCGCCAACGAGAAGCTGCTGGGCGAGCTGCTGCCGGTGTTCGACAGCCTGGATGCCGGCCTGAAGGCCGCAGGTGACGATGCCCATCCGCTGCGTGAGGGCCTGGAGCTGACCTACAAGCAGCTGTTGAAGGTTGCCGGTGACAACGGCCTGGTCCTGTTGGATCCGACCGGTCAGGCGTTCAATCCGGAGCATCACCAGGCCATCAGCCAGGTACCGGCCCCGGGCGCGGCCCCGGGCAGCGTGGTCACCGTGTTCCAGAAGGGCTACCTGCTCAACGAGCGCCTGCTGCGGCCGGCGCTGGTGGTGGTGGCCGCCGATTGATTGCCACGTCGGGTGAGGCCGCCGGGCATGGCCCGGCGCTCTCTGACCCCGATCGGCATCGTCGGGCCCGCCCGGTTCGGTAGCGCCGGGCCAGGCCTGGCGAAGGTTTTCCAGGCGCTGAACACAGCGTTCGGGGGATGGCTTGAATGTTCCACGGGCATCCCCCACTTCGTATTCATCCACCGGCCGAGCGGCCGGACTGACCCCAACTAGCAATCTTCAGGAGTCTCCCCCATGGGCAAGATCATTGGTATTGACCTCGGCACCACCAACTCGTGCGTGGCGATCATGGACGGCGGCAAGGCCCGCGTCATCGAAAACTCGGAAGGCGATCGCACCACCCCGTCGATCGTCGCCTACACCAAGGACGGCGAAGTCCTGGTCGGCGCCTCGGCCAAGCGCCAGGCCGTCACCAACCCCAAGAACACCTTCTACGCGGTGAAGCGCCTGATCGGCCGCAAGTTCACCGACGCTGAAGTGCAGAAGGACATCGCCCACGTCCCGTACGGCATCCTGGCCCATGACAATGGCGACGCCTGGGTGTCCACCAGCGATGCCAAGAAGATGGCGCCGCAGGAAATTTCGGCCAAGGTGCTGGAAAAGATGAAGAAGACCGCCGAGGACTTCCTCGGTGAGAAGGTCACCGAAGCGGTCATCACCGTGCCGGCCTACTTCAACGACAGCCAGCGCCAGGCGACCAAGGACGCCGGCCGCATCGCCGGTCTGGACGTCAAGCGCATCATCAACGAGCCGACCGCGGCCGCGCTGGCCTATGGCCTGGACAAGGGTGACAACAAGGATCGCAAGATCGTGGTGTACGACCTGGGCGGCGGTACCTTCGACGTCTCGGTGATCGAGATCGCCAACGTCGATGGTGAAAAGCAGTTCGAAGTGCTGGCCACCAACGGCGACACCTTCCTGGGCGGCGAAGATTTCGACAACCGCGTCATCGAATACCTGGTTGAAGAATTCAACAAGGACCAGGGCATCGACCTGCGCAAGGATCCGCTGGCCCTGCAGCGCCTGAAGGATGCTGCCGAGCGCGCCAAGATCGAGCTCTCCAGCGCCCAGCAGACCGAAGTGAACCTGCCGTACGTCACCGCTGACGCCTCGGGTCCGAAGCACCTGAACATCAAGCTGACCCGCGCCAAGCTGGAGTCGCTGGTGGAAGAGCTGATCAAGAAGTCGATCGAGCCGTGCCGCGTTGCGTTGAATGACGCCGGCCTGCGTTCGAGCGACATCAGCGAAGTGATCCTGGTCGGTGGCCAGACCCGCATGCCGAAGGTGCAGCAGGCGGTGACCGAGTTCTTCGGCAAGGAACCGCGCAAGGACGTCAACCCGGACGAAGCCGTGGCACTGGGTGCGGCGATCCAGGGCGGCGTGCTGGGCGGCGACGTCAAGGACGTGCTGCTGCTGGACGTGACCCCGCTGTCGCTGGGTATCGAAACCATGGGTGGCGTGTTCACCAAGATCATCGAAAAGAACACCACCATCCCGACCAAGGCCTCGCAGGTGTTCTCCACTGCCGAGGACAACCAGTCGGCGGTGACCGTGCACGTGCTGCAGGGTGAGCGCGAGCAGGCCCGCTTCAACAAGTCGCTGGCCAAGTTCGACCTGTCCGGCATCGAGCCGGCGCCGCGCGGCCTGCCGCAGGTGGAGGTGTCCTTCGACATCGACGCCAACGGCATCCTGCACGTGTCGGCCAAGGACAAGAAGACCAACAAGGAACAGAAGGTCGAGATCAAGGCCGGTTCGGGTCTGTCCGAGGAAGAGATCGCACGCATGGTTGCCGACGCGGAAGCCAACCGCGAAGAAGACAAGAAGTTCCAGGAGCTGGTGCAGGCCCGCAACCAGGCTGACGCCCTGATCCACGGCACCCGCAGCGCGATCACCGAGCACGGCAGCAAGGTCGGTGGCGAAGTGATCGGCAAGGTCGAGGCGGCACTGGCCGATCTGGAGACCGCGATGAAGGGTGATGACAAGGCACAGATCGAAGCCAAGTCGAAGGCACTGGAAGAAGCCGGCCAGGCACTGTTCGCCGCTGCTTCGGCCGACCAGGGCGGTGCCGCCCCGGGTGCCGATGCCGGTAACGCGGGCAAGGCCCAGGATGACGTGGTGGACGCTGAGTTCACCGAAGTCAAGGACGACAAGAAGTCCTGATCCGGACCGACGCGGGACGCTGCTTGCCAGCGTCCCGTTGTCGTATCAGGGTCCTGACCGCCTTCTGGCGTGTCGGGGCGCCCGACGCAAGAGCGGACCTGGTTCCGCTCTTCCGCTTTGACGAATCCCGACTTTCCGGAATGCGATCCACGATATGAGCAAGCGCGATTACTACGAAGTGCTGGGCGTTGCCCGCACCGCCACCGACGAAGAGCTGAAGAAGGCTTACCGCCGTTGCGCGATGAAGTTCCACCCGGACCGCAACCCGGGTGATGCGGCGGCCGAAGCCTCCTTCAAGGAGTGCAAGGAAGCCTACGAAGTACTGTCCGACGGCAACAAGCGCCGTATGTACGACAGCCACGGCCACGCCGCGTTCGAGCACGGCATGGGCGGTGGCGGCGGTGGTCCGGGTGGCCCGGACATGAACGATATCTTTGGCGATATCTTCGGCAACATCTTCGGTGGTGCCGGCGGCGGTGGCCCGCGCCAGGCCCGCCGTGGTGCCGATATCGGTTACGTGATGGAACTGGATCTGGAAGAAGCGGTGCGTGGCGTTGAACGCCGCATCGAGATTCCGACCCTGGCCGAATGTGGCGACTGCGATGGCAGCGGCTCGGAAGACGGCAAGGTGGAAACCTGCAACGTCTGCCACGGCCGCGGCCAGGTGCGCATCCAGCGCGGCATCTTCGCCATGCAGCAGGCCTGCCACAACTGCGGCGGCCGTGGCCAGATCATCGCCAAGCCCTGCAAGACCTGCCACGGCAACGGCCGTGTGGAGGAAGACAAGGTGCTGTCGGTGAAGGTGCCGGCGGGCGTGGACACCGGCGACCGCATCCGGCTGTCGGGCGAAGGCGAGGCCGGTCCGGCCGGTACGCCGCCGGGCGATCTGTACGTGGAAGTGCGTGTGCGTGAGCACGACATCTTCCAGCGCGATGGCGACGACCTGCACTGCGAAGTGCCGATTCGCATCTCGCAGGCCGCACTGGGCGATACCGTCCGCGTGGCTACCCTCGGCGGTGAAGCGGAAATCCGCATCCCGGCCGAAACCCAGACCGGCAAGCTGTTCCGCCTGCGTGGCAAGGGCGTGCGTTCGGTGCGCAGCCGCAGCGAAGGCGACCTGTACTGCCGCGTGGTGGTGGAGACCCCGGTCAACCTCACCAGCGACCAGCGCAAGCTGCTGGAGCAGTTCGAGGCCACGTTCAACGGTGAGGACGCGCGCAAGCACTCGCCGAAGTCGGCCACCTTCATCGATGGCGTGAAGGGCTTCTGGGATCGGATGACGTCCTGAGTTCTTCAGCAGTGACGTAGAACGGTAGCGCCGGGCCATGCCCGGCGTTTTCGTATGCGGATGTCTGGTGCATTCCGCCAGGCGTGGCCCGGCGCTGCCGGCAATGCTGCGCCTTGGTAGATCCACGCCATGCGTGGATACGCGGTGCTGGGATCAACGGAAAAACGCCGCGGGCGTCTGGCCCAGCTGCCGCTTGAACATGCCGGTGAACGCACTCGGGCTGTCGTAGCCCGTCGCCAGCGCGACATCGATGACCTTGTCGCCAAGCGCGAGTCGCTCCATCGCTGCCAGCAGTCGTGCCTGCTGCCGCCACTGCCCGAAGGTCATGCCCAGTTCGCTGGCGAAATGGCGCTGGATGGTTTTCACGTCCACCTGCAGTGCCTGCGCCCAGTCCTGCAGGGTTGCGTCGTCGGCAGGATGTTTCTGGATGTGCAGGCAGATCTTCAGCAGGCGCGGATCGGAGGGCTCCGGCAGGTGCAACGGCAGCGCGTCCATCCGGTGCAGCTCGTCCAGTAGCAGGCGCACCACGCGGCCATCGCGGCTGTCGTCCTCGTGCGCGCTTTCGATCAGGCTGGCGGCCAGCAGCAGTTCGCGCAGCAGTGGCGCCACCTGTATCGCGAAAGCCTCGGCAGGGAGGTGTGGCGCGAACTCCGGTTCCACGTACAGGCTGCGCATGTGCACCTCGGCGACGCAGTCCACCGCATGGGCGATGCCAGCCGGAACCCAGATCGCACGGGTGGAGGGCACCACCCAGCGGCCAACTTCCGAGCGCACCACCATCAACCCGGACTGGGCATAGACCAGTTGGTGGCGGCGGTGCTTATGCGGTGAGATATGCGTGCCGGGCTGGTAATGGCGGGCACGGCAGGTCACCGGCCGTTGTATCGGCACCTCCCTCCAGGGGGCGGTTTCGCGGACCGGGCAGGGGATGTCCTTTTTGCGATAGGCCATGACCAGAACGCGGCAGAAGGGAGGAGGGGGCAACCGTAGCATGCGGGACTCGCCCCCAACCTGACTGTGTCCATGTCGACCCTGGCTTCTCCCACAACGACCTCACGCCCGGTGGCTCCCGGCGTGCTGGCGGCCATTTCCACCTCCCATGTCGTCAACGACATGATGCAGTCGCTGATCCTGGCCATCTATCCGGTGATCAAGGGCGGCTTCAACCTCAGCTTCACCCAGATCGGTCTGATCACGCTGACCTACCAGCTCACCGCCTCGATCTTCCAGCCGCTGATCGGTATTGCCACCGATCGCCGTCCTGCGCCGTACTCGCTGCCGATCGGCATGGCCTCGACCCTGTGCGGCATGCTGCTGCTCGGCTTCGCGCCGAACTACACGATGGTGCTGCTGGCCGCGGCGATGGTCGGCATCGGTTCGGCCATCTTCCACCCCGAGGCCTCGCGCATTGCACGGCTGGCCTCGGGTGGCCGTCATGGTTTCGCGCAGTCGGTGTTCCAGGTCGGCGGCAACTTCGGCACTGCGTTGGGCCCGCTGATCGCAGCGGCAGTGATCGTGCCGTATGGCCAGCGCGCGGCCTCGTGGTTTGCCGGCGCCGCCCTGATCGGCATCGGCCTGTTGACCTATGTCGGCCGCTGGTACGCACTGCACCTCGGTACAGCACGCCCGGCCAGCACTGCAGCGATGGCACCCCGGCACCCGTCGCGTACGGTGGCCAAGGTGCTGGTGATCCTGTTGGTGCTGATCTTCAGCAAGTACTTCTACATGGCCAGCATCGGCAGCTACTTCACCTTCTACCTGATCCACCATTTCGGCATTCCGGTGGCACAGGCACAGCTGCACCTGTTCGCGTTCCTGGTGGCGTCGGCCGCAGGCGGCTTCCTTGGCGGCCCGCTGGGTGACCGCATCGGCCGCAAGCCGATCATCTGGACCTCGATCCTGGGTGTTGCACCGTTCGCGTTGATGCTGCCGCATGCCGATCTGTTCTGGACCACGGTGCTGGCGGTGCTGATCGGCTTCGTGCTGTCCTCGGCGTTCTCGGCGATCGTGGTCTACGCGCAGGAAATGATGCCGCATCGCATCGGCATGGTGTCGGGGCTGTTCTTCGGGTTTGCGTTCGGCATGGGTGGACTGGGTGCCGCTGTGCTCGGCCTGCTGGCGGACAAGACCAGCATCGAGTACGTCTACCAGCTGACCGCGTTCCTGCCGCTGTTGGGCATCGTGGCGGCGTGGTTGCCGCCGTCGCGACCTGCTGCTCACTGAGGGGGGGCTTTTGCAGGGCTTGCAGCCCTGCACCTGCCGAAGCAATGTCAACGTCAACAGCAGAAGCTGGCTATCCGTGGGTTGGCGGGGTGGGTCCGGTTGCGGGGGACGCTGCAAGTACGTCCATGTAAGCTCGGTCGCCGCATCCATGCGGCTCAC
>NZ_SRHZ01000035.1 GCF_004684085.1 Stenotrophomonas maltophilia
TCGGATTGCGGGGTGTCAGCCGCATGGATGCGGCTGCCAAGCCTACAAGGACGTACTTGCGGCGTCCCCGCAATCCGACACCGCCCCGCCACCCCACGGAATGCCGCTTTGGCTTTGGCTTTGGCCGTTGCCGTTGCCGTTGCATTGAGCAGGTGCAGGGCTGCAAGCCCTGCCGAAAACCCCCTTGGGCGTAGAATGCGGGGATGAGCGAATCCCTTGACAACCACCTGGTCCACGGCCGCCGCCAGCGGCCGGACGGGCCCTCGCCGATCGATGTCATCTCGGTCCAATCGCAACTGGTCTACGGCCACGCAGGCAACAGCGCCGCCGTCCAGCCGATGCGCGCACTCGGAGTGCGCGTAGCGGAAATCCCGACCGTGCTGCTCAGCAATGCGCCGTTCTACGACACCACGCGTGGCCGCGTGCTGCCTGCCGACTGGTTCGCCGACCTGCTGCTGGGTACCCGCGAGCGTGGCCTGCCGCAGCGGGCGAAGATGCTGGTGTCCGGCTACTTCGGCAGCACCGCCAACGGTGCCGCGTTCGCCGACTGGCTGGATGAAATCCTGCCGGCCTGCCCGCAACTGCGTTACTGCCTGGACCCGGTGATCGGCGATACCCATACCGGGCCCTACGTGGAACCCGGCCTGGAGGCGATCTTCGCCGAGCGCCTGTTGCCGCATGCCTGGCTGGTGACCCCGAACGCCTTCGAATTGAACCGCCTGACCGGCATGCCGGCGCTGGCCGAAGCCGATGCCATCGCTGCCGCACGCACGCTGCTGGACCGCGGTCCGCACTGGGTGATTGCGCACAGCGTGGGCGGCAACCCGGGTGAGCTGGTGACCTTGGCGGTCGGTCGCGAGGAAACCTGGCGCTGGACCTCGCCGCTGCTGCCGGTGGATGTGGCCGGCACCGGCGACGTGCTGATGTCATTGGTGGTGTCGTTCCTGCTGCGCGGTGAGTCGATGCAGCAGGCGATCTCGCACGCCATCGCAGGTACCCATGCGGCGCTGGAAGCGACCCTGGACAACGGCTTCGAGGAATTCGACGTTATCGCAGCAGCGCCCGCCGCGCTGGCCGAGGGGACGCGCTTCCGCGCTGAACGCGTGGCATGAGCGGTCTGCTCGAACGCACGCCGCGCACGGTCGGCATCGTTGGCAGCGCCGGCGCCTACGGGCGCTGGCTGACCCGCTTCTTCCAGCAGCACATGCAGCTGCAGGTGATCGGTCACGACCCGGCCGATCCGGACTCGCATACGCCGGAACAGCTGCTGGCGCAGGCCGACGTGCTGGTGTTCTCGGCACCGATCCGGCATACGCCGGCGCTGATCGCCGAGTACGTGCGGCAATCGGCCGGCCGCGAGCAGGGCCGGCTGTGGCTGGATGTGACCTCGGTGAAGGATGCACCTGTGCAGGCGATGCTGGCCTCGCAGGCCGAAGTGGTCGGGTTGCACCCGATGACCGCACCGCCGAAGGCGCCGACCCTGAAGGGCCGGGTGATGGTGGTCTGCGAAGCGCGGCTGCAGCACTGGCAGCCGTGGGTTGACGCACTGTGCGCGGCGCTGCAGGCCGAGTGCGTGCGCGCCACGCCACAGCATCACGACCAGATGATGGCACTGGTGCAGGCGATGGTGCATGCCACCCACCTGGCCCAGGCCGGCGTGCTGCGCCAGTATCAGCCGCAGCTGGGCGATCTGGCCGCGATGATGCCGTACCGTTCGGCGTCGTTCGAGCTGGATACCGCGATCATTTCGCGCATCCTGTCGCTGAACCCCGCGATCTACGAAGACATCCAGTTCGGCAACCCGTACGTGGCGCCGATGTTGGAGCGACTGGTCGGTCAACTGCAGGCCTTGCAGGCGCAGGTGGGGCAGGGCGACGACAGCGCACGCCATGCATTCCGTGAGCAGCTGTTGTCGGCCAATCGCAGCGCGTTCGGCGAGCAGGCCGTGGCCGACGGCAACTACACCTTCGAACGCGTGGGTTACCTGTTGGCCGACCTGACCGAACGCAACGCGTTGTCGGTGCACCTGCCGGAAGATCGTCCCGGTTCGTTGCGAGAGTTGCTGAACGTGTTCGAGCAGCACCGCATCAGCCTGGCTTCGATCCATTCGTCGCGCACACCCGGCGGCGAAGTGCATTTCCGTATCGGGTTCGTGGAGGGCAGCGACCCGGCGGCAATGGCGCGCGCGGCAGCAGAAGTGGACGCCAGTGGCATCGGGCGGGTGCTGGGCTGATCGCATTCATCCACAGGCGGTGTGGATGGTTTCTGAGCAAACGTGTGGATAACCGCGTGCAGCCCTTGGCAGGCAAGGCTGTCAAGATGCTTGGCGAAAAATTGACCATGCTTTTTCTGTAGCGTCGAGCCATGCTCGACTGCCTTTGGCGAAAAGCGTGTCGACCAAGGTCGACACCTACCAGAAGCAAAAGGCGTGTCGACCAAGGTCGACGCCTACCAGAGCGGGGCGATGCGGAATCCGGTAGCGCCGGGCCATGCCCGGCGAACCTCAGATCATCAGCCGCAGCTCACCGCCACTGGTGGTGAACTCGCGACCATCGCGCACCAGCGGCCGTCCATCATCCAGCTCGTAGCGCGGCGTGGACTCGGAACTGTGCCCGCTGCCATTCGCCTCGGGCTTGAACTCGATGATGATGTGGCTGTCGCCATTGCTGTCGACTGCAGGGAACTGTCGGAACGACATCGTCTACCTCCTTCAGCGGATGCTGCTGATGCGAGGCCAGCTTGGTCCGGCCGATGTTAGCGGGCCGTCATCAATCGATGAACTGCAGCCTTGCCAGTTCAGCGTATAGACCGCCTTCGGCCAGCAGCTGCGCGTGCGTTCCCTCGGCCACGATGCGGCCCTGGTCCATCACCACGATGCGATCGGCCTTGAGCACGGTGGCCAGGCGGTGCGCGATGACCAGCGTGGTCCGGCCTGCCATCAAGCGCTCCAGCGCCTGCTGCACGCCATGCTCGCTCTGTGCGTCCAGCGCGCTGGTGGCTTCGTCCAGCAGCAGGATCGGCGCGTCCTTGAGCAGCGCACGGGCGATCGCCACACGCTGCTGCTGGCCGCCGGACAGGCGGGCACCGCGTTCGCCCAGTTCGCTGTCATAGCCCTGCGGCAACGCACGCAGGAAGCCGTCGGCCTCGGCGGCGCGTGCGGCGTCCTCGACCTCGGCGTCGCTGGCCTGCAGGCGGCCATAGCGGATGTTGTCGCGCGCGCTCGCCGCGAACAGGGTGGGCTGCTGCGGCACCAGCGCCAGCTGGTCGCGCAGCTCGGCCGGATCGACCTCGCGGACATCGATACCGTCAACGCAGATGCGTCCAGCGGCCGGATCGTGGAAACGCAGCAGCATCGACAGCACCGTACTCTTGCCGGCACCTGAGGGGCCGACAAGGGCCACGGTCTCGCCCGGGCGCACATGCAGATTGAAGTGGTCCAGCGCTGCCTGGTCCGGCCGCTGCGGGTAGTGGAACACCACGTCGTCGAACTGGATCTCGCCGCGCAATGGCCGCGGCAACGCGTGTGGCTGTGCCGGTGCGCGGATCTCGATGTCTTCCTGCAGCAGCTCGCCGATGCGGCCCATGCCGCCAGCCGCGCGCTGCAGTTCGTTCCACACTTCGGCCAGCGCGCCGACCGAACCACCGCCGATCAGTGCATACAGTACGAACTGGCCCAGCGTGCCGGCACTGAGGCGACCGTCGATGACGTCGTGCGCACCCAGCCACAACACGCCAACGATGGCACCAAACACCAGCAGGATGGCGCTGGCAGTCACCAGCGACTGTGCACCGATGCGACGGCGCGCGGCAGCGATGGCATCGCCCAGGGCCGTGTCGAAGCGACCACGCTCGTACGGCTCGCGCGCGTGCGCCTGCACCGTGCGCACTGCGCCCAGGGTTTCGCTGGCCAGGCTGTTGGCGTCGGCGATGCGGTCCTGGCTGTTGCGTGCCACCGTGCGCAGCTTGCGCGCGCCGATGATGATCGGCAGCACCGCCAACGGGATGCCCAGCAGCGACCACGCCGCCAGCCGCGGGCTGGTGACGAACAGCATCGCCAGGCTGCCGATCACGGTGACCGTGCTGCGCAGGGCCACCGACATGGTCGAGCCGACCACGCTGCGCAGCAGTTCGGTGTCTGCGGTCAGGCGCGAAACCAGTTCGCCACTGCGGCTGCGGTCGTGGAAGCCAGCGCCCAGGTGGATGAGGTGGGCGTACAGCTGGCTGCGCAGGTCGGCCACCACTTTTTCGCCCAGCAGCGAAACGAAGTAGAAGCGTGCCGCCGTGCCCAGTGCCATGACCACCGCCACCAGCATCAGCAGGGCGAACGCGCGGTTGATCTGGCCGCCACTGGTGAAGCCGTGGTCGATCATCTGCTTCACTGCCGGTGGCAGGCTCAGTGTTGCCGCCGAAGACACGGCCAGGGCCAGCAGCCATGCCGTGAACAGGCCGCTGTGGCGGCGCACGAACGGCCAAAGCGTACGCAGGCTGCCGAGGCGGCGCAGCGGCGGGGTCGAAGCGGGGGCGTCGTCCTTGTCAGTCATCCTGGTCGTCGTCTTGTATGCGGATACGGTCACGGGTGGCGTCGCGCAGGCGGATTTTCAATGCGTCGACCTGATCGGCAGGTAATTCGACCCACAGGCACACACCGTCGGCATCGAACTGTTCATCGCGCTTTTCCGCGGCGAAGGCGGGCAGGCTGGCGTGCAGGGTACCCAGATCCTCGAACCCGGCCAGCAGCCGCAACCGGGCCATCGCCACCAGCGGCAGCCGCGGCGCAGTACGCAGGCATTCGGCCGCCGCACCACCGTAGGCGCGCACCAGGCCGCCCGCACCGAGCTTGATGCCGCCGAACCAGCGCGTCACTACCACCATCACCCGATCGAAGCCCTGGCCGTCGATGGCGGCCAGGATGGGGCGCCCCGCGGTGCCTGCGGGCTCGCCGTCATCGCTGGAGCGGTAATCCTGTCCGTGCCGGTAGGCCCAGCAGTTGTGGGTGGCATCGGCCACCGCAACCTGCTGCAGGAATGCCATCGCTGCCGCGCCGCCATCGATCGGTGCGGCAAGGGCGATGAAGCGGCTGTGCTTGACTTCCAGCGTGTGGCTGACCGGTTGGGCGAGGGTATCGGGCATCCCCACCATTCTACGGGGTTGCTGCGTGACCCGGTCCGGCTCAGTCGTCCAGCAGCGGGCGCAGGTCACGTGGCAGGCGCGATTCCGGGTACTGCTGGATGTAGCGCTCCAGGCTGGCCCGGGCGAGGTCGCGCTGGCCTTCGTCGCGGCGTTCGCGGATCTTCTGCAGCCACTGCCGCCGTGGCAGCCGGGCGTCGGCAGCCACCTCGGCCTGCACCGTGTCCGCACTCAAACCAGCATCGCTGCCGCGGCGCATGACCCCCGGTGCGGAGCGGCTGGCAGCCTCGCGCTTCATCGAGGTGATCTCTACCCGATCCAGCGCCTGCGCCCGCTCGATCTCGGCGGCATTGGCTGCCGGTGCCGCAGCCGTGCGTGCTTTCAGTGCCCCGGACGCTGTCGGCGCGAATGCCGGTGCGGGTGCCGAGTAGGCGGCGGGTGCAGGTGGCGCAGGCGGTGCTGCTGCCGGCGCTGCGGCCGGAGCGGGCGGGAGGGCCGCAAAGGAGGTATCGGCGGCCGCATCCGCAGCCATCGAACGTGCAGCCTGGGTCGGCGCTTCAGCGGTCTCGGCCGGCGCAGGCTTGGGCGCGCGTGCGATGGCCGGTGCCGGTGCCGGCGCAGCGGCAACAGGGGCTGCCTCGGGTGCTGTGGGCGCAGCGGCCGGTTCTGCAGCCGCCACCGCGCTGTCAGCTGCACTGCTCTCAGCGGCCGGGTCGGCAGCCACGACGTCTTCTGCCGCAGCCGGTGCCGCAGCAACAGCGGCCTCACCCGCTGGAACCGGCGGCGGTTCCGGGCGCAGCTGCCAGGCGATGCCGATCGCGAACACCATCGATGCGGCGATACCGAACACCGCCGGCCAGCGCGGACGCACGCGGCGCGCGCGCGGGGCGTCAGGCGAGGCAACGGCATCGGTGGCCGGCGCATCCACGGCGGCACGTGCCGCGGCCAGGATGGCGGCGTCCAGTGCGGCCGGCGGCGCCTGCTCGGCGCGACGGCCGAGCAGCTGGGCCAGCTCGCGTTCTTCCGGCGTCAGGGGTTCGTCTCGGTTCATGCGTTCAATCCCGCACGCAGCTTGTCCATCGCATAGCGCAGCCGCGATTTCACGGTTTCCCGGCCTACGCCGGTGATCTGGCCGATCTCCTCCAGGCTCAGTTCCTGATCCAGCCGCAGCTGCAGCACTTCGCGCTGCTCGGGCGGCAGTTGTTCCATCGCCAGCTGGATGCGGCGACGCTGTTCGAATTCGGAAAGCTCGGCTTCCGGGGTCTGCCCATCCTCGATCGCCGCCAGGCGCAGGTCGGCATCAGCCGGTGCGGCGGGGCGATGGCGGGCAGCGCGCCAATGGTCGTTCAAGCGGTTGTGGGCGATGCGGAACAGCCAGGTGCTGAATGCCGCCTCGGGCTGCCAGCCGGCGCGGGCGCTGATCACCCGTTGCCACACATCCTGGAAGATCTCCTCGGCCAGCGCGGTGTCGCGCAGTTGCCGCAGGAGGAAGCCGAACAGGCGCTTGCGATGGCGCGCATACAGGCTTTCGAACGCACGCAGGTCGCCACCGGCCCAGGCCAGCATCAAGGCTTCATCGGTTGGCAGTGCGCTGGCTTCCACGGCGTACAGGGTAAGGCCTGCGGGCGATGGCGCATAGCCGGTGGGGTGGGCGTGCAGGGCGAGGTTCATGGCTGGGAAGGGGCTACGGTCAGCAGGAAAAACGTACGGGCGCACGATTCGGGGTTTACGGGCTTCCATTGCCCCCCGGGTGGCGCGCTATGCTCGGCGGCTCAGGGGAGGCGACGCACAGACGGCGCCAAGAGATTGTCATTTGTCCACGCATGCTGAACCGGCGGAAGAGCCATCACACGAGGTCGTGCTGAGCACGGCGCTGGTGCGCGCGTTGCATGCGCTTTTGCCTGAAACCGCCGTGGTCAGGGTCGGCTGGGATGACCCGCAGCTGGGTCAGGGCCAGGGCGGCTGGCCATCACCTGTCGCCGCCGGGCGCCGGTTGTCGGCGGCGGGTGCCGGCGATGGCCAGCATGGCTGGGAATATGACGGCGCGCGCCTGCTGCTGTCGGTGGAAGGCGCGATACCGTCGCCGGCCTGGTGGGGGCTGGCGCGGCAGGCGATGGAGCTGGCCCTGCAGCGCGGCCGCCAGGCTGGGCAGATCAAGGCACTGGAAGAAGCCGAGCGGCTGCAGCAGGCGCTGTTCCAGATCGCCGATCTGGCCGGTGCCGACCTGGAAATGGGCGAGATGCTGCGCCACGTGCACGGGGTGCTGGGCACGCTGATGTATGCGGAGAACTGCTACATCGTCGAGTACGACGACGTGCACGACCAGATCCGTTTCCTGTACTTCGCCGACCAGGTCGACGATTTTGTTGCCGACCCTTCGCAGAGCCATGCCGCCAGCGAGATGCCGCGCAGCCTGACCGTGGCGCTGCTGCGCCATGGCCGGCCGCTGAGTGGCCCCTCGCGGGAGCTGCTGGCGCGGGTGGTTGAACAGGAGCACGATCCACAACGTGGCCCGGAAAGCCGCGACTGGCTGGGCGTGCCGATGCTGCGCGATGGCCGCGTGTGCGGCGCCATCGTGGTGCAGAGCTATGTGCAGGCCGACCGCTATGGCGAGGCCGAACGCGCGCTGCTGGGTTTCGTGGCACAGCACGTGCAGACCGCGATGGACCGGCGCCAGGCGCAGGTGCGGCTGGAACAGCAGGTGGAGCGCCGTACCCAGCAACTGCAGCGTGCCAACCACAACCTGCAGGACGAAGTGGCCGAGCGCCGCCGGGCCGAACAGCTGCAGACCGCGTTGTACAACATTGCCGAGATGGCGATGTCGGCCGACAGCCTGGCCCAGTTCTACGGGCAGGTGCATGGGGTGGTCGGGCGCCTGCTCGACGCACGGAATTTCTATATCGCGCTGGTCAACCCGGCCGGCAACGGCCTGGATTTCGTCTATTCGGTGGACGAGCACAATGCCAGCCGCGCGCCACGGCCGTTCAGCCGTGGCCTGACCGAATACGTGGTCCGCAACCGGCGACCGCTGTTGGCGTCACGCGCGCAGATCGACGCGCTGCTGGCCAACGGCGAGGTGCGCGAATCCGGTGCGCGTTCGCATTGCTGGCTGGGCGTGCCGCTGTTGCGCGATGACGAAGTGGTCGGCGCCATCGTGGTGCAGAGCTACAGCGAGAACATCACCTTCAGCGTGCATGACCAGCGCCTGCTGACCTTCGTCGCGCAGAACATCGGCACCGGGCTGGCCCGCCAGCGCGACCAGCAGCGGTTGCGTTCGGCGCATGCCGAGCTGGAAAAGCGCGTGGAAGAGCGCACCCGCGAGCTGGCCGAGGTCAACGAGAAACTGCTCGGCCAGATCGGCGAGCGCCTGCGTGCCGAGCAGCGCCTGACCCATCAGGCCATGCACGATGCGCTGACCGGCCTGCCCAACCGCCTGCATCTGCTGGACCGCCTGCAGGATGCGCTGGCGCTGGCCCGGCGCGAGGGCGGACCGGTGTTTGCCGTGCTGTTCCTCGATCTGGACCGCTTCAAGCTGGTCAACGACAGCATCGGCCATGCCGCCGGCGATCGCATGCTGGTGGAAGTGGCCAAGCGCATCGTGTCGATGGCCGCCACCGACGATGTGGTGGCACGGCTGGGCGGTGACGAATTTGCAGTGTTGCTGCAGTGCCCGCAGGGCCTGGCGCAGGCGTTGGACTTCGGTCAGCGCCTGCTGCTGGCGCTGCAGGAATCAATGTGGATTGCCGGGCGCGAGCTGTTCCCCTCCGGCAGCCTGGGCATTGCCTTGTGGAACCCACGCTACCGCACCGGCGAAGAGCTGCTGCGCGACGCGGATGCGGCGATGTACCGCGCCAAGGCGCAGGGTCATGATCGTTGCGCGATCTTCGACGAGGACATGCGCGAGCAGGCCATGCGCAGCCTGGATCTGGAGGCGGACCTGCGCCGTGCGATCAACAATCACGACTTCGTGCCGTTCTATCAGCCGATCGTGCGCCTGTCCGATGGCGAGGTGGTCGGCCACGAGGCTCTGCTGCGCTGGCAGCACGAACGCCGTGGCCTGTTGCTGCCAGGCGCTTTCCTTGAGCTGGGCGAGGAGAGCGGATTGATCGAACAGGTCGACTGGCTGATCTACGAACAGGTCATCGCCGGCCTGGCCAAAGGCGGGCACAGCTACGTATCGGTGAACGTGTCACCGCGTCATTTCCGCTCTGCGGAGTTCAGCGGCCGCCTGTTCGGCCTGCTGGATGCATACGGTGCCGATCCGCAGCGGCTGCGGCTGGAGATCACCGAGGTCGCACTGCTGGACGACGGCCCGCATACGCTGCGTATCCTGCAGGGGCTGCGCGAGCGCGGCATCCAGGTGCAGCTGGACGATTTCGGTACCGGCTTCTCCGCGCTGTCCTACCTGCACCGTTTCCCGATCAGTACGCTGAAGATCGACCAGAGCTTCATTGCGGGGCTGCACGGACCGGAAGTGCAGAGCACGCGCGCACTGGTCGAGGGCGTGCTGTCACTGGCGCGCACGCTGGGCATCGAGACCATCGGCGAAGGCATCGAAACCGAGGCGCAGCAGCAGACCCTGCGCGAACTCGGCTGCGATTACGGCCAGGGCTATCTGCTGGGGCGGCCCGCCCCGTGGTCGCACGCGGCGGCCTGAGCCACCGCGTGCATGCGCTTCATCGCAGGGCGGCGCGGCGCTTCTCGTCGATCCATTTCGAGGCCTGGGCCGGCTGGTAGTTCTTCATCCACGCCAGCATTTCTTCGATGTCCGAGCCGTACCACAGGTCCTGGCGCTGGTCCGGGTGCAGGAAGCGCTCTTCCACCATGCGATCGATCATGCCGATCAGCGGTGCGTAGAAGCCTTCCACGTCGAGGAACGCGCACGGCTTGTTGCCGATGCCCAGCTGGCGCCAGGTCAGCATCTCGAAGATCTCTTCCATGGTGCCGAAGCCACCGGGCAGGGTGACGAAGCCATCGGCCAGATCGAACATGCGCGACTTTCGCTCATGCATCGAACCGACGATCTCCAGTTCGGTCAGGCCGCGGTGCGCCACTTCCCAGTCGGCCAGCTGGCGCGGGATCACACCGGTCACTTCGCCGCCGGCAGCGAGCACGGCATTGGCCACGGTTCCCATCAGGCCGACGTTGCCGCCGCCGTACACAAGGCGCATCCCATCGCGGGCAATACGGTCACCCAGGGCAAGGGCGCGCTCGGTATAGGCCGGCTTGCTGCCAGCGTTGGAACCACAGTACACACAGATCGACTTCATGGATCTTCCTGTCTCTTGGCCGGAAACGAAAACGCCCCGCCGTCGACCAGTGAAGCCGGTCGCAGGGCGGGGTGTCCGGGCAATTATGAGGCCTCGCCGTTGTTCTCTGTAGCGCCGGGCCATGCCCGGCGGCATTTCGTTCAGATCACGGCCAGCCCGTCAGCCTCAGCCGGGCAGCGCCCGGCTCTACGAAGGTCTGCGGTTACGCGGCAGCGGCCTGTTCGCGGCGCGGGCCTTCACGCAGGGCGCGGCCGACCATCCCCACCAGCAGGTCCAGCTCCTCGCTGTCCATGCCGAAGTGCGGGGTGAAGCGCAGCGAGTTCTCGCCGCCGTGGATCACGTTGATGCCGTGCTGGCGCAGCCATTCTTCGGTGGAATTGGTGCCGTAGCACTTGAACTGCGGGGCCAGCTCGCAGGAGAACAGCAGGCCGGTGCCCTGTACCTTGGTGATCAGGCCGCCCAGTTCACCCTTGAGCTGCTCCAGCTTGCGCACCGCCTCGGCACCGCGCTCGGCGATGTTGGCACGCACCTGCGGGGTCAGCTGGGCCAGGGTGGCGCAGGCCACGTCCAGCGCACGCGGGTTGCTGGTCATGGTGTTGCCGTAGATGCCCTTGCGGTACAGCTGCGCGGCATGCTCGGTCACCGCCAGCACCGACAGCGGGTACTGCGCGGCGTTGAGGGCCTTGGAGTAGGTTTCCATGTCCGGCGGGTCCAGGCCTTCGAAGCCCGGGTAATCGACCACCGAGAGCACGCCATGCGCACGCAGGCCGGCCTGGATCGAGTCGAGCAGCAGCAGGCTGCCATGCGCGCGGGTCAGTTCACGGGCCACGGCATAGAACGCCGGCGGCACTGAACGGCCCGGATCGCCTTCGCCCATCACCGGCTCCAGGAACACCGCCTCGATGAACCACCGGTTGCGCGCGGCGTCCTCGAACACCTTGCGCAGGCCGGCCTCATCGTAGGGTGCCACGGTGATCACCGAGTCCTCGCCACGGTAGCTGGCCAGGTGCTGCATGTAGCTCTTGCGGCTGGAATCCGAATACAGGGCGGGGCGGTCGGTACGGCCATGGAAACTGCCCTTGATCACCACGCGCTTGATCGCAGCGCCGGCGTGGCGGGCACCTGCGTCGGTCTGCAGCTTGGCATTGACGTCGGCGATGCGCGCGGCCAGGCCGACCGCCTCGGAACCTGAATTCAGGCACATGAAACGGGTGAACGGGCAGCCGCCGCGACGGTGGCCGATCTCGGCGCGCAAGGCGGTGATGAAGCGCTGCTGCGACAGGCTGGGGGTCATGATGTTGGCCATCACCTGCGGGCGGGCCATTGCCTCCAGCACAGCATCCGGGGTGTGCCCGAAGCCGAGCATGCCGTAGCCGCCAGCGTCGTACAGCACGGCGCCCTTCAGGGTGACCACCCAAGGGCCGCGCGCGGCCAGCGCCACATACGGGGTCACCGCATCATCGGCGTAGAAATTGACGAAACCGTCCTGCATCGCGTCGATCTGCGCCTGTTCGTCCTGTGCCAGCAGCGGCCCCAGGTCGGCCTGCACGCGCGCGAATTCCTCGGCGGCGGCGTCCACCGCGGCGATCAGCTGCGGGTGGCTGGCGGACAGGGCGGTCAGGGTGGCATCGTCCAGGCCGGTGGTGAGGCGGGTGCCGGGCTGGTTGCGCAGGGGGGCGAGGCGTTCGATGAAGCTCATTGCAGATCTCCTGAAACAATGGGTCGCACGGGTCTTCAAAAGCAAAACGCGCGTCATCACGCGCGCTTGGGGCAGGCTCGTGCAGCGGACTTCCAACTCGATGCTAGCACTTGTTTTTTTGCGCGATAACCCCGCAGAAACCTGCTGCATAGCAGCATTTTGCGCGACGTTCGCCGCGAAGCACGCGGGCTCGCAGACGCTGGACGTACAATGCGCGCCATTGTCGACCTGTTGCCGCCCACTGCCTTGAAGAAGTCCGATTTCCACTACGACCTGCCGGCTGAACTGATCGCGCAGGCGCCCCTGGCTGAACGCTCCGCAAGCCGCCTGCTGCTGGTGCCGCCGGCGCCGGATGCCTTCACCGACCTGCAGGTGCGCGACCTGCCGTCACTGCTGCAGCCGGGCGACCTGCTGGTGTTCAACGACACCCGGGTGATCCCGGCGCGCCTGTTCGGGCAGAAGGCCAGTGGTGGCCGCGTCGAGATCCTGATCGAGCGCCTGCTCGGCGGCCAGCAGGCCCGTGCGCAGGTGGGCGCGAGCAAGTCGCCGAAGGCCGGCAGCCGCATCGCGCTGGATGCCGGCGGCGAAGCCGAAGTGCTGGGCCGCGATGGCGAGTTCTACGTACTGCAGTTCCATGTACCTGAATCGCTGGAGCAATGGCTGCTGCACGCCGGTCGCCTGCCGCTGCCGCCGTATATCCAGCGCGAGCCGGGCATGGACGACCGTGAGCGCTACCAGACCGTGTTCGCGCGCGAAGTGGGCGCGGTGGCGGCACCGACCGCCGGCCTGCATTTCGACGAGCCGCTGCTGACCGCGCTGAAAGACAAGGGCGTGGACTTCGGCCACGTCACCCTGCATGTGGGTGCGGGCACCTTCCAGCCGGTGCGTGCCGATGACCTGAAGGACCACGTGATGCACCGCGAGTGGCTGAACGTCGGCGCCGAGCTGGTGCAGCAGGTGCGGCGCACGCGCGCCGCCGGCGGCCGCGTGATCGGCGTCGGCACCACGGTGGTGCGCGCGCTGGAGAGCGCGATGCGCGATGGCGAACTGCTGCCGTTCGCCGGTGAAACACAGATCTTCATCACCCCGGGCTATCGCATCCGCAGCGTCGACGCGATGGTGACCAACTTCCATCTGCCGGAAAGCACGCTGCTGATGATGATCTCCGCGTTTGCCGGCAAAGAACGAGTGTTCGAGGCCTACCAGCACGCGATCGAACAGCGCTACCGTTTCTTCAGCTACGGCGACGCGATGCTGCTGTTCCCGCAGGCGGGGTAGGGCCACAGCCTCCGCTTGTGGTGGGTGCGCACCGTTGGTGCGCACTTGCCGATACCTGGAAGCCACGCATGGCGTGGCTCTACTGCCGCTGGAATCAGTAGATCCACGCCATGCGTGGATGAATCCCAACCGAGTCAGCCAGCCCACGCCGTGCGTGAATTAAGCTGCTCCGTTGGCTGGATCCGCTGGAGTGGCTCAGCCGAAATCCACTTTGCATTCGCTCAGCGGGACGGACTGGCCGTCCGAAACCATCAAATGGTCACCTTGAATACGGGCCAGGCGAAGGCCCAGGGTCCTTGCCCCGGCTTCTACCGCCTTCCGCCATCCATCCAGATCGCCGTGGAACGAAAGGGCGAGGAAGCACTGGCCGTTGGGCAGGGTTATCCGGCAACTGTCCGATACGATGCCACCGCTGCTCGCGGTGAACTCGCCAGCAGAGTCCAGCAGTTTGCGGAACTGACTTGAAGCGCGGTTGGTTTCGAAATCCTCGCAATAGATGAACTCCACTCCGGCTACAGGGTTTATACCCGGGGCGGTTCGATCGGCTCGTTACTCGATTTTTCCACCAAGGATTCTTTCCAGATTTTTTCGGTCGTTGTTCATTTGCTCGCCTTTGCTCATTCGTATGTGCGTGGATGCTGCCGCGCAAGTCTTGCTTCGTGGATCGGAATCTCTGAAGCATCGACTTCAAATCGACGCATCCACTGATCGGCGAGCCGGCCGATCAGTCTCGGTTCCGCGGACTTTGGATTGAAATGGAGATTGCCGACCGACGCAGGTCGGAGACCCCGGAGTTGATGGTCGAGCAGTACATATTCAGGGGGTCGAGGATCTTCTGCATCAACGCAGGCGAGGGGTCTTGCTCCAGCCTGGATCAAGACACCACTTCCATACCCCTGGAACCTGAAATATTGCTCCGGAAGAGCGCTGCGGAGCCGATCAAACCCTCCAGCCGCTGCCAGCCGGGCGTCATCCAGTAGGGTCAACCAGCTCACCGTCTTGAACTTGAGATGCTTGAGTTCCGCCCGGTTCGCCAGGAGGGCAGCGTTCCCCGCATCCAGGCCTGGAAGGCGCTGGGCCAGCACTGCTTCAATGGGCTCATTGCGCTCTCGGCGCACTGGGCTCAGATTCAAGGCGTAGCCCGCATGCCCATGTGCGGCCCTCAACCAGTGTGCACATTTGATCGCCAGTTCAATGAATTGGCATTTCTCTCCTGAGAAATGGCCGGTCGGGACCGACAACTCGAGGACACTCATGTCGTCGCCCATCCGGGTTTGCCAGCCGCGCTTGCCGTAAACAAGGAACTGCCACGCTCCCGCGTCCTCGGCATTGGCGCCGCTGGTGTAGCAGAAGCTGAGGTGGTCGTCTTCCGACAGCGGCTCGATCATTTCGCGCAGATTTTTACTGTCCTTGACGCGCTGCCGGGGTGGGCCGTCCTTCGGTATCTCGCGCCAGAGCCATTGCAAAGCATCCCCCGCGAGCTCGCGGAACGCGTCGAAGCAAAGGCATAGGTTTTCTCTCGTGGAGGCCAGGTGTGCGCCCTTGAAGTACAGCGTCAGGCGTAGACACATCACTGCGCCTACGTAGTTCGCTGGGCCGCTCGGAAGAAAGAGGTCGCCAGGAAGCTCGAGTGACGTCTGTGCGTCCGGAGACCATTCAATTTCCAGGGGAAGGTCGTGCGGGGAGGGCATGAGTGGGGTGGCAGCATGTGGAGCTGGCCACACTAGGAAGAAGGTGTTCTGCCGCCAAGGCCAATTGCGACAAGCAGGTGTCGGATGGAGGCCCATTCAGGCCTGAATGGGCGACCGGCCCGATTTTGGGAGACAATGAACAACTATTTGCCCGAATGACCGTTCCATGTCCCGATTGCAGTTCCAGCTCCAGACCCGCGACGGCCGTGCCCGCCGTGGCCGCCTGACCTTCCCGCGTGGCACGGTGGAAACGCCGGCCTTCATGCCGGTGGGAACCTATGGCTCGGTCAAGGGCATCCTGCCGGACGATGTGCGCGCGCTGGGCGCCGAGATCATCCTCGGCAACACCTTCCACCTGTACCTGCGTCCGGGCCTGGACATCATCGCCGACCACGGCGGCCTGCACGGCTTCTGCCGCTGGGATGGCCCGATCCTGACCGATTCGGGTGGTTTCCAGGTGTTCTCGCTGGCCCACCGCCGCAAGATCACCGAACAGGGCGTGACGTTCGCCTCGCCGACCGACGGCGCCCGTGTGTTCCTGGGCCCGGAGGAGAGCATGAAGATCCAGAAGGTGCTCGACTCGGACGTGGTGATGATCTTCGACGAGTGCACGCCGTACCCGGCCACCGAGGACGTTGCCCGTCGCTCGATGGAGCTGAGCCTGCGCTGGGCCCAGCGCAGCCGCAACGCGCATGACGAGCTCGGCAACGACGCGGCCCTGTTCGGCATCGTCCAGGGTGGCGTTCACACCGGTCTGCGCAGCCGCTCGGCCGAGGCCCTGCAGGCCATCGGTTTTGATGGCTATGCCATTGGCGGCCTGGCCGTGGGCGAGCCGGAAGACGAGCGCAACGCCATGCTCGACCACCTGGACCCGGAACTGCCCGCCGACCGTCCGCGCTACCTGATGGGCGTGGGCCGACCCGAGGACCTGGTCGAGGGTGTCGCGCGTGGCGTGGACATGTTCGATTGCGTGATGCCGACCCGGAATGCGCGCAACGGCCACTATTTCACCTCGTTCGGCACCGTCCGCATCCGCAATTCCCAGTACGCGCGCGACATGGACCCGATCGAGCCGGGCTGCGGCTGCGTGGCCTGCACTGGCGGCTACACCCGTTCCTACCTGCGCCACCTGGACCGCTGCAACGAGATGCTGGCGCCGATGCTGGGCACCCAGCACAACCTCTTCTATTACGAAAAACTGATGGCCGACATCCGCGCGGCGATCGAGGCGGGAACCTTCCTGGCCTTCCGTGAGTCTTTCTACGCAGCACGCGGGGCGGTAGCGCCGCCCCTGTAACCCGAACGCCCCTGCCAAACGGCCCAAGGACGAACGCCCGGGGCCGTGGCATACTTCAAGGCTGACCCAGATCCGCGGTCGACACCCCGTGCCCGTGAAAGGGCCGGAGCGCCGCCCAACCAAAGGACCAACGATGAACCTGCTTGCCTTCCTGATTCCCGCCGCCCACGCCCAGGCCGCCGGCGGCCAACCGCAGGGCATGGGCCTGACCACGCTGCTGTTCCCGGTCATCCTGATCGCCATCATGTACTTCCTGATGATCCGCCCGCAGATGAAGCGGCAGAAGGAGCACAAGTCCATGCTGGAGAAGATCAAGCGTGGCGACGAAGTGCTGACCAACGGCGGCATCGCCGGCAAGGTCACCGACATCGGCGACAACTTCGTCACCATCGAAGTGGCCGAGAACGTGCGCATCCGCGTGCAGAAGGGCGCTGTTGGCAGCGTGCTGCCGACCGGCACCCTGGATTCGGCCAAGTAAGCCACTCCCTTTCCGATGCACAACCGCGGCGCCGGGGATGGCGCCGCGCGGGACCCAAGCAATGCTCGAATTTCCACGCTGGAAGTACGTCGTCATCGTGATCGTACTGGCGCTCAGCGCGCTGTACGCACTGCCCAACATCTACCAGAAGGACCCGGCCATCCAGATCACCGCCAATCGTGGCGGGCAGGTTGACGATGCGCTGCGCGACCGTGTGCTGGCCGACCTTAAGAAGGCCGGCGTCGCCACGCTCGGCGCAGAGAAGGAAGGGGACAGCCTGATCGTCCGCCTGTCGGACCTGAAGTCGCAGTCCGCCGCCAGCGATGCGCTGCGTGACACCGTCGGCGAGAACTACACGGTGGCCCTGAACCTGGCCTCGACCGTGCCGGACTGGCTGGCCAAGCTCGGTGGTCGTCCGATGGTGCTGGGCCTGGATCTGCAGGGCGGCGTGCACTTCGTGCTGCAGGTCGACCAGAAGGCGGCACTGGACAAGCGTCTGGATGCCTACACTGAAGACGTGCGCAGCACCCTGCGTGACGCCCGCATCCCGTACCAGTCGGTGGAGCGCCGTGCCGACAACAGCATCGTGGCCAACCTGAGCCCGTCTGCAGGTGACGACGCCGCACAGCGTGCCCGTGCTGCACTGGCCAAGGCGCAGCCGACCCTCGGCTACGACGTCAGCGGCAACCGCATCACGGTGTCCGTGCCGGAGACCGAGATCACCCAGATCGCCAACGGCGCCATCGAGCAGAACATCAACACCCTGCGCAACCGCGTGAACCAGCTCGGCGTGGCCGAGCCGATCATCCAGCGTCAGGGTGCCGACCGCGTGGTTGTTCAGCTGCCGGGCGTGCAGGACACCGCCGAAGCCAAGCGCATGATCGGCGCCACCGCGACCCTGGAATACCGTGCGGTGGTCGAGGGCAACGCGCAGGACGCCATCGCCGCCGGCCGCATTCCGCCGGAAGCGAAGGTCTACCAGCAGCGTGATGGCCGCGGCCCGATCCTGCTGAACAAGCGCGTGATCGTCACCGGTGACCAGATGGTCGGCGCGCAGGCGGTGACCGATTCGAACAGCGGCTCCCCGGCGGTCAGCGTGACGCTGAACAACGTCGGCGGCCAGCGCATGTTCGATTTCACCAGCGCTAACGTGAACAAGCCGATGGCGGTGGTCTACACCGAGCGCGTGCCGACCGTGACCGTCGTCGACGGCCAGGAAGTGCGTGGCTTCAAGGTCAACGAGGAAGTGATCTCGGTGGCCAACATCAACGGCGTGTTCGGCAAGAACTTCCAGACCACCGGCCTGCAGAAGAAGGAAGCCGAAGACCTGGCCAAGCTGCTGAAGTCCGGCTCGCTGGCCGCGCCGATGGACTTCGTCGAAGAGCGCGTGGTCGGCCCGAGCCTCGGCGCCGAGAACGTCAAGAACGGTATGCGCGCGGTCGTGTTCGCATTCCTGTTCACCCTGGTGTTCTTCAGCGTTTACTACCGCATGTTCGGCGTGATCACCTCGATCGCGATGCTGTTCAACCTGCTGATCGTGGTGGCGGTGATGTCGCTGTTCGGTGCGACCATGACCCTGCCGGGCTTCGCCGGCCTGGCGCTGTCGGTCGGCCTGTCGGTGGACGCCAACGTGCTGATCAACGAGCGTATCCGTGAAGAACTGCGTGCCGGCGTGCCGGGCAAGACCGCAATCGTGACCGGTTACGAGCGTGCCTCGGGCACCATCCTCGACGCCAACCTGACCGGCCTGATCGTCGGTGTGGCGCTGTTCGCATTCGGTACCGGTCCGCTGAAGGGCTTCGCGCTGACCATGATCATCGGTATTTTCGCCTCCATGTTCACCGCGATCACCGTGTCGCGTGCGCTGGCGACGCTGATCTACGGCCGCCGCAAGAAGCTCCAGAACGTGGCCATCTGACGGGACGACACGCACATGAAACTGTTTCCGCTGCACATCCTCCCGAACGACACCAAGATCGACTTCATGCGCTGGCGTCATGTCGCGATGGTCGTCACGGTCATCGTGTTCCTGGCCTCGATCGCCATCATCGGCTTCAAGGGCTTCAACTACGCGCTGGACTTCACCGGCGGTACCCTGATCGAAGCCCGCTTCGACAAGGCGGTGGACGTCGAGCAGGTCCGCACCAAGCTCGAGCAGAATGGCTTCGAAGGCGCCCAGGTACAGAGCGTCGGTGGCAACACCGACCTGCTGATCCGCCTGGCCCCGCACGGTGAGCATGCCCCGGGCACCGGCGATGCCGCGCACGAGGACAAGGCCACCGCCGTGGCCGTGGTGAAGGCACTGTCCACCGCCGACAACCAGGCCACGGTGCTGCGCAATGAGTTCGTGGGTCCGCAGATCGGCAAGGATCTGGCGATGAATGGCCTGTACGCCACCATCTTCATGCTGGCCGGCTTCCTGATCTACATCGCGGTGCGCTTCGAATGGAAATTCGCGGTCACCGCCAGCGTCGTGGCGATGTTCGACCTGATCGTGACGGTGGCTTACGTGTCCCTGCTGGGCCGTGAGTTCGACCTGACCGTACTGGCCGGCCTGCTGTCGGTGATGGGCTTTGCGATCAACGATCTGATCGTGGTGTTCGACCGCGTCCGCGAGAACTTCCGCAGCCTGCGGGTGGACTCGATGGAAGTGCTGAACCGTTCGATCAACCAGACGCTGTCGCGTACGGTGATCACTGCGGTGATGTTCTTCCTGTCGGCGCTTGCCCTGTACATGTACGGCGGCAGCTCGATGGAAGGCCTGGCCGAGACGCACATGATCGGTGCGGTGATCGTGGTGCTGTCTTCGATCCTGGTGGCGGTGCCGATGCTGACGATCGGTTTCCTGCGCGTCAGCAAGCAGGATCTGCTGCCGAAGGCGAAGGACGTCGAGGCCCTGGCCCGTCGCCCGTAAGCACCTGCTGCACGCAACACACAGAGAACCCCGCGCAAGCGGGGTTTTTTGTTGGCAGGGCCTGCAGCCCTGCACCTGCTCAATGCAACGGCAACGGCCGAAGCCAGAGCAACAGCGGGCTATCCGTGGGATGGCGGGGCACTGTGGGTTTGCGGGGACGCCGTAAACCCGTCCATGGGGGCTTGGTCGCCGCATCCAT
>NZ_SRHZ01000036.1 GCF_004684085.1 Stenotrophomonas maltophilia
AACGGCAACGGCCGAAGCCAGAGCAACAGCGGGCTATCCGTGGGATGGCGGGGCACTGTGGATTTGCGGGGCCGCCGTAAACCCATCCATGGGGGCTTGGTCGCCGCATCCATGCGGCTCACACCCCGCAAACCCACAGTGCCCCGCCTTCGACAGGTTCACTCGGCTGTGGGTAACGGCGACTGTTGGCGCGCACGGTTGTTGGCAACGGCGACTGGTGGTACGTGCGGCTGTTGGTAGGTGTCGACCTTGGTCGACACGATTTTTCTATCAGATATCGAAACAAATCTGGGGTCAGAGCCCGTTGCGCAGCAACGGGATCCGACCCCCTGCTCCGATAGATCGCGGAAAACTGTCGAAGGCGGGGTGGGTCCGGTTGCGGGGGTGTCCGCGGCATGGATGCCGCGGCCAAGCCCCCAGGGATGGGTTTACGGCGTCCCCCGCAACCGGACCCGCCCCGCCAACCCACAGGAACCCAGCTTTTGCCGTTGACGTAGCCTCTGCAGGTGCAGGGTGCAACCCTGCAAAACAAACACCACCCTACGCCGCCGTCGGTTGTGCAATCGTGCCCCGCGCACTACGATCCTGCGGTTCGCGCGCGCAGGCGCGCACCCGTATTCCTGCTGAGCGCCCCGTGCGCCGCATCTGCCAACCCGAGGTATCCATGGTCATCAAACCGCGCGTCCGCGGCTTCATCTGCGTCACCACCCACCCGACCGGCTGCGAGGCCGCGGTCAAGCAGCAGATCGACTACATCCGCGCGCGTCCGCCGATCCAGAACGGCCCCAAGCGCGTGCTGGTGATCGGCGCCTCCACCGGTTACGGCCTGGCTGCGCGCATCACCGCGGCCTTCGGCAGCGGTGCCGCGACCCTGGGCATCTTCTTCGAGCGCCCGGGCAGCGAGACCAAGCCGGGCACGGCGGGCTGGTACAACTCGGCCGCGTTCCACAAGTACGCTGACGAAGCCGGCCTGTATGCCAAGAGCATCAACGGCGATGCCTTCTCCGATGAAGTGAAGGCGAAGACCATCGAAATGATCAAGGCCGATCTCGGCCAGGTCGACCAGGTCGTCTACAGCCTGGCGGCGCCGCGCCGCAAGCACCCGAAGACCGGCGAGATCATCAGCTCCACGCTGAAGCCGATCGGCGAGCCGATCACCCTGCGCGGCCTGGATACCGACAAGGAAGTGCTGACCGAAACCCACCTGCAGCCGGCCACTCCGGAAGAGATCGCAGGTACCGTCGCGGTGATGGGCGGTGAAGACTGGCAGATGTGGATCGACGCGCTGGCCGATGCCGGCGTGCTGGCCAACGGCTGCACCACCACCGCCTTCACCTATGTGGGCGAAGAGATCACCCAGGCCATCTACTGGAACGGTTCGATCGGCGCGGCGAAAAAGGACCTGGACACCAAGGTTCTGAGCCTGCGCGAGAAGCTGGCCAAGATCGGTGGTGATGCGCGCGTGTCGGTGCTGAAGGCCGTGGTCACCCAGGCCAGCTCGGCCATTCCGACCATGCCGCTGTACCTGTCGCTGCTGTTCAAGGTGATGAAGGAAAAGGGCACCCACGAAGGCTGCATCGAGCAGCTGGACGTGCTGTACGACATTCTCTACGGCGCCAAGGCCGACGGCGTGGCGATCGACCGCCTGCGCCACGATCTGGTCGATGGCGATGGCCACACCGTTGCGCTGGTCGATGACGAAGGCCGCCTGCGTGCCGACTACAAGGAAATGGCTGCGGACGTGCAGGGCAAGGTCGTGGCACTGTGGCCGCAGGTCACCAACGAGAACCTGTACGAGATCAGCGACCTGGCCGGCTACAAGGCCGACTTCCTGCGCCTGTTCGGTTTCGGTGTGGAGGGCGTCGACTACGAAGCCGACGTCAATCCGGACGTGAAGATCGACAACCTGGTCGATCTGACCTGAGATAGAAGGTAGCGCCGGGCCATGCCCGGCGGTTCTTTCGAATGCCGCTGCGCTCGCCGGGCATGGCCCGGCGCTACCGATCACCCGAAATCGAAGCCCATCTCCGCCAGCGCCGGGCCGACGAAGTCGCCCTGCACGTAGTCCACGCCGGCACTGAACAGCAGGGTCATCGAATTGGCGTCGCTGACGAACTCGGCGATGGTGCGGATGCCGGCTTCCTGCGCGCGTGCGGTGATCTGGCTGACGCGGTCGATGTTTTCGCGGGTGGCGGCCAGATCGCTGGTGAAGCCGCGGTCCAGCTTGAGGAACTGCGGCTGGAAGTGCGCCAGCAGCTGGAACGAATCCAGCCCCGAACCGAACTGTTCCAGGCCGATGCGGCAGCCCAGGGGCGCCACTTCGGCGAGGAACTGCTGCGCACTGCGCAGGTGGGTGAATACCTTCGCTTCCGGCGCGTGCAGCCACAGTCGCTCACCGGGCACGCCCTGCGCCTGTAGTTCGCGGCGCAGGGTGGCGATCATCTGCGGGTCGTCGAACGATTCCGGGGTCACCTTCACCAGCATCTGCGTGGCATGACCTTCGCTTGCACGCTGGCCGAGCACCGCGATGGCCTGCGAGACCACCCAGCGGTTGATGTCGGCCAGCAGGCCGTGTTCCTCGGCAATGCCCAGGAACGCGGTCGGGCTCAGCAGCTCGCCGTTGTGCTCCAGGCGCAGGTAGGCCTCATACAGCTCCAGCGACTCGCCCTGCAGGTTCAGCACCGGCTGGTAGTGCAGCTGGAAGCCGTCACCGGCCAGCGCTTCGCGGATACGGGCGACCCAGCGCAGCACGCGCTCTTCTTCCACGCGGTCGGCTGCGGCAGGGTCGAAGATGCGGCAGGTATTGCCCAGCTCGGCGGCGGCGTGGGTGCATTCGCTGGCGCGCGCCAGCACCTGGCCGATGCTGGCGATCTTCTCGCCCACCTGCACGCCACCGATGCTGACCGTTACCGTGGCCGAGCGTGCGCCGATGCTGAAGACATGCGCGGCATAGGCTTCGCGGATGCGCTCGGCCAGTGCCACGGTCTGCGCGTAGGGCCCGGCCTGCAGCACGGCGAAATTGTGTTCGCCGAAGCGGGCCAGCTGCGCGTCTTCGCCAACCACCTCGGCCAGCAGGCCGGCGAGGGCGCCGATCAGGGTGTCGGCCGAGGCCAGGCCGATGTCCGGCAGCAGGCGTGCGTAGTGGTCCGGCTCGATCAGCAGCAGGCCGAACTGGCCTTCGCTGCGCCCGGCCTGGGCCACTGCGCTTTCCAGCTGCAGCATGAAGGTCGGGCGGTTGAGCAGGCCGGTGACCTGGTCGCGTTGGCGCAGGTCCTCGACCTCGCGCGCCAGTTCCGGGTCGAACTCCATGCGGCGGCGCAGTACCACCTGCAGGCAGGATTCGCCCTCATAGGTGGCCGCCGTGAATTCCATCGTGGCCGGAAACGCACTGCCATCTTCATGGCGCGCATCCAGCTGGTACTGCGGCGGCGGCGCTTCGCCACGGCTCAGGCCCTTCAGCAGCTGCTTGAAGCCCTCCACATGCTGGGCGGCAACCATGTCCAGCAGCGAGATGCCTTCGATGTCGTCGAAATGCTCGTAGCCGAACATCTCCAGATAGGCATCGTTGGCGCGGATGTGCATGCCTTCGTGCACGTAGGCGATGGGATCACGCGAGGAGGCGATCAGCGCATCGCAGCGGCGCTCGGTCTCGCGCATCTGCGCCTCGATGCGGCGCAGGCCGCGACGCGCCTGCAGGTCCACCCACTGGTCGCGGATCACCGCAAGCAGATGCTCGGGGCGCTGGCGCAGGGCCAGGGCGCGGATGCCGTGGCTGCTGGCCTGCACAAGTTCGTCTTCGTCGATGCGCTCGGCCAGCAGCACCAGCGGGATGTCCTTGCCACTGGCCGCGATGTGCTGGGCCACCAACGGCAATGGAATGCCCTGCGAGGGCGAGGCCAGCACCAGGTCGATGGCCTGGCTGGCCAGCACCTGGGCCAGTTCGGCCGCATCCTGTGGGCGCCACGGCCGTACTGCGATGCCGCTGTTGCGCAGGGTGCTGACGATGGCTTCGGCATTCTCGCCGCTGTCATCGACGATCAACAGGCGGATGGTGATGTCGTTCGCGTTCTGCATGCACTGCTCCCCAATCTGCGAACCTAGATACACGATGCGCGGCGAACCGTCCATGCGCGTACCCCTTGCGCACATCGAACGGCGATGTGGTTCACACCACACCACCTGCTGCATGGCCGCTGGCCCAGGCCCACTGGAAGTTGTAGCCGCCCAGCCAGCCGGTCACGTCCAGCACTTCGCCGACGAAATGCAGGCCGGGCACGCGCTTGGACTCCATCGTCGAAGACGAGACCTCGGCGGTGTCCACGCCACCCAGGGTCACCTCGGCCGTACGGTAGCCCTCGGTGCCACTGGCCACCAGCGGGAACGCACCCAGCAGCTGCGCGGCCTGGCGCAGCATCGGTTCGTCCAGCTGTCGCACCGGGCGGTCAGGCAGCCAGTGCTCGCACAGGCGCTGCGCCAGCCGCTTGGGCAGCACCTCGCCCAGTACAGTGCGCAGCTCCGCGGCTGGCCGCTCCTGTTTCATCCGGCGCAACCAGTCGCCGGCATCCTGGCCTGGCAGCAGGTCCAGCTCCAGCGCGTCACCGGGTTGCCAGAACGAGGAGATCTGCAGGATCGCCGGGCCACTCACCCCGCGATGGGTCAGCAGCATGAAATTCTGGAAGCTCTTTCCGTTGCAGCGCGCCTCGATGGGCAGGGCCACGCCGCTGAGATCGGCCAGTCGTTCCTGGTGCTTGCCGCTGAGGGTCAGCGGCACCAGTCCGGCGCGGGTCGGCAGCACCTGGTGGCCGAACTGGCGGGCCACTTCATAGCCGAAGCCGGTGGCACCCATGCTGGGAATGGACAGGCCGCCGCTGGCGACCACCAGCGAGGCGCAGTGGAACAGGCCATGGCTGGTGTGCACGCGGAAGCCATCACTGCCGTGTTCAATGCGCTGAACACTGCAGTCGGTGCGGATCTGCACGCCTGCGGTCTGGCACTCGTCCACCAGCATCTTCACGATCTGCTTGGAGGAGACGTCGCAGAACAGCTGGCCCAGCTCTTTTTCGTGATACGCAATGCCGTGCTTGTGCACCAGCTCGATGAAGTGCCACGGCGTGTAGCGCGCCAGTGCCGACTTGCAGAAATGCGGGTTGGCCGACAGGAAGTTGGCCGGGGTGGTGCCGGTGTTGGTGAAATTGCAGCGGCCACCACCGGACATCAGGATCTTCTTGCCGATCTTGTTGGCATGGTCGATCACCTGCACCTGGCGGCCGCGCTGCCCGGCGGTGATCGCGGTCATCAACCCGGCCGCGCCAGCGCCGATGACCACCACATCGCAACGGATCGCGCTCATGCCTTGGCGCGCTTGCGCCAGGTGGGAATGATGTCGAGCTGGATATGGTCGTTGAGGAGCTGCACTTCGCCGTCCTGGATCAGCACGCTGAAGCGCATGGCACGCTGGATCTGCTGGCCCCACTGTTCAACGAAGCCGCCATCGAGGTCGACCACCGAGAGGTTGTCGAAGCGCGCCAGGCCCTTGCCCTGTTTGCTCCACCAGATCTCCGAGGCGTTGCCGCCGTAGTTGATCACCTGCACCTGGCGGCTGCGGTTGCTGGCCTTGCGGATGCGTGATTCGTCGGGATGGCCCAGGTCGATCCACTGCAGGATGTCGCCGGTGTAGTCGTGTTCCCACAGGTCCGGCTCGTCATCGGTGCTCAGGCCGCGGCCGAACTCCAGACGGTCGCCAGCGTTCAGTGCGAAGGCGAGCAGGCGCACCATCAGGCGGTCGTCGGTCTCGGACGGGTGCTGGGCCAGCGTCAGGTTGTGGGTCGCGTAATAGCCGCGATCCATGTCGCTGATCTGCAGTTCGGCCTTGCGGATGGTGGCGGTGAGAGCCATGGGGGTACCGTGGACTAAAGACGACCATGATAGAGGTTTGCTCCGGGGGTGTCCGTGGCTGGGCTGTCTGCAGGGCGTCAACGTGGCACGCTTGCACTCTTTTCCGACGCAGGAATGGATCCGATGACCTTGCCCAGCCGCCTGCAGCTGCCGCCCGGCCATTGGCCCACCCTGCTCGATGGCCTGTGCGCGCGTTTTCCGCGCATCGACCGTGAGCAATGGCAGCATCGCTTCGCGCGCGGCCGCGTGCAGGACGCGCAGGGCAGGGCGCTGGCAGCGGACATGCCCTGGCAGGTGGGGCTGGAGATCCAGTATTTCCGCGAGGTAGTGGGCGAACAGGCGATCCCCTTCGCCGAGACCATCATCCATCTGGACGCGCATCTGCTGGTGGCCGACAAGCCGCACTTCCTGCCGGTCACGCCGGCCGGCGGCTATGTGCGCGAGACGTTGCTGGCGCGCCTGGTCGCTCGCACCGGTAATGCCGATCTGGTGCCACTGCATCGATTGGACCGGCTGACTGCAGGACTGGTGCTGTTTTCGACGCAGGTGGCATCACGCGACGCCTATCAGCGGCTGTTCCGTGAACGCCGCATCGACAAGACCTACGAGGCGCTGGCGCCAGCGCTGCCCGGGCTGGAGTTTCCGTTGCAGCGCGACAGCCGGCTGGTGCCGGGGGAACCATTCTTCCGCATGGCCGAAGTGCCGGGCGAGCCCAATGCGCGCAGCCGGATCGAGCTGATCGAGGGCGAGGGGCCGGTCTGGCGCTATCGGCTGCTGCCGGAAACCGGCCGCAAACACCAGCTGCGTGTGCACATGGCGATGCTGGGCGCGCCGATCGAAGGCGATGACCTGTATCCGCAGCTGCGCCAGCGGCCGGCGGGCACGCCCGAAGTGCCGTTGCAGTTGCTGGCACAGGGGTTGGCCTTCGACGACCCGTTGAGCGGCGAACGCCGGGTGTTCAGCAGCCAGCGCTGCCTGCGCCTGCCGCACCAGGACCGCTAGAGGCGTTCAGCGGGTCGGGCGTCGGGCCAGCCAACGGTCCAGCTCGGCGGCGAACAGTTGGCGGTCGCGCGGCCCCAGTGGTGGTGGCCCCCCGGTCTGGACCCCAGCCCCGCGCAGCTCCTCCATGAAATTGCGCATCGACAGCCGCTCGGCCATGTTGTTCGGGGTGTACAGCTGGCCGCGCGGGTTCAGCGCCACCGCCTTCTTCTCCAGTACCAGAGCGGCCAGCGGGATGTCCTGGGTGACCACCAGGTCGCCGGCGGTGACGCGCTCCACGATCGCGCTGTCGGCCACGTCAAGGCCCTGCGGCACCTGGATCGAGCGCAGCCAGCGCGAGGGCGGGGTGCGGATCCATTGATTGGCCACCAGGGTCAGCTCGATGCCGACCCGTTCAGCGGCACGGAACAGGATGTCGCGAATGACGGTGGGGCAGGCATCTGCGTCCACCCAGATGCGCGGGAGGGCAGGTTCAGCTTGGGTTTCAGCTTCAGTCATTTACCCAGTGTAGGGTAGGAAAAACCTGAATGGGGACTCGGAGTTAGCCGCGATTGGGTGCCAGCCCTTGCCACGCCTAGCGGGCGGGGGCGGTCCATGAACGTCTGGGCTATCGCTTTTTGCAGAAAACACGCGTATCGTTCGTCCCACTGTGTTTGCTAGGGTCACCGTGAATCGTGGCCTGGTGCAGTTGATCTCACGATCCGCTCATCGATCCGCTTTACCAACGCCTGCAACTCAGTCTCGGCCCCGATACCCGGTGGCTGCGATTTTTTCAACATGTGTTTCAGGAGTTAGTCAAATGTCTGATCGTCAGACCGGCACCGTCAAGTGGTTCAACGACGCCAAGGGCTTCGGCTTCATCACCCCGGAAAGCGGCCCGGACCTGTTTGTGCACTTCCGTGCCATCCAGGGCACCGGCTTCAAGACCCTGCAGGAAGGCCAGAAGGTTACCTTCATCGCCGTCCAGGGTCAGAAGGGTATGCAGGCTGACCAGGTGCAGGCGGTCTAATCCGTCTGCTACCGTTTGGTAGCCAGAACGCCGGAAGCGAAAGCTTCCGGCGTTTTTTATTGCCCGCCGTTTTGTAGAGTCGAGCCACGCTCGACTGCTTTCCAAAGACAGTCGAGCGTGGCTCGACTCTACATGGGGCATGCACTGCGCGCGGTACGATGTGTGCCTCCCCAAGGAACGTCCCCATGCGCATCGTCCATCACCTGGAAAACTCCCGTTCCCTGCGCGTGCTGTGGATGCTGGAGGAGCTGGGGCTGGACTACGAACTGCGCCGCTACCCGCGCGATCCGAAGACGCTGCTGGCACCGCCGGAGCTTCGCAACGTGCATCCGCTCGGCAAGTCGCCGGTACTGCAGGATGGCGAACTGGTGCTGGCCGAGTCCGGCGCGATTCTCGATTACCTTGCGGACCGCTATGACACGCAGCGCCAGCTGTCGCCGTCACCGATGCCAGCCGATGGCGCCGAGCGCATTGCCTATCGCTACTGGCTGCACTACGCCGAAGGCTCGGCGATGCCGCCGCTGCTGCTGACCCTGGTGATGGGCCGCATCCGCAGCGCGCCGATGCCGTTCTTTGCCCGACCGATCGCGCGCAGCATCGCCGACAAGGCCGAGCGTGGCTTCATCGGCCCGCAGCGACGACTGCATCTGGAGTGGATGGAGCGCCGCCTGGCCGAAAGCCCGTGGTTTGCCGGCGAGCGCTTCAGTGCCGCTGACATCCAGATGAGCTTCCCGATCCAGGCCGCTGCCGCGCGCGGTGGTGGCCTCGACGACAAGCCGGCACTGCGTGGCTTCCTCAAGCGTATCGGTGAGCGCCCGGCCTACCAGCGTGCCGAGGCTCATGGAGGTCACCTGCAGGCGCTCAGCGGCAATTGAGGCGGGCGGCGGTCGTCCCCATCTTCAAGCCCATGGATACCGACAGCCCCCGTTTCGACAACCGCCTGCTGCACCGCCTGCCGGGCGACCCCGAATCCGGCCCGCGCCGGCGTGAAGTGCTGGGCGCGGCCTGGTCCCCGGTGATGCCGACCCCGGTCGCGGCGCCAACCCTGTTGGCCTGGGCGCCGGATGTCGCCGCGATGCTTGGCTTCGACACCGCTGAAGTCGAAAGCGAAGGCTTCGCCCGTGTATTCGGCGGCAATGCGCTGTATGCCGGCATGCAGCCATGGGCCGCCAACTACGGTGGCCACCAGTTTGGACATTGGGCCGGCCAGCTCGGCGATGGCCGTGCGATCTCGCTGGGCGAACTGGTCGCGCCGGATGGCCGTCACTGGGAGCTGCAGCTGAAGGGCGCTGGCCCGACGCCATACTCGCGCGGCGCAGATGGGCGCGCGGTGCTGCGCTCGTCGATACGCGAATTCCTGTGCAGCGAGGCGATGCACCATCTGGGCGTGCCGACCACGCGCGCGTTGTCGCTGGTTGGTACCGGCGAGGACGTGGTGCGTGACATGTTCTACGACGGCCATCCGCGTGCAGAGCCCGGCGCCATCGTGTGCCGCGTGTCGCCGTCGTTCCTTCGCTTCGGCTCATTCGAACTGCCGGCGTCGCGTGGTGAAACCGCGTTGCTGCAGCAGCTGGTCGATGCCTGCATCGCCCGTGATTTCCCCGAACTGGAAGGGCAGGGCGAAGCGCTGTATGGCGACTGGTTCGCGCAGATCGCGGTGCGCACTGCCGAGATGATCGCGCACTGGATGCGCGTCGGCTTCGTGCATGGCGTGATGAACACCGACAACCTGTCCGTACTTGGTCTCACGCTCGACTACGGCCCCTATGGCTGGGTCGAGGATTTCGATCCGGACTGGACGCCGAACACCACCGACGCGCAGGGGCGTCGCTACCGCTTCGGCACCCAGCCGCAGGTGGCGTACTGGAACCTGAGCCGGTTGGCGCAGGCACTGTCGCCGCTGTTTGCCGATGTCGCACCGTTGCAGACAGGATTGGCCGCATACCAGTCCACGTTCGTGGCCTGCACGCGCCGCGATGCCGCCGCCAAGCTGGGCCTGGCCGCCGCCGACGATGACGACCTGCAGCTCTACCTGCGCTGGCAGCAGCTGATGCAGGACGGCGGCATGGACATGACCCTGGCCTGGCGCGCACTGATGCGGATCGATCCGGCGGCACCGGATGCGACGCTGCTGGACGCGGTGTACTACGACGAGGCGCGCCAGCAGGCGGTGCAGGCACCATTGCAGCAGTGGCTGCAGGACTATGCGGCGCGGTTGCAGGCCGATCCGCTGTCGGCCACTGAGCGCACGGCGAAGATGGCCGCAGCCAACCCGCTGTACGTGCTGCGCAACTGGCTGGCCCAGGAAGCCATCGATCGCGCGGAGCAGGGCGACCTCGGCGGCGTTCATGCATTGCAGGAGGTGCTGCGCGATCCGTACACCGAGCGTGCCGGCCCGGAGCACTTCGCCGGCAAGCGCCCGGCATGGGCCGACAACCGCGCCGGTTGCTCGATGCTGTCCTGCAGTTCCTGAGGGTGGGGTTCGGCAGGGCTGCGCCCTGCACCTGCAGAGGCAAGGTCAACAGCCAGAGCAAAAAACTGGATTCCGTGGTTTGGCGGGGCGGTGTCGGAGTGCGGGGACGCCGCAAGTACGTCCGTGTAGGCTTGGCAGCCGCATCCATGCGGCTGACACCCCGCAATCCGACACCGCCCCGCCTCCGACAGATCTCGCGCTGCTGTGGGTAGGTGTCGACCTTGGTCGACACGGTAGATCCACGCCATGCGTGGATGCTCTTCGTTCAATTCTCGAAATATTCGATTT
>NZ_SRHZ01000037.1 GCF_004684085.1 Stenotrophomonas maltophilia
AGGCATGCCTCGGGCGGGTTGGGCAGGACGCCCAACCCCGGTCTTGCCGTGTGCGCAGGACAGCGCACACGAGCAAGGCGCCATCGAGCCCCCAAGGATGGGTTTACGGCGTGTCCTGCAGACCCACACCGCCTTGCCAGCCCACAGGAAACCCGCTCCAGCTGTTGCTTCGGCGGTTGACGTTGCCTCTGCGGGTGCCGGGTGCAACCCGGCCGACGCCCCCAACCGGTACAATGGCCGGATGCCTCTGATTACCCTACAGAACGTCGACTTCAGCGTCGGCGGCCCGTTGTTGCTGGAAAAGGCCGAACTGTCGATCGAGCCGGGCGAACGCATCGCCCTGATCGGCCGCAACGGCGCCGGCAAATCCACCCTGCTCAAGCTGTTGTCTGGCGACCACAAGCCCGATGACGGCGAAGTCCGCGTGCAGCAGGGCGTGCGCGTCACCCGCCTGGAACAGGAAGTGCCGCACGGCGCGGCCGGCTCGGTGTTCGACGTCGTCGCCGATGGCCTCGGCGAACTGGGCCAGTGGCTGGCTGAGTTCCACCACCTCAGCCATGCCGACGAATTCGACGGCGAAGCGCTGGGCAACGTGCAGGCCAAGATCGACGCCGCCAACGGCTGGGGCCTGGACCAGCGCGTCAGCGAAACCCTGACCAAGCTCGATCTGGACGGCGAGGCCGAATTCGGTCGCCTGTCCGGCGGCATGAAGCGCCGTGTGCTGCTGGCCCGTGCACTGGTCTCCAGCCCCGACGTGCTGCTGCTGGACGAACCGACCAACCACCTCGACATCGAAGCCATCGACTGGCTCGAAGCGTTCCTGAAGGGCTGGAGCGGCAGCGTGGTGTTCGTCACCCATGACCGCCGCTTCCTGCGTGCACTGGCCACCCGCATCGTCGAGATCGACCGCGGCCAGGTCACCAGCTGGCCGGGCGACTGGGCCAATTACGAGCGCCGCCGCGAGGAACGCCTGAACGCGCAGGCGCAGGAAAACGCCCGTTTCGACAAGCTGCTGGCGCAGGAAGAAGTCTGGATCCGCCAGGGCATCAAGGCCCGCCGTACCCGCGACGAGGGTCGCGTGCGTCGCCTGAAGGCGATGCGCAACGAGCGCTCCGAACGCCGTGATCTCAGCGGTAACGTCAAGATGGAAGCCGCCCAGGGCGTCAGCTCGGGCAAGAAGGTCATCGACATCAAGGACATTTCGTTCGCCTTCGGCGATCGCACCATGGTCCGTGATTTCTCCACCACCATCCTGCGTGGCGACCGCATCGGCCTGATCGGCCCCAACGGCAGCGGCAAGACCACGCTGCTGAAGCTGCTGCTGGGCGAGCTGCAGCCGCAGAAGGGCGAAGTCAACGCCGGCACCAACCTGCAGATCGCGTATTTCGACCAGTACCGTGCCGTGCTGCGCGAAGACTGGAGTGCGATCGAGAACGTGGCCGAAGGCCGTGACTTCCTCGAGTTCAACGGCAAGCGCAAGCATGTGCATGCCTACCTGCAGGATTTCATGTTCACCCCGGAACGTGCGCGTGCGCCGATCACCCGCCTGTCCGGTGGTGAGCGCAACCGTCTGCTGCTGGCCAAGCTGTTCGCGCAGCCGTCCAATCTGCTGGTGATGGACGAACCGACCAACGACCTCGATGTGGAAACCCTGGAGCTGCTGGAAGAGCTGCTGGGCGACTACACCGGCACCCTGCTACTGGTCAGCCACGACCGTGACTTCATCGACAACGTGGTGACCTCCACGCTGGTGATGGAAGGCGACGGCGTGATCGGTGAGTACGTGGGCGGCTACAGTGACTGGCAGCGTTACGCGGCCAGTGTGGCGGCTGCGCCAGCGGTCGCGGCTGCGGCCAAGCCGGCCGTCGCCGCACCGGCTGCTGCCACCGCGCCGGCAGCGCCCAAGCGCAAGCTGGCCTACAAGGAAGCGCGCGAGCTGGAGCAGTTGCCGAAGACCATCGAGAAGCTGGAAGGCGACGTCGAGGCCCTTACTGCGGCAATGAACGACCCGTCGTTCTACACCCGCAGCAGCGCTGAAGTGACCGCACACACCCAGCAGCTGGCCAAGGTGCAGGCCGAGCTGGATGTGGCGTACGCGCGCTGGGAAGAGCTGGAAGGCTGATCGTCGGCCGCGCCCGCCGGGCATGGCCCGGCGCTACCGGGACGTATTGACCACGCGGGATGCGGGTAGCGCGGGGCCATGCCCCGCGAGGTAGATCCTCGCCATGCGTGGATATCCGGATCTGTGCGGACCAACGGTCCGCACCCACCAATCAACGGTCCGCACCCACAACGGTGGCTACTTCACCCCGTGCAGATCCCGCAGCTGGCTCGGCCGGCTGCCGAAGTACGCTGCCAGGTCGGCGATGTCCTGATCGCTCAGGTCCTTCGCCTGCGGTGTCATCAACATGTGCTGGCGGTCACCGGAGCGGTAGGCCTGCAGCGCATGGGCCAGATAGTCACCGTACTGCCCACCCAGCTTCGGATAGGTCGGATCGATCGGCGCATTGCCGTCGGCCCCGTGGCAGTCGATGCAGCTCTGGTTGGTGGCTTTGCCCTTCACCTTGGCGCGGGCTTCACCGGCAGCCTCGCGACCTGCCGGCAGGCCGGCGGAGGACGATGAACCGTGTTCGCCGCTGGCATGGCCCGGGTCGGCGGCGGATTTCTCGCTGTTTTCCACCTGCGACTGTGAACAGGCGGCCAGCAGCAGGGCAACGGACAGGGCGATGGCGTGACGCATCGGATGCGCGGCTTTCGACATGGGCGGGCCTTACTTGACGGTGGACAGGTAAACAGAGAGATCGGCGATCTCCTGTTCGCTGAAACTCATCGACTGCGCCTGCATCGTCGGATGCCTGCGCTTGCCCTGGCGGTATTCGGTCAGGGCCTGGGCCAGGTACTGCTGGGTCTGGCCGCCGATCTTCGGCACCCGGTAGCTGGGGTAGGCGTTCTTGTA
Organism: Stenotrophomonas maltophilia; assembly: GCF_004684085.1. Classification (GTDB taxonomy): domain Bacteria; phylum Pseudomonadota; class Gammaproteobacteria; order Xanthomonadales; family Xanthomonadaceae; genus Stenotrophomonas; species Stenotrophomonas maltophilia_AS. Next base: position 2,957 of record NZ_SRHZ01000037.1, read on the forward strand.
GCCGGTGATGCCGTGGCACCCCTGGCAGGTATAGGCCAGTACCCGGCCATTGTCGAAATTGCCGGTGGGTGCGGTGGCCGGCGGCGCCGCGGCAGGAGCCGGGGCCGGGGCGGGTGTGGCAGGAGCAGGAGCGGGCTGTGCGGCGGCCCCAAGGGGCAGGAGGACGGCCAGAGCGAGACAAGCGGCGAGCGGCTGCGGGCGCATGGTGTCGTTTCCGGGGATTCGGGTCTGGTCGTTCCGGCGTGGGGTACGGAACGCCCCGAGTATAGCCTCAGGTTTCATCTAGCTGAAATGGGGGCGGGCCGACCAGTGGCACGAAGGCACCATGACCTTTGGGATATGGTGTTGCCGTGAAGTGGTGCATTACTTTGCTACCACACCTGTCCACGCATCCTCCAGGGATCTGACGATGTCGCACCCAACCTTCCTGTCCGGCCGTCGCAGCGGAATCTGCGCTGCCGCACTGCTGATCTCCACCTCCCTGCTGCTGGGCGGTTGCGCCGCAGGGCCCAATTCCGAAGCCAAGGCTGCCGAGACCAAGGAGGAGAAGAAGGTCGACGCAGTCCCGGTCGAAGTGGCGGTGGCCAGCCATCGCGCCGTTGCGGCCAGCTACACCGGTACGGCTGCGCTGGAACCACGCGCCGAATCGCAGGTGGTGGCCAAGACCTCCGGCGTAGCGCTGGCGGTGCTGGTCGAGGAAGGGCAGCGGGTCACCGCCGGTCAGCCGCTGGTGCGGCTCGACCCGGACCGTGCGCGCCTGGCCGTGGCGCAGAGCGAAGCGCAGATGCGCAAGCTGGAAAACAACTACCAGCGCGCACAGAAGCTGGTCGGCCAGCAGATGGTCAGCGCCGCCGATGTCGACCAGCTGCGCTACGACCTGGAAAACGTCCGCGCGCAGTACCGTCTGGCCACGCTGGAGCTGTCCTACACCACGGTGGTGGCACCGATCTCCGGCGTGATCGCCTCGCGTTCGATCAAGACCGGCAACTTCGTGCAGATCAACACGCCGATCTTCCGCATCGTCGACAACTCGCGGCTGGAGGCCACCCTCAACGTGCCCGAACGCGAGCTGGCCACCCTGCGTGCCGGCCAGCCGGTGACCCTGGCCGCCGACGCGCTGCCGGGGCAAAGCTTTACCGGCACCGTCGACCGCATCGCGCCGGTGGTGGATTCGGGCAGCGGCACGTTTCGCGTGGTCAGCGCCTTCGACGGCGCCGCGCACGCGCTGCAGCCCGGCATGTTCGGCCGCATCCGCATCGATTACGACCAGCGTGCCGATGCGCTGGTGGTGCCGCGCCTGGCGCTGCTCGACGACGGTGAGCCGGCGGTGTTCCGGGTGCGCGAAGGCAAGGTCGCACGCGTTCCGGTCAAGCTGGGTTACGCCGAAGGCCCGTGGGTGGAGATCCGTGATGGCCTGGCGGCCGGTGATCAGGTGGTCACCGCCGGCAAGGTCGCCCTGCGCGACGGCACCGCGGTGCAGGTGATCGCCGATCCGAAGGCCAAGGCGAAGACGGTTGCGGCGGCTGCCAAGCCGGCAGACAAGGCCGGGAGCAAGCAATGACCGCCCCGGGCCACGACCACGGTGCCTCGCCGGCGAGCGACGGCGCCGCCGCCGGCATGCGCGGCGGCCTGGTGGAGTTCGCCACCCGCCGCCGCGTGACCATCGCCATGTGCACGGTCACCCTGCTGCTGTTCGGCGTGATCGCCTTGGGCAACCTCAAGGTCAACCTGCTGCCGGACCTGAGTTATCCCACCTTGACCGTGCGCACCGAATACACCGGTGCGGCGCCCACCGAAATTGAAACGCTGATCACCCAGCCGGTTGAAGAAGCGGTCGGCGTGGTCAAGAACCTGCGCAAGCTGAAGTCGGTCTCGCGTACCGGCCAGAGCGACGTGGTGCTGGAGTTTGCCTGGGGCACCAACATGGACCAGGCCAGCCTGGAGGTGCGCGACAAGATGGAAGCGCTGAACCTGCCATTGGAGGCCAAGGCCCCGGTGCTGCTGCGCTTCAATCCGTCCACCGAGCCGATCATGCGCCTGGTGCTGTCCAGCAAGACCGCACCGGCCAGCGATGCCGACGCGATCCGCGAGCTGACCGGCCTGCGCCGCTATGCCGATGAAGACCTGAAGAAGAAGCTGGAGCCGGTTACCGGCGTGGCGGCGGTCAAGGTTGGCGGTGGCCTGGAAGATGAGATCCAGGTCGACATCGACCAGCAGAAACTGGCCCAGTTGAACCTGCCGATCGACACCGTCATCAAGCGCCTGAAGGACGAGAACATCAACATCTCCGGCGGCCGCCTGGAGGAAGGTTCGCAGCGCTTCCTGGTGCGTACCGTCAACCAGTTCGCCGATCTGGAGGAGATCCGCAACCTGCTGGTCACCACCCAGGCGTCGAACGGCAGCGCGGCCGATTCGGCGCTGCAGCAGATGTTCAACATCGCTGCTTCTACCGGCTCGGCAGCGGCCATCGCGGCGGCCTCGGCAGCGCAGAGCGCATCGTCCGGTGGTGGCTCCAGCGTGGTCGCCAACGGTGTGCCGGTGCGCCTGAAGGACGTGGCCACCGTGCGCCAGGGTTACAAGGAACGCGAAGCGGTGATCCGCCTGGGCGGCAAGGAATCGGTTGAACTGGCGATCTACAAGGAAGGCGACGCCAATACTGTGTCCACCGCCGAAGCGCTGCGCAAGCGCCTGGAGCAGATCAAGGGCACGTTCCCCTCCGATGTCGAGCTGACCACCATCGAGGACCAGTCGCGCTTCATCGAGCACGCCATTGCCGACGTCAAGAAGGATGCAGTGATCGGTGGCCTGCTGGCGATCCTGATCATCTTCCTGTTCCTGCGTGATGGCTGGAGCACGTTCGTGATCAGCCTGTCGCTGCCGGTTTCGATCATCGCCACGTTCTTCTTCATGGGCCAGCTCGGCCTGAGCTTGAACGTGATGTCGCTGGGCGGCCTGGCGCTGGCCACCGGCCTGGTGGTGGACGATTCGATCGTGGTGCTGGAGAGCATCGCCAAAGCGAGAGAGCGTGGCTTGGGCATCCTGCAGGCGGCCATCGTCGGCACCCGCGAAGTGAGCATGGCGGTGGTCGCCTCGACCCTGACCACCATCGCGGTATTCCTGCCGCTGGTGTTCGTCGAGGGCATCGCCGGGCAGCTGTTCCGCGACCAGGCGCTGACCGTGGCGATCGCCATCGCGATCTCGCTGCTGGTCTCGATGACGCTGATTCCGATGCTGAGCTCACTGAAGGGGCGGCCGCCGCTGGCATTCCCGGAAGAAACGCCGAACCAACCGTGGCAGCCGCAGAACCGCTGGCAGAAGCCGGTCGCGTTGGGCCGTCGTGGCGTGGTCGCGACCGCGCGCTGGAGCTTCTATGCACTGGCCTGGCTGATCGTGCGGCTGTGGCGTGGCGTGGTGGCGGTGGTCGGCCCGGTCATGCGCAAGGCCAGCGACCTGGCGATGAAGCCTTACGCCGGTGCCGAGCGCGGTTACCTGCGCCTGCTGCCGAGCGCCCTGGCACATCCGGGCAAGGTGCTGGGTGTCGCCACGATCATCTTCGTGGCGACCATGGCGCTGGTGCCGATGCTCGGTGCCGACCTGATTCCGCAGCTGGCGCAGGACCGTTTCGAGATGACGGTGAAGCTGCCGGCCGGCACGCCGCTGAAGCAGACCGACGCGCTGGTGCGCGAGCTGCAGCTGGCACACGGCAAGGGGGAGGGCGTGGCCTCGCTGTACGGCGTCAGCGGCAGCGGCACCCGCCTGGATGCCAGCCCGACCGAGAGCGGCGAGAACATCGGCAAGCTGACCGTGGTGATGGAAGGCGGCGGCGACGCGCGCACCGAAGCGGCGATCACCGAGCGCCTGCGTGACACCATGGGCCAACATCCTGGCGCCCAGGTCGACTTCGCGCGGCCAGCGTTGTTCAGCTTCTCCACGCCACTGGAAATCGAGCTGCGCGGGCAGGACATGGCGACCCTGGAAGTGGCCGGCCAGCGCCTGGCAGCGCTGCTGCGCGGCAATGCCCACTACGCCGACGTGAAGTCGACGGTGGAAGAGGGCTTCCCGGAAATCCAGATCCGCTTTGACCAGGAACGCGCGGGTGCGCTGGGCCTGACCACGCGCCAGATCGCCGACGTGGTGGTGAAGAAGGTTCGCGGTGATGTCGCCACCCGCTACAGCTTCCGCGATCGCAAGATCGACGTGCTGGTGCGTGCACAGGAAGGTGATCGTGCCAGCGTGGAAAGCATCCGCCGTCTGATCGTCAATCCCGGCAGTACCCGTCCGGTGACGCTGGACGCGGTTGCCGAAGTGGTGGCCACCACCGGCCCGAGCGAGATCCACCGTGCCGACCAGACCCGCGTTGCGGTGGTCTCGGCCAATCTGCGTGACATCGATCTGGGCGCAGCCATGCGCGAAGTGCAGCAGATGGTCGCCGAGCAGCCGCTGGGCGCGGGCGTGGGCCTGCACATCGGTGGCCAGGGTGAGGAGCTGGCGCAGGCGGCGAAGTCGCTGATCTTCGCCTTCGGCCTGGCGATCTTCCTGGTCTATCTGGTCATGGCTTCGCAGTTCGAGTCGCTGCTGCACCCGTTCGTGATCCTGTTCACCATCCCGCTGGCACTGGTCGGTGCGATCCTGGCGCTGATGCTGACCGGCAAGCCGATCTCGGTGGTGGTGTTCATCGGCCTGATCCTGCTGGTCGGCCTGGTCACCAAGAACGCGATCATCCTGATCGACAAGGTCAACCAGCTGCGCGAGGCGGGCGTGGCCAAGCACCAGGCGCTGGTGGAAGGCGCACGTTCGCGCCTGCGGCCGATCATCATGACCACCCTGTGCACGCTGTTCGGCTTCCTGCCGCTGGCGGTGGCGATGGGCGAGGGCGCCGAGGTGCGTGCACCGATGGCGATCACCGTGATCGGCGGCCTGCTGGTGTCGACCCTGCTCACCCTGCTGGTGATCCCGGTGGTCTACGACCTGATGGATCGTCGTGGCGATGCCTACTACCGTGAGCGCGGTCGCAAGCACGCCGGTGAGATCGAGCCGGGGGCTGCGGGCAGCGCGGCGGGTGCGGAGGAACCGGCATGAGTGTTGCCGAGTTCTCGATCCGCCGCCCGGTCACCACCATCATGTGTTTCGTGTCGCTGGTGGTGATCGGCCTGATCGCCTCGTTCCGCTTGCCGCTGGAGGCATTGCCGGACATCTCCGCGCCGTTCCTGTTCGTGCAGATTCCGTACACCGGCTCAACGCCGGAGGAAGTGGAACGGACCATCATCCGCCCGGTCGAGGAATCGCTGGCGACGATGACCGGCATCAAGCGCATGCGCTCGTCGGCCACCTCCGAGGCGGCGCTGATCTACATCGAGTTCAGCGACTGGGACCGCGACATCGCCATCGCCGCCTCCGACGCGCGCGAGCGCATCGATGCGATCCGCAGCGACCTCCCGGACGACCTGCAGCGCTACAACGTGTTCAAGTGGTCCAGCAGTGACCAGCCGGTGCTGAAGGTGCGCCTGGCCAGCACCACCGACCTGACCACCGCCTATGACATGCTCGACCGCGAGTTCAAGCGGCGTATCGAGCGTATCCCCGGCGTGGCGCGCGTCGACATCACCGGTGCGCCGCCGAACGAGGTAGAGATCGCCATCGATCCGAACCGCCTGAATGCCCACGGCCTGAGCATCAACGAGCTGAGCGAGCGCCTGCGCACGCTGAACTTCTCGATCTCGGCCGGGCAGATCGATGACAACGGCCAGCGCGTGCGCGTGCAGCCGGTGGGCGAGATCACCGACCTGCAGGAAATGCGCGATCTGGTGATCAACGCCAAGGGCCTGCGCCTTGGGGACATCGCCGAGGTGCGGCTGAAGCCGGCGCGGATGAACTACGGGCGCCGGTTGGACGGCAACCCGGCCGTCGGCCTGGACATCTTCAAGGAGCGCAGCGCCAACCTGGTGGAGGTTTCGCGCGCGGCACTGGCCGAGGTCGAGGCGATCCGTGCGGAACCGGCTATGCGCGACGTGCAGATCAAGGTGATCGACAACCAGGGCAAGGCGGTGACTTCCTCGCTGCTGGAACTGGCCGAGGCCGGTGGCGTCGGCCTGATCCTGTCGGTGACGGTGCTGTTCTTCTTCCTGCGCCATTGGCCATCGACGCTGATGGTGACCCTGGCCATTCCAATCTGCTTCACCATCACCCTGGGCTTCATGTACTTCGTCGGGGTGACGCTGAACATCCTGACCATGATGGGTCTGTTGCTGGCCGTCGGCATGCTGGTCGACAACGCCGTGGTGGTGGTGGAGAGCATCTACCAGGAACGCGAGCGCATGCCCGGTCAGCCACGGTTGGCCTCGATCATCGGCACCCGCAACGTGGCCATCGCGCTCAGCGCCGGCACGCTGTGCCACTGCATCGTGTTCGTGCCGAACCTGTTCGGCGAGACCAACAACATCAGCATCTTCATGGCGCAGATCGCGATCACCATCTCGGTCTCGCTGCTGGCCTCGTGGCTGGTGGCGGTCAGTCTGATCCCGATGCTGTCCGCGCGGATGACCACACCGAAGCTGGTGCATTCAAAGACCGGCCTGATCGCGCGCCTGCAGCGCCGCTACGCGCAGCTGCTGGACTGGTCGCTGCACCACCGCGGCTGGAGCCTGCTCGGCATCCTGCTGGTGGTGCTGATCAGCCTGGTTCCGATGAAGCTGACCAAGATCGACATGTTCGGTGGCGACGGCGGCAAGGACATCTTCATCGGCTACATGTGGAAGGGTGCGTACACCTACCGGCAGATGTCCGAAGAAGTTGCACGGGTCGAGGCCTGGGTCGAGCAGAACCGCGAGCGGCTGCACGTGAAGCAGGTGTACTCCTGGTACAGCGAGCAGGAAGGCAGCTCGACCGTGGTCACCCTGGACGAGAAGTACGCCAAGGACATCAAGGCGCTGCAGGAAGAGCTGCGCAAGGGCCTGCCGAAGTCGGCCCGCACCGACTACTTCGTCGGCAACCAGGGTGGCGATGGCGGCGGTGGCGGCAACCAGGGCGTGCAGGTGCAGCTGGTCGGAGACTCCAGCAGCATGCTGCAGGAGATCGGCCAGGAAGTGGTGCCGTTGCTGGCCCAGCGTGCCGAGCTGCGCGATGTGCGCATCGACAACGGCGAGAAGGGCGGTGAACTGAAGGTGCGCGTTGACCGTGAGCGCGCCGCCGCGTTCGGCTTCAATGCCGAGCAGGTGGCCAGCTTCGTTGGCTTGGCGCTGCGCGGTGCGCCGATGCGCGAGTTCCGCCGTGGTGACAACGAAGTGCCGGTATGGGTGCGCTTCGCCGGCGCCGAACAGAGCAGCCCGGAAGATCTGGCTGGTTTCAGTGTGCGCACCGGCGATGGCCGCAGCGTGCCGCTGCTCAGCCTGGTCACCGTCGACATCGGTTCGTCTGCTACCCAGATCGGCCGTACCAACCGTCAGACCACGTTGACCATCAAGGCCAACCTGGCCGAGAAGATCACCGCACCGGATGGCCGCAAGGCGATGGAATCAGTGCTCAAGCCGATGAACTTCCCGGCCGGCTACGGCTTCACCTTCGATGGCGGCGACTACGGCAACGACGACGAAGCGATGCAGCAGATGGTGTTCAACCTGCTGATCGCGCTGGTGATGATCTACGTGGTAATGGCCGCGGTGTTCGAATCGCTGCTGTTCCCTGCGGCGATCATGAGCGGCGTGCTGTTCTCGATCTTCGGCGTGTTCTGGCTGTTCTGGATCACCGGCACCTCGTTCGGAATCATGTCCTTCATCGGCATCCTGGTGCTGATGGGCGTGGTGGTGAACAACGGCATCGTGATGATCGAGCACATCAACAACCTGCGGCGCGGTGGCATGGGCCGTACCCAGGCACTGGTGGAAGGCTCACGCGAGCGATTGCGGCCGATCATGATGACCATGGGCACGGCGATCCTGGCGATGGTGCCGATCTCGCTGACCAACACGCAGATGTTCGGCAATGGCCCGGAGTACGCGCCGATGGCGCGCGCGATTGCCGGCGGCCTGGCGTTCTCGACGGTGGTCAGCCTGCTGTTCCTGCCCACCATCTATGCGGTGCTGGATGACCTGCGCAATGCCGTTGCGCGGCTGATCCAGCGCGCTCGTGGGCGGGAAGCGGTACAGCCGGGCGCTATCGATCCGGTGCCGTGATGCTTCGGTAGCGCCGGGTCATGCCCGGCGAAATGTGCGTAGCGACGCACAGCAACAAGGTGTAGTGGTGGGGGGAGACCGGTCGTAGTGGGGCGGTCTCCCCCTTTTTTTCGGGTTGGGTCAGGCCTTGCGCAGGAACCAGGTGCGGCGGGTGTACTCGTGACCGAAGTCCACCTGCCCGAACCGCGCGATCTCACGCTGGCCACGCCGGTAGTAGCGCCAGGGTGCCTTGTCCAGCGCAGGTGTCTGCCCGAAGAAGACATCCATGTGGCCCACCGGCATCGACTTCGGGGTCACATGCATGACCACGCTGCGACGGGTTCCGGCAGAGGGATGGGGGGCGCCGCCGTGGAACAGCTGGGGGTGCCAGACGATCACGTCGCCCGGTTGCACATGCACTGACTGCGGTTGCAGGCCAGCGTCTTCGCACTGGCGCGCCACTGCATTCTGGTAGGCGGTCCAGCCCTCCGGCGACATGGCGCTGACCGGGTTGTCGCCGAAAACCGTGCGTCGCAGCGCCTGCACATCGATGGGCGACAGCAGGTGGCTGCCTGGGACCACGCGGAGTGGACCATTGCTGTCATCAACTGCGTCCAGTGCCGTCCACACTCCCAGGTAGCGTTCGCCAGGGGAGGTGCAGAACAGCGGTGTATCGCGGTGCAATGACTGTTCCGATCCGCGCTCGTAGTAGAGGCTGGTGTAGAGCGTGGTGGGTTCGCCGAGGAAGCGGTCGCAGACCTCGATGGCCGGATTGTCGGTGAGCAGACGGGTCAGCGCATCCACCGCCAGGTGCAGATTGACGACCCGATACATGCGCTTGTGATCGTCCAGGTTGCGCGACACCACCTTTGGATTGCGCTGTTTGAAACGCGCGATGCGCTCGTTGATGTCCTGGACCAGGGCGGGTGCGATGGCCTGGCGCACCACCACGTAACCATCGCGCATCAGTGCATCGTATGCATCCATTCGAGTTTTTCCTCCTTGAATGTCGAGTAAAGCGTGCCAACCAAGGTTGGCACCTGCCTGTAGCGCCGGGCCATGCCCGGCGGGGTACTGTGGTCAGCCCGCCACCTTGCCCCACACCTTGAACGTGGTCAGCCACAGGCCGAGCATGCTGCCGATGTTGGTCAGCATGAAGGTCAGCACCACGCGGGTAACGCGGTTGCGGTACCAGCCCTTCAGGCTCTGCGCATCGTCGCGCAGCTTCAGGAAGTCCTCGTAGGCCGGCTTGCGCAGGCGTGCTTCCACCAGCGCCGAGAACGCACCGGTCGGAATGCTCAGGCGGAACGGCTTGAACGGCGCCACTGCGATCGCCGTAAGGACGCTCAGCGGATGGCCGCCGGCCAGCAGGCAGCCCAGGCCCGCCAGGCCGCCGGTGTACATCGCCCAGGTCGCCAGCAGCTCGGTGCCCACGCCCAACCCGCCGCGGTAGAAGCCCACGCCGATGCCGGTCGCCACGATGGCCAGGATGCCCAGCGTGAACCACGGAATGTTGCGCTTCTTCGGCACCGATTCGAGCTCGGCGCGCAGCGGCGCCGGTGCTTCGGTGTCGGTTTCCAGATAGCGCGCCAGCCCCGCCAGGTGACCGGCACCGACCACCGCCAGCACCTCGCGCTGCTGCGGGTCGCGTGCCTCACGCAGGCGCGTGGCCATGTAGCGGTCGCGCTCGCCGATGATGGTCTCGTACAGCGCCGGGCTCTCGCTGGCGAATTCGCCGAAGCTCGATTCCAGCATGTCGCCCTGCTTGAGCTTCTCGATCTCGTTCTCGCCCACTTCCTCGGAGGAGAACAGGCCGGCGCCGAGGCCGGCGACCAGCTTCAGCTTGCCGAAGAAGCCCAGCCGCTGCGAGGCACGGCGGAAGGTCAGGCCGACTTCGCGGTCGATCAGGTGCACCGGCAGGTTGCGCTCGCGCGCCAGTTCCACCGCACGCTTCAGTTCCGCGCCGGGCTCGATGTCGAGCTGTTCGGCCAGGCGACGCTGGTAGGCGGACAGGGCCAGATTGGCGGCGAACAGGGCGACACGACCCTTGCGGATCACCTCGACCAGATCGAGCTTGGCCAGCGTGTCCGGATCGCTCAGTGCCTGCAGGCGTTGCGGGTCCAGTTCAACGGCAACGGCATCGAAGCGGCCGCTGTCGATGGCCTTTTCCACCGCCTCGACGCTGGCGCGGGAAACGTGGGCGGTGCCCAGCAGGGTGTAGCGCACGCCGTCGCGTTCAACGACGCGCACCGGCTGGCCGGCGAACAGGTCGTCACCGGTTTCGGGAAGGGTTTCAGTCATGGATTCATTCATTGGAAGGTGCGGTGTCAGCGCCATCGCCGAGCGCGCGCTGCATCTGCACGGTGTCCAGCCAGCGGCCGTGCTTGCGGCCGAGGCCACGGAACACGCCCACCAGCTCGAAGCCGAAGCGTTCGTGCAGCTTGATGGAGGCGGCGTTGGTCGGCTCGCCGATCACCGCCACCATCTGCCGGTAGCCACGCGCGATGCAGGCGTCGATCAAGGCCTGCAGCAGGCCGGTGCCCACGCCTTTGCCCTGGAACGCGGCATCGACGTAGACCGAGTTCTCCACGGTCCATTGGTAGGCGATGCGCGTGCGATAGGTGTTGGCGTAGGCATAGCCGGCCACCTGGCCGTCGATCTCGGCGACCAGGTAGGGAAAGCCACGGTCGATGATGTCGCGCATGCGGCGCAGCATCTCGGACGCGTCGGGAATGTCGTACTCGTAGGTGTTGACGAAGTCGGTCACTTCCACCGCGTAGATCGCGGTGATCGCATCGATGTCGGCCGGGCCGGCATCACGGATGAGGACGGCCATGCGCGGGCTCCGGCTCAGTCGATGTAGCGCTTGAGCAGGTCGCCGTAGGCATCGATGCGGCGATCACGCAGGAACGGCCAGATTCGGCGCACGTGTTCGCTGCGCTGCAGGTCGACGTCGCACAGCAGCACAGTGGCATCAGTGCCGGCTTCGGCCAGGAATTCGCCCTGCGGGCCCAGCACGTGGCTGTTGCCCCAGAACTGGATGCCCGAAGCGCCGAGCGGCGAGGCCTCGTGGCCGACGCGGTTGCAGCTCAGCACCGGCAGGCCGTTGGCCACGGCGTGGCCGCGGTGGCTCAGCACCCAGGCGTCGCGCTGGCGGGTCTTCTCGTCCTGCACGTCGTCCGGGTCCCAGCCGATCGCGGTCGGATACAGCAGCAGCTCGGCGCCGGCCAGCGCCATCAGGCGCGCCGCTTCCGGGTACCACTGGTCCCAGCACACCAGCACGCCAAGGCGGCCGACCGAAGTGTCGATCGGCGTGAAGCCGATGTCGCCCGGGGTGAAGTAGAACTTCTCGTAGAAGCCCGGATCATCCGGGATGTGCATCTTGCGGTACTTGCCCAGCAACGTGCCGTCCTTCTCGAAGACGACGGCGGTGTTGTGGTACAGGCCGGCAGCGCGGCGCTCGAACAGCGAGCCGACCAGCACCACGCCGTGCTTCTTCGCCAGCGCGCCCAGGCGCTCGGTGCTCGGGCCCGGAATCGGCTCGGCCAGATCGAACTCGTCCACCGACTCGTGCTGGCAGAAGTACGGACCGTTGTGCAGTTCCTGCAGCAGCACCAGCTTGGCACCCTGTGCAGCCGCCTCGGCCACGCGTGCTTCGATCACCGCCAGGTTGGCGGCGGCATCACCGTGGTTGCGCTCCTGGATCAGGGCGACGGTAAGGGGGCTGCGCGAGTTCATGCGGGGCGTTCCTGCGGGGGAAAACCTGCATGTTAGCGCGGATGGGATGCCGCGGCGTGTCGGCCGCTGAATGGGTGCATGCAACCGGTAGCGCCGGGCCATGCCCGGCGGATTTTCCAGATGCCGCTGCGCTCGCCGGGCATGGCCCGGCGCTACCGCGCGATTTACGCCTTCAGCAGCCCTGCCGGCAGCTGCATGGTGATGCAGTGCAGGCTGCCGTTCTGCCAGATCAGCGAGCGGCAGGGCACCTGCACGATCTCGCGGCCGGGATGCGCCTGCGCCAGCACGTCGCGGGCCAGGTCGTCGGCCGGATCGCCGTAGGCCGGCATCAGCACCGCACCGTTGACGATCAGGTAATTGGCGTACGACGCGGCCAGGCGACGGCCTTCGTCGATCACCGGCTGTGCCCACGGCAGCGGGAACAGGCGGTAGGGCTGGCCATCCTTTGTGCGCAGCGCGGCCAGTTCGTTGCCCATCGCCTGCAGTTCGGCGTAGTGCGAGTCGCTCTGGTCGTCGCAGGCCTGGTAGACGATGCTGTCGGCCGAGGCGAAGCGGGCGAGGGTGTCGATGTGGGCGTCGGTGTCGTCGCCTTCCAGATAGCCGTGGTCGAGCCACAGCACGCGGTCCTGCTGCAGCCAGTCGGCCAGGTCGGCGCTCAGGCTGGCGCGGTCACGGTCCGGGTGGCGTTCGTGCAGGCACTTCCAGGTGGTCAGCAGGGTGCCTTCGCCGTCGGTCTCGATGCCGCCGCCCTCCAGGGCGAACGGAATGCTGCGCACCGCTGCATCGTTGAATACGCCGGCCTGGTCGAGTACGCCCACCAGCTGGTCATCCAGGGTGGCGTCGAACTTGCCGCCCCAGCCGGTGAAGCGGAAGTCCAGCAGCTGGAAGCTGCCATCGGCGCGGCGCAGGGTGATCGGGCCGGAGTCACGCAGCCAGGTATCGTCGTAGGCCGCCGTGGTGAAGTGGACCTTGTCCATGTCGATGCGGTTGGAGCGCAGCCGCATTTCGGCATAGGTCTCCACGTCGTCGTCGGCCACGCAGATCAGCACCGGCTGGAAGCGGGTGATCGCTGCAACCAGCGCGATGTAGGTCTCTTCCACCTGGCCCAGGCGGTCGGCCCAGTCGGTATCGGCGGTGGGCCAGGCAATCAGGATGCCGCTCTGGGCTTCCCATTCGGCAGGAAAACGAAGGGTCTGGTTCATGGTCTCGCTACGCAGGCCCGCGCACGGCGGGTAAAGGGGTCAACGGATCGGCGGTTTCGGGCCGATTTCGTTCGGGTCCGCCTGGTTGGCCACCACGTTGATCACCTTCTGCTTCTCGAAGTAGACGGTGAACTGCGGGTACACCCAGCGGTTGATGGTCGGCCATTGCCGTTTCTGCCCGCCGCGCGGCTGCAGCTGCTCGCTCGGCGCACCGAACTGCGCCTGTACCTGCTGCATGCTCTGGCCGCGCACGGGCAGGGCACCGGCCGGCTTTTCGCGGGCACGGTCGACAAGCAGGGTGTCGGCCAGCGCCGGCGTGGCGGCGGCCAGGGTGGCCATCACGGCCAGGGCGGACAGGTAACGCTTCATCTCGAACTACTCCCCAGTGGTCAAGAAAGGCGATTACAGCAAAAACGGCAGGAAAAAGCCGCATAAACAAAAAACCGCCCGAAGGCGGTTTTTTGCATCGGGTCGGCCCCGCGTAGGGCCAGCCGCAGCCGGGAAGGCTGTTGGGCTTAGCGCTGACGCGCCTTGAAACGCGGGTTCGACTTGCAGATGACGAAGATCTTGCCACGACGACGCACGACCTTGCAGTCACGGTGACGGGCCTTCGCCGACTTCAGGGAGGACAGGACTTTCATGGCATACCTCGGCGTAAACAGTAGTTGTTCGGGTGGAGCGTGGCCGCGATATGCGAAAGACAATCGGCAGTTGACGCTCGTTCAAGCCCGCCATTCTACCGGGCTTTTCCTCGTGGTTTCAAGTGGTTGCACAAAAGATCCCGCTGGGGGCGTCTGGCAGGGGCTAGAATGGCCTCTTCACACGCTCTGGGATCCCCATGAATCCACTCGCCCCCGTCCTGACCATCGACGGCCCATCCGGGGCCGGCAAGGGTACCATCAGCCGCATCGTGGCGCGCCGGATGGGCTGGCATTACCTGGATTCGGGCGCGCTGTACCGGGCGGTGGGCGTGGCTGCCAGCTGGGCCGACATCGATACCTCCGACGCCTCGGCGCTGGTCCGCTGCACCTTCGATACCCATGTCCAGTTCGTCGAGCAGGGCGAGTCGATGCGGGTGCTGGTCAACGGCACCGATGCCACTGATGAGTTGCGCCTGGAGACCACCGGGGCGCTGGCGTCGGCCATTGCCGCCATTCCGGAGGTCCGGGCCGCCCTGAAGGAGCGCCAGCGCGCATTCAGGGAGCTGCCGGGCCTGGTCGCCGACGGCCGTGACATGGGGACGGTGATCTTCCCTGACGCCTCCTGTAAGGTCTTCCTGACCGCCAGTGCCGAGGAGCGCGCCGAGCGCCGGCATAAGCAGTTGAAAGACAAGGGGGTTTCTGTTAACTTTGATGACCTCCTGCGCGAGATCATGGCCCGCGACGCCCGTGATGCTCAGCGTACCGTGGCGCCCCTGAAGCCGGCAGACGATGCTGTCCTCATCGACACCACAGGCATCGGCATCGATGATGTCGTTGCCAGAGTGATGGATCTGCTTCCGGTTCCGGCTGCCTGATCCGTTCGCGCGGGAGCACTGCCAGCAACACCGGTGGTGGTCGCACAAAGCAGTGCTGTACCAGCTCCGTCGCGCAATGATGCGTGGCGGTTTTCCTACTACACACGACCTGCGTTTCCGGGGTCGACCAACAGGCGGGCGGTCGCCAATCCCTGAAGGGACGCCACCGACCCATGTGTCCAACAGAGTAAATCTAATGACCGAATCATTTGCCGAACTGTTTGAAGCCAGCCAGGCCAACCTGGCCAAGCTGAAGCCGGGCGCCATCGTCAGCGGTACCGTTGTTGAAGTCCGCGGCGACGTCGTGGTGATCAACGCTGGCCTGAAGTCCGAAGGCATCGTGCCGATCGAACAGTTCCGTAACGACGCTGGCGAAATCGACGTCGCCGAAGGCGACATCGTCAAGGTCGCCCTCGACTCGATCGAGAACGGCTTCGGCGAAACCGTCCTGTCGCGCGAGAAGGCCAAGCGCGCGATGGTGTGGGACGAGCTGGAAGAAGCGTTGGAAAAGAACGAAACCATCACCGGCCGCATCAGCGGCAAGGTCAAGGGTGGTTTCACCGTGGACATCAAGGATGTCCGCGCCTTCCTGCCGGGTTCCCTGGTCGATGTGCGCCCGGTGCGCGATCCGGCCTACCTGGAAGGCAAGGAGCTCGAGTTCAAGCTCATCAAGCTGGACCGCAAGCGTAACAACGTCGTGGTTTCGCGCCGCGCTGTCGTCGAAAGCGAGCACTCGGAAGAGCGCGAGCAGCTGATGGACAAGCTGCAGGAAGGCGCGATCCTGAAGGGTGTCGTCAAGAACCTGACCGACTACGGCGCATTCGTGGACCTGGGCGGTATCGACGGCCTGCTGCACATCACCGACATGGCATGGAAGCGCGTGCGCCATCCGTCCGAAGTCGTGAACGTCGGCGACGAGCTGGACGTGCGCGTGCTGAAGTTCGACCGCGAGCGCAACCGCGTTTCGCTGGGCCTGAAGCAGCTGGGCGAAGATCCGTGGGATAACATCGCCCGTCGTTACCCGGCCAACAGCCGCGTGTTCGGCAAGGTCTCCAACGTCACCGATTACGGCGCATTCGTCGAGATCGAGCCGGGCGTCGAAGGTCTGGTGCACGTGTCCGAGATGGATTGGACCAACAAGAACGTCAACCCGTCCAAGGTTGTGCAGGTCGGTGACGAAGTTGAAGTCATGGTCCTGGACGTGGACGAGGAGCGTCGCCGCATCTCGCTGGGCATGAAGCAGGTTGCCGCCAATCCGTGGGAAACCTTCGCTGCCACCCACAAGAAGGGCGACAAGGTGTCGGGCCAGATCAAGTCGATCACCGACTTCGGCATCTTCATCGGCCTGGACGGCGGCATCGACGGCCTGGTTCACCTGTCCGACATCAGCTGGGCGACCACTGGCGAAGACATCGTTCGCAACTTCAAGAAGGGCGACACCCTGGAAGCAGTCGTCCTGGCTGTCGATCCGGAGCGTGAGCGCATCTCGCTGGGCGTCAAGCAGCTGGAGCAGGATCCGTTCGGCCAGTACATGGCCGCCAATCCGAAGGGCTCCAAGGTTGAAGGCGTGGTGAAGGAAGTCGACGCCAAGGGCGCGATCATCGAGCTGGCTGACGGCATCGAAGGTTACGTCTCGGCGCGCGACATCGCCAACGAGCGCGTTGACGACGCCACCCAGCACCTGAAGGTCGGCGACAAGGTCGAAGCCAAGTTCGTGGGCATGGACCGCAAGGGCCGTACCCTGCAGCTGTCGATCAAGGCCAAGGACGACGCGGAAATGCGCGAAGTGCTGGAGGAATACCAGTCCTCTTCGGCTGCCAGCGGCACCACCCAGCTGGGCGCGCTGCTGCGTGCGCAGCTGAGCGGCAACAAGTCCGAGTAATCGGCCTTACGCTGTACGTTGTTTCCTGGACGGCCCGGGCTTCATTGCCCGGGCCGTTTCAGGCTGAGATGCCCCTGATGTGAGCCGGTAATGACCAAATCCGAACTGATCGAAATCCTTGCGCGCCGGCAGGCGCACCTGAAGGCCGATGATGTCGATCTGGCGGTGAAGTCGTTGCTGGAAATGATGGGCGGCTCGCTGTCCGCCGGGGATCGCATCGAAATACGTGGTTTTGGCAGCTTCTCGCTGCACTATCGTCCGCCGCGCCTGGGTCGCAACCCGAAGACCGGCGAATCGGTTGCCCTGCCGGGCAAGCATGTCCCCCATTTCAAGCCGGGCAAGGAATTGCGCGAGCGGGTCAGCAGTGTGCTGCCGCTTGACGCCGATCCGGCCTGAGCCTGCCGTCGCGCCACCGCGTGCGAATCGAGCCGCGAGTCGGATAAGCTACGGTCTCCTGCCACTGGAGCTGTCGCATGAAGGTTTTTCGTCTGCTGGTCCTGCTGGCGGTGCTGATCCTTGGGCTGATCATTGGTGCGGTCAACATGACTGCGATGTCGATCAACCTGCTTTTCACAGAACTGCACACCTCGGTGGGCGTGGCGCTGATCGCCGCGCTGCTGGTGGGTGTGGTGGTCGGTGCCGGCCTGGTGCTGGTGAGCGTGGTCATTCCGCTCTACAACCAGCTGCGCCGCGCCAACAAGTCCGTTGCCGCCACGCCGGCGCCGGTGGTTCCCCCGCAAACTTTTGATGGACGCTGACCGAAGATGGATTTCGTCACCGAGTGGCTGTGGTTTTTCCTGTTCGTTCCGCTGGCCGCATTGGCCGGATGGGTGATCGGTCGGCGTGGTGGGCAACGCCACGGTGACAACCAGGTCAGCCGCCTCTCCAGCACCTATTTCCGCGGCCTGAACTACCTGCTCAACGAGCAGCCGGACAAGGCCATCGAGCTGTTCCTGCACATCGCCGAGCTGGACAAGGAAACCTTCGAGACCCAGGTCGCGCTGGGCCATCTGTTCCGCCGCCGCGGTGAAGTGGATCGTGCCATCCGTCTGCACCAGGGCCTGGTCAACCGCCACGACCTCAGTGACGCGCAGCGCGTGCAGGCACTGCTGGCACTGGGCGAGGACTACATGAAGTCCGGCCTGCTGGACCGTGCCGAGACCGTGTTCACCGAACTGGCGCAGCTGGACCAGCGTGCCCCGCAGGCGCTCAAGCACCTGATCGGCATCTATCAGGCCGAGCGTGACTGGGAAAAGGCGATCGACAACGCCACCCGCTTCGAGGACGTGACCGGCGAGCCGATGGGCAAGCTGATCGGTCAGTTCGAGTGCGAGCTGGCCGAGCGCTTCCGCGGTGCCGGCAAGCTGGAAGAGGCGAGGGCAGCCATTGCCCGTGCCTACCAGGCCGACGCCATGTCGGTGCGTGCCGGCATCATCGAGGGCCGCCTGGAAACGGATGCCGGCAACGCCGAAGCGGCCGTACGCGCGTTCGAACGCGCGGCCCGCAACGATCCCGAATACCTGCCCGAGCTGCTGCCGGCGTTGATGGCCAACTACCGCAAGGTCGGTGACCTCGGCGGTGCGCGTGCCTTCCTGTCGGAAATGACCGAGCACTATCGCGGCATCGCCCCGGTGCTGGCGCTGACCCGCCTGATGGAAGAGCAGGAGGGCGTGGCTCCGGCCCGCGCCTATCTAGGCCGCCAGCTCAAGGATCGTCCATCGGTTCGCGGCGAGTCCGCGCTGATCGACCTGACCCTGGCCGAAGGTGCTGATTCCACTGCAACCCTGCACGATCTCAAGCACATCACCGACCAGCTGCTGGTACGCAACCCTGCCTATCGCTGCACCCGCTGCGGCTTCGGCGCACGCACCCATCACTGGCAGTGCCCAAGCTGCAAGGAATGGGGCACGGTCAAGCCGCTGCTGAACTACGCGGTGCTCTGATCCATGCCGTGGTTCGTGATGGGGGCGCTGCTGGGATTGGCCCTGCTGAGTGCGGCTTTGACCTGGGCGGCACGTGGCTACGCGCTGCGCCAGCAGTTGATGGACCAGCCTGGCGAGCGCCGCAGCCATAGCGTGGCCACCCCGCGCGGCGGCGGCATCGCCATCGTCATCAGCCTGCTCGTCACGGCAGGCGTGGCGATGTGGGCCTGGCCCGAAGCAACGCCCAGCCTGCTGGTAGCCAGCCTTGGCCTGGCGCTGGTGGCCGGCATCGGCTGGTGGGACGACCACAAGCCGCTACCGGCGATGCGCCGCCTGCTGGTGCATTTCATTGCCGCCGCTCTGCTGGCGGCCCTGGTCAAGGCGAATGGTGGCAGCTGGCTGCTGGCTGCTCTGGTACTGCTGTTCACTGCCTCGTTGATCAACATCTGGAACTTCATGGATGGCATCAACGGCATTGCCGCCAGCCAGGCCATCGTGGTCGCGTTGGGCCTGGCACCGGTGCTGCCCTGGCCGTATTCGCTCGCTGCCGTGGCGCTGGGCCTGGCCTGTCTGGGATTCCTGCCGTTCAACTTTCCACGGGCCCGGATCTTCATGGGAGATGTCGGAAGTGGCGCGCTGGGTTACGCCGTAGCCGTGGTTCTGGCGATCGCCAGCGTGCGTACCGACATCAACTGGATCCTGCTGCTGGTGCCGGCCTCGGCGTTCCTTGTGGACGCGGGCTTCACACTGCTGGCGCGCATCATTTCGGGACAACGCTGGACGGAACCCCATACCCAGCATGTCTACCAGAGGGCCATACAGGCAGGAGCCAGCCATGCCCAGGTGACCGGGATGTACTTTGCTTTGGGCCTGTTCAGTATTACAGTGCTTAATGTCTGCTCCAATTTGCAGCCGAGGTGGGAGGCTGTCGTGGCGATCGCGTGGTTCATTGCGCTGAGCGTCCTCTGGCTCCTCCTGCGCAATGGATTGCGCCACCGACAAGGAACTATCTGACTCATGGCTTCACCCTGGCGGGACAGAATCCTCGGCCTGATGCCGCGTTCGGCCATCGTCTGCCACGACCTCTTCATGGTCTGGGCATGCTGGCAGCTGCTCCATGCGGGGCGCTACTCGATCCTCCCCAACGCGCCTGCACTTCCCCTGTGGAATGTCGACACCACGCTGGTACTGCTGCTGCAGGGCCTGGTGTTCTGGCGCGTTGGCCTGTATCGCGGGCTGTGGCGTTTCGCCAGCGTCAGCGACCTGCTGAACATCTTCAAGGCCAGCTTCATCGGCATGGTTGCCATCGTGCTGGTGCTGATGTGGAAGCGCTTCGATGGCGTGCCGATGTCGGTGCTGGTGATCTATCCGTTCGCGCTGTCGGCGCTGCTGGGTGCGCCCCGGCTGCTGTACCGGGCCTGGAAGGACTACCAGGCGCTGCAGTCGGATTCGTCCGCACGGCGCGTGTTGATCCTGGGCGCCGGCCAGGCGGCCGAGACCCTGGTCCGCGACCTGCGCCGGTCCGGCAACTTCGAGCCGGTCGGCCTGCTGGATGATGCGCCCCACCTGCGCGGCGCCAAGCTGCAGGGCCTGCCCATCCTGGGCGGCCTGGACGACGCGCCGGCCGTGGTCCGCGAGACGGCGGCCAAGCTGCTGGTGATCGCGATGCCTTCGCTGGACGCTGCAGGCATGCAGCGCGTGGTCGCCATCTGCGAAAGCACCGGCGTGCCGTTCCGAACCGTGCCCAAGCTCAGCGATATCCTGCAGGGCCAGTCGCTGCCTGGGCAGCTGAAGGAAGTGGCGATCGAAGATCTGCTCGGCCGCAAGCCGATCATGCCGGACTGGAATCTGATCCGCGGATGGTTGGGCGGGCGAACCGTCATGGTCACCGGTGCCGGCGGTTCGATCGGCTCGGAGCTGTGCCGCCAGTGCGCGCGTCATGGCGCCGGCCGCATCATCCTGCTGGAAATCAGCGAGCTGCTGTTGCTGACCATCGAGGGCGAGCTGCGCCGCAGCTTCCCCGATGTCGAGGTCGAAGCAGTGCTGGGCGATTGTGGCGACCCGGCGGTGATCCGTCACGCGTTGTCGCTGCATCCGGTCGATACCGCGTTCCATGCCGCGGCGTACAAGCATGTGCCGGTGCTGGAGCGCCAGTTGCGCGAGGCGGTGCGCAACAACATCCTGGCTACCGAGAACGTGGCTCGCGCCTGTCTGGAGGCACACGTCGAGCATTTCGTGTTCATCTCCACCGACAAGGCAGTCGACCCGGTCAATGCCCTGGGTGCCAGCAAGCGCTACGCCGAGATGATCTGCCAGAGCCTGGACCAGAAGTCCACGCATACCCGGTTCGTCACCGTGCGCTTCGGCAATGTGCTGGCCTCGGCCGGCAGCGTGGTGCCGCTGTTCCGCGAGCAGATCCTGCGTGGCGGGCCGGTCACCGTCACCGACCCGGAAGTCAGTCGCTACTTCATGACCATCCCGGAGGCCTGCCAGCTGATCCTGCAGGCCGCTGCATCAGCCTCGCATGGCGCGATCTATACGCTCGACATGGGCGAGCCGGTGCCGATCCGCGTGCTGGCCGAACAGATGATCCGCCTGGCCGGCAAGCAGCCGTACAAGGACATCCCGATCATCTACACCGGCCTGCGCCCGGGCGAGAAGCTGCACGAGACGCTGTTCTATTCGGACGAGGACTATCGTTCGACCGCGCACCCGAAGATTCTCGAGGCCGGTGTGCGCACGTTCGCGCGCGATGTGGTGTTGGGCAATGTCCCGCGCCTGCGCGAAGCGGTGTGCAGCTATGACACCACCAGCATCCAGGAAATCCTGTTCGCGACGATGCCGGAGTTCTCTCCCATCGAACAGGATGCTTACATTTCATCCGCTAAAGTCGTGCCCTTTCCGGCACGTGAGGCCAACAGGCACCAATGAGCAAGCGAATTCGCAAGGCAGTTTTTCCAGTGGCAGGGCTCGGGACGCGCTTTTTGCCGGCAACCAAGACGGTTCCGAAGGAAATGTTGCCGATCATTGATCGTCCGCTGATCCAGTACGCGGTTGATGAAGCGATCGAAGCGGGCTGCGACACGCTGGTGTTCATCACCAACCGTTACAAGCACGCGGTGGCCGACTACTTCGACAAGGCCTACGAGCTGGAGCAGAAGCTGGAGCGCGCCGGCAAGCAGGAGCAGCTGGAGATGATCCGCCATGTACTGCCCAACGGCGTGCGTGCGGTCTTCGTGACCCAGGCCGAAGCGCTGGGCCTGGGCCATGCGGTGCTGTGTGCCAAGGCGGTGATCGGCGACGAGCCGTTTGCTGTGCTGCTGCCGGACGACCTGATCTGGAACCGTGGCGATGGCGCGCTGAAGCAGATGGCCGACCTCAACGAAGCCAGCGGCGCCAGCGTAATCGCGGTGGAAGACGTGCCGCATGACAAGACCGCCAGTTATGGCATTGTCGCCACGGACGCGTTCGATGGCCGCAAGGGCCGTATTTCGCAGATCGTGGAGAAGCCGAAGCCGGAGGATGCACCGAGCGACCTGGCCGTGGTCGGCCGCTACGTGCTCAGTCCGAAGATCTTCGAGCTGCTGGAGCAGACCGGCAGTGGTGCCGGTGGCGAGATCCAGCTGACCGATGCGATCGCACAGCTGCTGAAGACCGAAGAGGTTGATGCCTACCGTTTCGAGGGCACCCGCTTCGACTGCGGCACGCACCTGGGGCTGGTGGAAGCGACGATCCGCTTCGCGCTGGACAACCCGAAGCTGGCTGGCCCGGCGCGGGAGAAACTGACGGCGATGTTGGCGGAATAAGGTTTATCAAGCGCTCCGTGTAGCGCCTTGATTGATACGTGGGGGAGGGGGCGGATGGCCCTCTCCAAAACACGCCAAAGCCCTTCCATGGTGCTCGATGGCGCCATCCATGGCGCCAACGGTTTTGGAGAGGGCCATCCGCCCCCTCTCGACAGTTTCCGTGCGGCGCGGACGGGAAGGGCGGAATCAAAGGCAGAAGCACAAGCAAAAAAGGCAGCCTATGGCTGCCTTTTTCGTTTCCAGAGCAGAGGCATCCACGCATGGCGTGGATCTACTGGGGTCGGATCCCTTTGCGCAGCAAAGGGCTCTGACCCCGGCCTTTGACCCTGCCTTTGCTCATCCCTCCGCCGCGCGGAATGTTGGATGGCACGGGTGGGTGAGGCTGACCGGGACCGTTGGCGCCATGGATGGCGCCATCGAGCCCCCAGGGACGGGTTTACGGCGTGTCCCGGGCAGCCTCACCCACCCGGGCCCCACAGCAAACCGAAACGTCCGCCGGCAACGCTTTGAACCTTACAGCGCCTCGAAAATGCCCGCTGCGCCCATGCCGGTGCCGATGCACATCGTCACCATGCCGTACTTCTGCTGGCGACGACGCAGGCCGTGCAGCAGGGTCGCGGTACGGATCGCGCCGGTCGCACCCAGCGGATGACCCAGGGCAATCGCGCCGCCCAGCGGGTTGACCTTGCTCGGGTCCAGGCCGCAATCGCGGATCACGGCCAGCGACTGCGCGGCGAAGGCTTCGTTCAGTTCAATCCAGTCCAGCTGGTCCTGCGTCAGGCCGGCCTGCTTCAACGCCTTCGGGATCGCGGCGATCGGGCCGATGCCCATCACTTCCGGACGCACGCCGGCCACCGAGAAGCTGACGAAACGCGCCAGCGGGGTCAGGCCGTAGTCCTTGATCGCCTGCTCCGAGGCCAGCAGCACGGCACCGGCGCCATCGCTCATCTGCGACGAGTTGCCAGCGGTGACGGTGCCGCCGAACTGGCCGTTGCGGAACACCGGGCGCAGCTTGGCCAGGCCTTCAGCCGAGGAATCCGGACGCGGGCCTTCGTCGGTGTCGGCCACCTTGTTGCGGGTGATGATGCGCTTGCCATCAGCGAGGTCCGGCAGGTGCGAGACGATCTCGTAGGGGCTGATCTCGTCCTTGAAGTCGCCGTTCTGGATCGCGGCCATCGCCTTCTGGTGCGAGGCGAGGGCGAAGGCGTCCTGGTCTTCGCGCGAGACCTTCCATTCTTCAGCGACCTTTTCGGCGGTGATGCCCATGCCGTAGGCGATGGCCACGTGGTCGTTGTCGAACACGCTCGGCGCCATCGCGATCTTGTTGCCCATCATCGGCACCATCGACATCGACTCGGTGCCGCCGGCCAGCATCAGGTCCGAGTTGCCCAGGCGGATCTGGTCGGCGGCCATCGCCACGGCCTGCAGGCCGGAGGAACAGAAACGGTTCACGGTCTGCGCGGCGATGGTGTCCGGCAGGCCGGCCAGCAGTACGCCGATGCGCGCCACGTTCATGCCCTGCTCGGCTTCGGGCATCGCACAGCCGATGATCGCGTCATCGATGCGGTTGACGTCCACGCCCGGCGCCTGGGCCACGACGCTGCGCAGCACGTGCGCAAGCATGTCGTCGGGGCGGGTGTTGCGGAACATGCCCTTGGGCGCCTTGCCCACCGGGGTGCGGGTGGCGGCGACGATGTAGGCGTCCTGGATTTGCTTGGTCATTGCAGTGATCTCTTGAATAGGGGTTGGAAGAGGTTGCCGGCCAGCGGCCGGCACTACCGATGTCTTCCGTCAGTTCCGCAGCGGCTTGCCAGTCTTCAGCATGTGCGCGATGCGGGCCTGGGTCTTTTCCTGCTGGGCCAGTTCGACGAAGTGCTTGCGCTCCAGGGTCAGCAGCCACTCTTCGTCCACCAGGGTGCCGCGGTCGACCTTGCCGCCGCACAGCACGGTGGCGATGCGCTCGGCGATCTCGTAGTCGTACGGGCTGATGAAACGGCCTTCCAGCATGTTGACCAGCATCATCTTGAAGGTGGCGATGCCAACGTCACCGGCCACCTGGATGCGGCGTGCCGGCAGCGGCGGACGGTAGCCCGCTTCGGCCAGCGCACGGGCCTCGGCCTTGGCGATGTACAGCGCCTCGTAGCTGTTGAACACCACCTTGTCGGTGCTGCGCAGCAGGCCCAGTTCCTGGGCGTTGACCGCCGAGTTGGACACCTTGGCCATCGCCACGGTCTCGAAGGTCTTCTTCAGTTCGGCAAACACGTCGCCGCCCGGGCCTGCGGCCTGCGAAGCGCGCACGGCCAGTTCCTTCAGGCCACCACCGGCCGGCAGCAGGCCGACGCCGGCCTCGACCAGGCCGATGTAGCTTTCCAGGAAGGCCACGGTCTTGGCGCTGTGCATCTGGAACTCGCAGCCGCCACCCAGGGCCAAGCCGCGCACCGCAGCCACCACCGGCACCAGCGAGTACTTGATGCGCTGGCTGGTGCGCTGGAAGTTGTGCACCATTTCTTCGAACTGGTCGACCTTGCCGGCCTGCAGCAGGCCCAGCGCGCCGGCCAGATCGGCACCGGCGGAGAAGGGTTCCTTCTGCTGCCAGATCACCAGGCCCTGGAAGTCCTTCTCGGCGCGCGAGACGCATTCCTGCAGGCCATCCAGTACATGGTCGGATACGGTGTTCATCTTGGTCTTGAAGCTGACCACGGCAATGCCGTCGCCGTCGTGCCACATGCGCACGCCGTCGTTCTCGAACACGGTCTCGCCCGGGGCGAACGTTTCGCCCAGCAGCGGATCCGGGAAGCGCTGGCGCTGGTACACCGGCAGCGACGAACGCGGCAGCTTGGCATTGCGCGACGGGCTGTAGCTGCCTTCTGCAGCGTGCACGCCATCGCGGCCGTCGAACACCCAATCCGGCAGCGGCGCATTGCTCATGCTCTTGCCGGCCACGATGTCATCGGCAATCCACTGTGCGACCTGCTTCCAGCCGGCGGCCTGCCAGGTTTCGAACGGACCCAGCGACCAGCCGTAGCCCCAGCGGATGGCCAGATCCACGTCGCGCGCGGTCTCGGCGATGTCGGCCAGGTGGTAGGCGCTGTAGTGGAACAGGTCGCGGAAGGTCGCCCACAGGAACTGCGCCTGCGGGTGCTGGCTCTCACGCAGCTTGGCGAACTTCTCGGCCGGGTTCTTGATCTTCAGGATCTCCACCACTTCCGGTGCGGCAGCGCGGTCGGCCGGACGGTAGTCCTGCTTTTCCAGGTCCAGCACCACGATGTCCTTGCCGACCTTGCGGAAGATGCCCGCGCCGGTCTTCTGGCCCAGTGCGCCCTTGGAAATCAGCGCGTCCAGCCACTTCGGCGACTTGAAGAATTCATGCCACGGGTCATTCGGCAGGGTGTCGCCCATGGTCTTGATGACGTGGGCCATGGTGTCCAGGCCAACCACGTCGGAGGTGCGGTAGGTAGCCGACTTCGGGCGGCCGACCAGCGGGCCGGTCAGGCCGTCCACTTCATCAAAGCCCAGACCGAACTGCTGGGTGTGGTGGATGGTGGACAGGATCGAGAACACGCCGATGCGGTTGCCGATGAAGTTCGGGGTGTCCTTGGCGTACACCACGCCCTTGCCCAGGGTGGTGACCAGGAAGGCTTCCAGGCCTTCCAGCACCGAGGCATCGGTGGTGGTGGCCGGAATCAGCTCAGCCAGGTGCATGTAGCGCGGCGGGTTGAAGAAGTGCACGCCGCAGAAGCGGTGGCGCAGCTGCTCGGGCAGCACGTCGGCCAGCTTGTTGATGCCCAGGCCGGAAGTATTGGACGCCAGCACGGCGTGGTCGGCCACGAACGGGGCGATCTTCTTGTACAGGTCCTGCTTCCAGTCCATGCGCTCGGCGATGGCTTCGATGATCAGGTCGCAGTCCTTCAGCTGCTCCAGGCTGCTCTCGTAGTTGCCCGGGGTGATGGCTTCGGCCAGCGACTTGCTGGCCAGCGGCGCCGGGCTCAGCTTGCCCAGGTTGGCGATCGCCTTCAGCACGATGCCGTCGGCCGGACCTTCCTTCGCGGGCAGGTCGAACAGCACGGTGTCGACGCCAGCGTTGGTGAGGTGGGCGGCGATCTGGGCACCCATGACGCCGGCACCCAGCACGGCGGCGCGGCGGACTAGCAGGGAATTGGACATGGTGTAGGGCCTTTGTTGGTCAGCAGTTACTGGGTGGAATCAATGGAGGCAGGCAGGGCGTTGCCGCTGCGAGCGGCGGCGCGGAACCCGGCCTCGGCGAAATGGATGAGTTCATGGGCAGCATGGGCACGATGCGCCGCTTCGGTGACACCGGCGGGACGCTTGATCAGCCCGAAGTCGGCCATGGCATAGGTGAGCGAACCGGCCAGGAAATCCAGCCGCCAGTACAGCTCTTCCTTGCTCAGGTCCGGCACGCATTCGGCAATGGCCTTGCCGAACGCGCGCAGCACATGGCCGTAGTGGTCGGACAGGAACTTGCGCAGGTTGTCGTTCTTCTCGGCATAGGCGCGGGCGATCACGCGCACGAAGGCGCCGCCGCTCTGGCGGTCCTGGGCCATGGCCAGTGCCGGTTCGACAAAGGCTGCAAGCACCGGGCGCAACTGGCCGGGGTGCTCGCTGCGGGCGCGTTCGAGCTGGGTCAGGCGGGCGCCGGTCATCTCGTCCATGCGGCGGCGGAACACCTCATTGACCAGGTTTTCCTTGGAGCCGAAGTGGTAGTTGACCGCGGCGATGTTGACGTCGGCCTGGCTGGTGACCTGGCGCAGCGAGGTGCCGGCGAAGCCGTGCTGGGCGAACAGCTCCTCGGCGGCGCCGAGGATCCGGTCCTTGGTCGAGAAGTGGGCGGGCTTGGCCATCGGGCGGGCGGACCTTAATCAAACGATTGTTTGATACTAGAACCAGACGGTAGCGTATGGCATTTTGCAGTGCAGCAAAACAGCCGGGACGGTTACAGGGCATTCAGTAGTGCCAGCCCAAGGCTGGCAACGGGGGCCGGGCTGCCAGCCATGGGCTGGCACTACTCAGCGGGATCTTTTACAATCCGCGCACGTTTATCAGGCTAAGCCCGCGTTTCGACGCGGCTTTTTTTTTGTTACCCTTCGGGCCATCAGCGGCCCGATTCCATTGGAGACATCCCATGGCGCTGGAGCGCACCCTCTCGATCATCAAGCCGGACGCCGTTGCCAAGAACGTCATCGGCGAAATCTACGCCCGCTTCGAAAAGGCGGGCCTGAAGGTCGTGGCCGCCAAGTACAAGCAGCTGTCGCGCCGTGAAGCCGAAGGCTTCTACGCCGTGCACCGCGAGCGTCCGTTCTTCAACGCGCTGGTCGAGTTCATGATCTCCGGCCCGGTGATGATCCAGGCCCTGGAAGGCGAGAACGCCGTCCTGGCCCACCGCGACCTGCTGGGCGCCACCAACCCGAAGGAAGCCGCCGCAGGCACCATCCGCGCCGACTTCGCCGAATCCATCGATGCGAACGCCGCCCACGGCTCGGACTCGGTCGAGAATGCAGCGATTGAAATCGCCTACTTCTTCGCCGCCACCGAAGTCGTTTCGCGCTGAGAGTAATGCCGTGAACGAGGTCGTACAGAAAATCGCCATCCAGCCGCTGCCGAAGTCGGCACCCACGGCTGGCAAGCAGAACCTGCTCGACCTCGATCGCGCGGGCCTGGAAAAGTTTTTCGTCGAGGTTCTTGGCGAGAAGAAGTTCCGTGCCCACCAGGTGATGAAGTGGATCCACCATCGCTACGTCACCGAGTTCGATGAGATGACCGACCTCGGCAAGGTCCTGCGCGCCAAGCTGCAGGAGCATGCCGAGGTCCTCGTCCCGAACATCGTGTTCGACAAGCCCTCCGCCGATGGCACCCACAAGTGGCTGCTGGCGATGGGCGTGGATGGCAAGAACGCCATCGAGACCGTGTACATCCCCGACAAGACCCGCGGCACGCTGTGCGTGTCCTCGCAGGTCGGTTGTGGCCTGAACTGCACGTTCTGCTCCACCGCTACCCAGGGCTTCAACCGCAATCTGACCACCGCCGAGATCATCGGCCAGGTGTGGGTTGCCGCACGCCACCTGGGCAACGTGCCGCACCAGATGCGCCGCCTCACCAACGTGGTGATGATGGGCATGGGCGAGCCGCTGATGAATTTCGACAACGTCGTGCGCGCCATGAGCGTGATGCGCGACGATCTGGGCTACGGCCTGGCCAACAAGCGCGTGACCCTGTCGACCTCCGGCCTGGTGCCGCAGATCGACCGCTTGTCGACCGAGAGCGACGTGTCGCTGGCGGTGTCGCTGCATGCGCCGAACGATGCGCTGCGCGAGACGCTGGTGCCGCTCAACAAGAAGTACCCGATCGCCGAGCTGATGGCTTCCTGCGCACGCTACCTGCGCGCCAACAAGCGCCGTGAATCGGTCACCTTCGAATACACCCTGATGAAGGGCATCAACGACAAGCCCGAGCATGCCCGCGAGTTGGCCCGCCTGATGCGCCAGTTCGACAACGCGGTGCAGGCCAAGGATTCGGGCAAGGTCAACCTGATCCCGTTCAACCCGTTCCCGGGTACCCGCTACGAGCGTTCGGAAGAAGCGCATATCCGCGCCTTCCAGAAGATCCTGCTCGACAGCAACGTGCTGACCATGGTCCGCCGTACGCGTGGCGACGACATCGACGCCGCCTGTGGCCAGCTCAAGGGCCAGGTGATGGACCGCACCCGCCGCCAGGCGGAGTTCAACAAGACGCTGCAGGCGGGGAAGGGGAGCGATGCGGCGGCCTGATCGCCTCTGGCTGGCCCTGTTCGCAGGCGTGCTGGCCGTCACGGTCAGCGGCTGCAAATCCCATCCGAAGGCCAAGCTGGGCCCCAGCGAGGCACCGGTCTATTCGGTTCGCGATCCGGATGGCGTGCGCCAGCAGGTGCGCTGGCAGGAGTTGCTGACCCTGGCTGGTCGCGACATCCAGTCCGGCAATCTGGACGCCGCCGAGCGCAAGGCGCGCGAGGCACAGAAATTGGTGCCCACTGCCCCCGACGGCCTGGTGCTGCTGGCGGGCATCGACGAGCGCCGCGGCCGTAGCCAGCAGGCGGGCGAGAATTTCCGCAAGGCCGCCGAACTGGCGCCGCAGCGTGGCGACGTGCTCAACAATTACGGTGCCTGGCTGTGCCAGCAGGGCAGTGCGGCCGAATCGCTGATCTGGTTCGACCGTGCGCGGCAGGCACCCGGCAATGCCGGGGCCGCCGAAGCACAGGCCAATGCCGGAAGCTGTGCCCTGGATGCGGGCCAGCTTGAGCGTGCCGAACGCGACCTGCGCGCGGCGCTGGCGGCGCTGCCCGCCAACCCGGTCGCACTGGAAGCGATGGCCCAGCTGAGCGTCCGCCAGGGGCGCTTCATGGAGGCCCGGGCCTTCGCCGAACGTAGGATTGCAGCTGCACCCGCAACGCGTTCCGTGTTACAACTTGCGTCTCAAATCGAAGCGCGGCTGGGTGATCGAGCGGCATCTGATCGCTATCTTCAGCGGATTCGACAGGAATTTCCGCAGGAAGCGGGCTCCTAACTCCAGGGTTGATGCATTGTGATTGATGACCAGACTGTGAGCGCTCTCGAGACTGCGGCCGGCTGCGGCACCCGCCTGCGCCAGGCCCGTGAGGCGGCCGGACTGACCCTCGAGGATGTCGGCTCGCGCCTGCGCATGCCGATCCAGGTGGTCAGGTCCCTGGAAGAAGAGCAATGGCAGAAGCTCGGCGCGCCGGTGTTCGTGCGCGGCCAGCTGCGCAGCTATGCGCGCCTGCTCGATGTGGACGTGGGCCAGCTGCTGGAGCAGGCCCAGGTCGGGCCGGTGGTCCCGCCCACCCTGGTCAGCCATACCCATACCCCGCGTGCGCGCCGTATTGCCGAGAACCTTGGCCGGCGCGTGCTCTATGTCGGCATCACCGCGGTACTGGCCGTGCCGGTGTGGTTCGCCACCCGTGGCCACTTCGATGGCAGTGCCACCCCGTCGCCGAACACCGCGTCGCTGGACGCGCTGCCGGCTGCCGTGCCGGTGACCCCGTCTGCGGCAGGCATCGAGCCTTCCACCCCGGTCGACGTGGTCGCAGCTCCGGCCAGCAAGCCGGCGGCGACCCCGTACGTGGCCTCGCTGGCGCCGGTGCCGCGTTCGGCCCCGGCCGCGGCTGCAGCCAATACGCTGGAGATGCAGTTCAATGGCGACAGCTGGGTCGATATCGGCGGCCCCGACGGTACCAGTGTCGAAAAGGCACTGATCAAGTCCGGCGAGAGCCGCAGCTTCACGCCGGGCCAGGTTGCCCGGGTCACCTTGGGCAATGCCTCGGCGGTCCAGGTTCAGCAGAATGGCGCTATCGTCGATCTGACCCCTTACCAGCGAGCCAACGTGGCACGCTTTCAGGTATCCTCTGAAGGCTCCGTAGTCCCGGTTTCGCACTGAGGCGCGGTTTCACCACCTTCGATTAATCCCAATGGTCCCTCCCGACGGGCGGGGCGAGAGTACGCATGGCGATCGACGATCTGCTCGACGAGCACGAACAAAGTGAACGCGTCCGCAGCTGGCTGCGGAAGAATGGCGCCAGCATCCTCGGTGGCGTAGTCATCGCCATCGGTGCCATTGCCGGTTGGCAGTGGTACCAGAAGGATCAGGGCGGCAAGCTGGCCTCGGCCAATGTCGAGTACCAGAAGGCCCTGGTCGGCCTGCAGCAGAACAAGCTTGACGACGCCTCCAAGGCGGTCAAGGCGCTCGAAGCCGGCCCGTCCAGCATCTACGGCGACCTCGCGGCGCTGCAGCTGGCCAAGGCCCAGGTCGACGCCGGCAAGAACGAGGAAGCGCTGGCCACCCTGCGCGCCGTGAAGGTTGAAGGCGACCTGCAGCGCGTGGTCGACCAGCGCGTGGCACGCCTGCTGGTGGCCACCGGCAAGAGCGACGAGGCCATCAAGCTGCTCGGCAGCGCCACTGACAGCAGCAGCCTGGAAATCCATGGCGACGCGCTGATGGCGCAGGGCAAGCGCGATGACGCCCGTGCACAGTACGAGAAGGCGCTGAAGTCGCTGGACGTGGCAGCGCCGCAGCGGCGCCTGCTGGAAACCAAGGTTATGGATGCTGGCGGCACGGTCGCCGCCCCTGCGGAGTCGGTTTGATGAGTCAGAAGGTCATGATCACCCGCGTCGCCACCGTGCTCCTGATGGGCATGGCGCTGACTGGCTGCAGCACCGTCAAGGGCTGGTTCGCCGGCAAGGACGCGGCAGCGAAGAAGGCCCAGGAGCCGGCTGAACTGGTCAAGTTCGAGCCCTCCGTGAAGGTCAACAAGGCCTGGTCGGTCAACCTCGGCAAGGGCGAGCGCCGCATCGGCGTGCGCCAGGGCCCGGCCGTGGCCAACGGTCACGTGTTCGCCGCGGCGATCACCGGTGGCGTTCACGCCATCGACCTGCAGACCGGCAAGAAGGTCTGGACCTGGGAACCGAAGAAAGAAAAGAAGAAGGCCAAGCTGCGCCTGTCCGGCGGCCCGGGTGTCGGTGAGAACCTGGTCGTGATCGGCACGCTTGATGGCCAGGTCATCGCCCTGGACATCAACGATGGCAGCGAGAAGTGGCGCGCCCGTGTTCCGGGTGAAGTCATCGCCGCACCGGCCATTGCCCAGGGCATGGTCTTCGTGCGCAGCAATGATGGTCGTGTGACCGCGTTCGATGTCGGCAACGGCACCCAGAAGTGGTTCAACCCGAGCGAGCTGCCGGCGCTGACCGTGCGTGGCAACGCGCCGGTGGTGACCGGTCCGGGCGTGCTGTTCATCGGCAAGGACGAGGGCGCGGTTGCCGCGCTCGCCATGCAGGATGGCCGCACCCTGTGGGAACAGAATCTGGGCAACGGCGAAGGCCGTACCGAGCTGGAGCGCATGGCCGACGTCGATGGCGCCCCGGTACTGGAGGGCAACACCCTCTATGTGAGCAGCTTCAAGAACCAGACCATGGCCATTGAAGGCCCGACCGGTCGCCCCCTCTGGGCGCGCGACCATGGCGGCGCCGGTGGCGTGGCGGTTTCGTCGGGCAATGTTTTCGTTACCGACAACAAGGGCGGCGTGTTCGGCCTGGACAAGGCGACCGGCGCGGCAATGTGGTCGCAGACCGAGCTGGCGCGTCGTCTGCTGACCGGCCCGGCGCTGCACGGCGACTACGTGGTGGTCGGTGACTACAAGGGATACGTGCACTGGTTGAAGACCGCCGATGGGGCGATGGCAGCACGGGCGAAGAGTGGCGGTGACGCCCTGCTTGCCCAGCCAATCGTCGTAGACGGGGTGCTGCTGGTGCAGAACGTTGATGGCAAGCTGACCGCCTTCCGGTTGGCAAATTAAAAATGGAGTAATCGCGATGCTGCCTTTGGTCGCCCTGGTTGGACGGCCGAATGTCGGCAAGTCGACTATTTTCAATGCGCTTACGCGCACCCGTGACGCGCTGGTCCATGACCAGCCCGGCGTCACCCGCGACCGCAACTACGGCGTCTGCCGTCTCGACGAGGACAATCATTTCCTCGTCGTCGACACCGGCGGTATCGCGGAAGAGGAAGAGGGTCTGGCAGGTGCAACCACCCGCCAGGCCCGCGCCGCTGCGGCGGAAGCTGACCTGATCCTGTTCGTGGTCGATGCCCGTGACGGCACCTCGGCCATGGACGATGAGATCCTGGCCTGGCTGCGCAAGCTGTCGCGCCCGACGCTGTTGCTGATCAACAAGATCGACGGCACCGACGAGGACACCGTGCGTTCGGAGTTCGCCCGTTACGGCTTCGGCGAGATGCTGACCGTGTCGGCCGCGCATCGCCAGGGCCTGGATGACCTGCTCGAAGAAGTGGTCCAGCGCCTGCCCGAAGAAGGCAGCGGCGAAGAACTGGACAACGATCCGAACCGCATCCGCATCGCCTTCGTCGGCCGCCCGAACGTGGGCAAGTCGACCCTGGTCAACCGCATCCTCGGCGAGGAGCGCATGATCGCCTCCGACGTGCCGGGCACCACCCGCGACTCGATCGCCGTGGACCTGGAGCGTGATGGCCGCGAGTACCGCCTGATCGATACTGCCGGCCTGCGCCGCCGTTCGCGCGTGGACGAGGTTGTCGAGAAGTTCTCGGTGGTCAAGACCATGCAGTCGATCGAGCAGTGCCAGGTGGCCGTGCTGATGCTGGATGCCACCGAAGGCGTGACCGACCAGGACGCCACCGTGCTCGGCGCCGTGCTCGATGCCGGCCGCGCGCTGGTCATCGCCATCAACAAGTGGGATGGCCTGACCGAATACCAGCGCGAGCAGGCCGAAACCATGCTGTCGCTCCGCCTGGGCTTCGTGCCGTGGGCTGAGTCGGTGCGCATTTCGGCCAAGCATGGCTCGGGCCTGCGCGAGCTGTTCCGTGCGGTGCACCGCGCGCACGAATCGGCGAACAAGACCTTCACCACCAGCGAAGTGAACAAGGCGCTGGAAGTGGCTTACGAGACCAACCCGCCGCCGACCATCCGCGGCCACGTTTCCAAGCTGCGTTACGTGCACCCGGCCGGCGCGAATCCGCCCACCTTCATCGTGCACGGCACGCGCCTGAAGGAGCTGCAGGAGTCGTACAAGCGCTACCTGGAGAACTTCTTCCGCAAGCGCTTCAAGCTGATCGGCACGCCGGTGAGCTTCATCTTCCGCGAGGGTACCAACCCGTACGAGGGCAAGAAGAACGTCCTCACCGAGCGGCAGGTCAAGGCCAAGCGGCGCTTGATGAAGCACGTCAAGGGCAAGTGATCCACGAGAAGGCGGCCGCAGGGCCGCCTTTTTCGTTGCAGATGCCGGAGCGCCGGGCCATGCCCGGCGGCGTCGGGCGCCCGCTCTCAGGCACTGCCCCACGGCAACAGCACGCCACGGAATCTCATTGTTCCCGACGAAAGCCGATCATAGGCTTCGGTCGCGCGGTCCAGATCAAAGGTCTCGACCATCGGCTTTACTTTGCCGGCGGCAGCAAGCTGCAGCACTTCGCTGAGGTAGTGCTGGCCACCATGGGTGGCGCCGATCACACGCTGGCGCATCATGTGGAACGGCACGCCCTCGGACGAGATCGAGAACGGCTTACTGAAGTCCAGTCCACACAGAACAACGCGCCCGTCGACCCGCAGGCCGTTCATCGCTTCTTCGGCCGAGCTGAATTCATTGGTGGTCACCAGCAACACGTCGGCGCCGCCGATCGCCTTCAGTTCCTTGCCGTTGGCCACGACCTGGTCGGCGCCCAGCTGCAGGGCCAGTGCATGCTTGTCTGCGGAATGGGTGATGGCGATGGTCTCGAAGCCACAGGCCTTGGACAGCTGCAGGGCAACATGTCCCAGTCCGCCGATGCCAAGTACCGCGACCTTCTCCCGTGGCTGGGGCGCCGCATCACGCAGCCCGCTCCAGGTCGTGTAGCCGGCGCACATCATCGGCGCCGCGTCCACGTAGGAAAGGCCGTCAGGCAGCAGCACCGTGCCTTCGGCAGAGAGGGCGATGTACTGCGCGTGGCCACCTTGGGCGGCGAAGCCGGTGGTGCGAGGTGCATCGCAGTTCATCGCGGTCTGCCCGGACAAGGGGCGGTTCTCGCGGCAGTAGGGGCATCGGCCGCAGGACGACTGGACCCATGTAGTGCCCACGCGATCACCCACCCGACGCGAGTGCACACCGGCGCCTACTTCCACGACCTCGCCGACCACCTCATGCCCCGGCGTCTGCGGGTAGATGTCGCCGCCATAGCCCTGGGTTGCCCACACGTCCGTGTAGCACATGCCTGATGCGTGGACCTTGACCAGTACCTGGCCCGGTTCGATCACGGGCACCGGCACGTCCTGTACCTGCCACGGCGCATTCGGCCCGGTCATCACAACCGCTTTCATCGTTTTCATCGTCTTGATCCTGTCCCGGTGGGTGAGCGCCGAGGGCCTGTGCCCACGGACAACCGGGAGCGTAGAATCGGTTGACTATCAAGACAATCGCTTCAATATTTCACGATATGGTGAAGATCATTCAGCAGTCCGGCGGTGGTGATCTGACCGCCTTCACCGCGTTCCTGGCGGTGGCAGCACATCGCAGCTTCCGCAGCGCGGCGGCAGAATTGAACATCACCCCGTCGGCAATCAGTCATGCGATCAAGGCGCTCGAGCAGCGGCTGGGTGCGCGCCTGTTCAACCGCACCACGCGCAGCGTCTCGCTGACCGACGCCGGGGAGCGCCTGGCGGAAAAGCTGCGGCCGGCCATGGCCTCGATCGAGGAGGCCCTGCAGTCCGTGGATTCCGAAGCCGGCACGCCGCGCGGCACGGTCCGCATCAACGCCAGTGAAGGCGCCATACGGCTCGTACTGAAGCCGGTGCTTGCGCGGTTCCTGCGCCAGTACCCGCAGGTCCACCTGGACATCGTCAGTGACGGCAGGTTGGGCGATATTGTTTCGGACGGTTTCGATGCGGGTATCCGCCTGACCGAAGCGGTGCCGCGGGACATGGTCGCGATAGCAGTCACCGCCCCCATGCGGTTCGCGGCGGTTGCCTCGCCGGCGTACCTGCAGGCGCGTGGCCGGCCACTGCGGCCGCTGGACCTGCATCAGCACGACTGCATTCGTTTCCGCTTCGAAAGTGGGGCGATCTACCGGTGGGAGTTCGAGCATCAAGGCACGGCCGAGCGGGTGAACGTCTCCGGGCCGATCACGCTGACGGACCAGCCATTGATGGTCGACGCGGCCATTGAAGGTATCGGTATTGCCTTCGTTCCCGAACATCTGGCGCTAGAGCCGTTGGCCGATGGCCGCCTGTTGCGGCTGCTTGAGGACTGGTGTCCCGAATTTCCCGGGCTTTCGCTGTACTACCCGGGCCATCGGCATGTGCCGCCCGGGCTGAAAGCGCTGATCGGTCTTCTTCAGCAACAGCACGGCGGGCGCGGGTAGTCCGGGTAGCGCCGGGCATTGGTCAAGGCAAGGCAGGGCAGCCTGCGTGATAATGCGGCCATGAGCATCCAAGAGCTTTCCCCCGCGCAGGCGCGCGAGCGCCTGGCCCATGGCGCCGTGCTGATCGATGTACGCGAGGCGCACGAACGGGCCGGCGGGATGGCCGAAGGCGCGCGCGGCGTGGCCAAGGGCGAGCTGCAGGCCGACCCGGCCGCGCATCTGCCGCGGCACGACCAGGAGATCCTGTTGATCTGCCAGAGCGGCAAGCGCTCGGCCGATGCCGCGCAGTTCCTGCTGGAGGCCGGCTACACCTACGTCGCTTCCGTGACGGGCGGTACCGTAGCCTGGCGCGAACAGTCGCTGCCGCTGGTGCAGCCGCTGACCAGTGCCGCTGACCGCGACTTCTACGACCGCTACTCGCGCCACCTGCTGCTGCCGCAGGTGGGCGAGGCCGGCCAGCGCACGCTGCAGCAGTCGCGCGTGCTGGTGCTGGGCGCGGGTGGGCTGGGCGCACCGGCTGGCTTCTATCTGGCTGCGGCCGGGGTAGGGCACCTGCGCTTCGCCGACCACGATCGCGTGGAGCGCAGCAACCTGCACCGGCAGATCGTGCATACCGAAGCCAGCGTGGGCCAGCTCAAGGTCGATTCCGCACGCGAGCGGCTGCTGGCGCTGAACCCGTCGATCGAGGTTGAGGCCGTGCCCGAGCGGGTAACTTCGGAGAATGTCGATCGCCTGCTGGACGGTGTGGACGTGGTGCTGGATGGCTCGGACAACTTCCCGCTGCGCTACCTGCTCAACGACGCCTGCATCAAGCACGCCACGCCGCTGGTGTATGCCGCCATCGAGCGCTTCGACGGCCAGGTAAGCGTGTTTGATGCCGGCCGCCAGCGTGGCGTTGCACCGTGCTACCGCTGCCTGTTCCCGGAGCCGCCGCCGCCGGAGTTCGCGCCGAACTGTTCCGAGGCTGGCGTGCTGGGCGTGCTGCCCGGCCTGGCCGGGGTGCTGCAGGCCACCGAGGTGCTGAAGCTGCTGCTGGGTATTGGTGAGCCGCTGGTGGGGCGGCTGTTGCGCTTCGATGCGCTGGGCATGCGCTTCCGCGAGACCGGCATCCGGCCGGACCCACATTGCCCGGTGTGCGCGCCGGGCGTGCCGTTCCCGGGGTATATCGATTACGCCGCGTTTTGCCGGGGTGGGTGAACCCGGCCGGGCGTCATCCACGCATGGCGTGGATCTACCGGGGATTGAACCCGGTCGGGGCGTCATCCACGCATGGCGTGGGTCCACCGGGGATTGAATCCGGCCGGGGCGTCATCCACGCATGGCGTGGATCTACCGATGCATTAGTAGATCCACGCCATGCGTGGATGGGTGCGTCGGAATTCGGGATGATGTCGGGGGTCACTCCCGGCATCGTTCCACCTCCAAGACAATCAGACGCAACATGCGTGCTATTGCCGTCATCGGCATTGCTCTATTGTTGAGGCCGATTCTGGATCTTGGGGAAAACACCGCATGGCGGTAGAAGCAGCGACCAGCGAGCTGGTCAAGGTCGTCGCCCTGTTGGGCGCGGCGGTGGTGATGGTGCCTTTGTTCCGCCGGGCCGGTCTGGGCTCGGTACTAGGCTACTTCGCCGCTGGCCTGGCGATCGGACCGTTCGGGCTGGGCTGGTTCTCAGACCCGCAGGCGATCCTGCATACCGCCGAGCTCGGCGTGGTGATGTTCCTGTTCGTGATCGGCCTGGAAATGCGGCCCTCGCACCTGTGGAGCCTGCGCAAGGAAATCTTCGGGCTTGGCACGCTGCAGATCGTCACCTGCGCGCTGGTGCTGACCAGCATCGCCAAGCTGTTCGGCCTGCCGTGGCAGGTGGCCTTCATCGGCGCCACCGGCTTCGTGCTGACCTCCACCGCGGTGGTGATGCAGCTGCTGGCCGAGCGCGGCGACATCGCGCTGCCGTCGGGGCAGAAGATCGTCTCCATCCTGCTGTTCGAAGACCTCCTGATCGTGCCGTTGCTGGCGCTGGTGGCTTGGATGGGCCCGAGCGCGGGCAGTGCCGATGGCGAGGGTTCGCGCTGGCTGTCGGTGGCGATCGGCGTGGGTGCCATCGTCGGCCTGGTGCTGGTCGGCCGCTTCCTGCTCAACCCGCTGTTCCGCCTGCTGGCCGAATCGAAGGCGCGCGAGGTGATGACCGCCGCCGCGCTGCTGGTGGTGCTGGGTGCGGCGCTGCTGATGCAGCTGTCGGGCCTGTCGATGGCGATGGGCGCGTTCCTGGCCGGCGTGCTGCTGAGCGAATCGACCTTCCGCCACCAGATCGAAGCGGACATCGAACCGTTCCGCGGCATCCTGCTGGGCCTGTTCTTCCTCAGCGTGGGCATGGCGCTGGACCTGAGCGTGGTGGCCGCGCACTGGCAGCTGATCCTCGGCCTGGTGCTGGCGCTGATGGCAGCCAAGGCGCTGTGCATCTACGTGGTGGCGCGCATCATGGGCAGCGACCACGCGCAGGCGCTGGACCGTGGCGTGCTGATGGCGCAGGGCGGCGAGTTCGCCTTCGTGCTGTTCTCTGCGGCTGCATCGGCGGGCGTGATCGACCTGGAGATCAACGCCAACTTCACCGCCGTGGTGGTGCTGTCGATGGCGCTGACCCCGCTGGTGGTGCTGGTCTACAAGCGCGTGGCGCCGAAGCCGACGGTGAACATGGACGGCGTGGACGAGGCCGATGGCCTGTCCGGCAGCGTGCTGCTGATCGGCTTCGGCCGCTTCGGCCAGGTCGCCAGCCAGTCGCTGCTGGCGCGCGACGTGGACGTGACCATCATCGACAACGATGTGGAGATGATCCAGAGCGCCGCGCGCTTTGGTTTCAAGATCTACTACGGCGACGGCACGCGGCTGGATGTGCTGCATGCGTCCGGCGCCGCGACCGCGCGTGCGATTGCGGTGTGCGTGGACAAGGCCGAGGCCGCCGACCGCATCGTTGAGCTGGTGGCGCACGAGTTCCCGCAGGCCAAGCTGATGGTGCGTTCGTTCGACCGTGAGCATTCGCTGCGGCTGATCCATGCTGGTGTCGATTTCCAGATCCGCGAGACGTTTGAGTCGGCCGTGCTGTTTGGCCAGGCCGCACTGGTGGAACTGGGTGCGGATGAGGACGACGCGATCGAGATTGCCGAGCAGATCCGTCGTCGCGATGCAGAGCGCTTCGAGCTGGAAATTGCCGGTGGTGGCTTGAATGCCGGCGCCCGCATGATCTACGGCAACAGCCCGCAGGGCGTACCGACGCCGACCCCGTTCACCGCGCCGAAGCGCGAGAGCAAGACGCTGAACCCGCAGGATGTGCCGGAAGAGGAAGAATGAGGTGCCGCGCATCGCGCTCGCCGGGCGTGGCCCGGCGCTACCGTGGTGCGCACGGGTGGGGTAGCGCCGGGC